>CACCLB010000007.1 GCA_902546725.1 uncultured Bacteroidota bacterium | reverse complement strand
TTGAACTTAGTGCTGTAGCACTCTGCTTTAAAAATTTTCGCCTTTTGTTGACCATTTAATTTAATTTTTTCTCTAATGTAAAAAAGATATTTGAATGCAATAATAAATAAATTATGTTATATTCGTTAACGTTAACGAAATGAAAAAAACAGAATGATTGATTTTAAATTAAAATATTCCCAAATCACAACCCTGCTTTGTGTTTTTCTAAGCTTTTCTTTAGTTTATGCTCAAGAAATTCCCTGGGAGCCTCTATTTAACGGTAATGACTTCTCAAATTTTGAACAATTGAATGGAGATGCTGAATACCGAATTGAAAACGGAGAGATGGTAGGTGTATCGAGGGCTAAAACTCCCAATAGTTTTATGGCCACAAAAATGAAATACAGTGACTTTATCCTTGAATTTGAAGTCAAAGTAGATTTCGGCCTTAACTCAGGAGTTCAATTTCGTAGCAACAGTTTTCCTGATTTCAAAAAAGGAAGAGTTCACGGCTATCAGTGTGAAATTGAAACAAGCCCAAGAAAATGGGCTGGTGGTATTTACGATGAAGCTAGAAGAGGATGGCTTTATCCGCTTACAATTAACCCCAAAGGTCAGGAGGCTTTTGTCAACGGCACTTGGAATCACTACCGTATAGAAGCTATAGGTAATGAAATCAGAACTTATGTAAACGGCATCATGTGTGCGAATCTTGTAGACCCGCTGACTGCTGAGGGCTTTATCGCTTTTCAAGTTCACTCCATCAGAAATAAAGAAGATGAAGGAAAAATTGTCCGCTGGAAAAACATCGATATTCTTACAGAAAACCTCACTGATTACAGACATCCAGTAGCAGATTATGCTCCTGAAATAAGCTATTTGGAAAATCAGCTTAGCGAAAGCGAAAAAAGAAAAGGATGGCGACTGCTTTGGGATGGTACTTCAACAGCAGGTTGGAGATCGGCAAAAGGTGGTCAATTTCCTTCAAAGGGTTGGAATATGAATGACGGAGTATTATCGGTAGAATCATCCGATGGTGCAGAATCAAGAAATGGTGGAGACATCGTAACCCAAAATCTGTTTGATAATTTTGAACTCAGTGTTGATTTTAAACTAACTGAGGGGGCTAACAGTGGAATCAAATATTTTGTAGATCCAGAGTTGAATAAGATGCAAGGATCTGCTATCGGTCTTGAGTTTCAAATACTTGACGACAGAAAGCATCCCGATGCTAAGCAAGGTAAAAACGGAAATCGAACAGTAGGCTCCCTCTACGATTTGATAAGAGCTGAAAATTTAACTACAGGTCCTAGAGGAAAAAACTTCAAAGGCGTAAACCAATGGAACAATGCCCGTATCGTTGTTCGAAACGGACATGTAGAGCATTGGTTAAACCATGTAAAAGTGGTGGAATTTGATCGGTTTAGTCAAACCTTTAAAGCCTTAGTTGAAAAAAGTAAATACGAGAAGTGGGAAAATTTTGGGAGATTACCCCAAGGGAATATTCTTCTTCAAGATCACGGAGATAAAGTCTCCTTTAAGAATATAAAAATAAGAGAATTTTAAAAAATTTAAATCAAAAACAAATGACAACAAGACGAAACTTTATTAAGAAAACTTCTCTAGCAACAGGAGCTTTAACATTTGGAGTTGCAACTGGATTAAGTGCAAAGAGCTACCGAAAAGTATTGGGAGCTAATGACCGTGTTCGTGTAGGTGTAGTAGGATTTTCAAACCGATGCAAAGGATCATTAATTCCAGCATTCTTAGATCACAGTAAAAACCTAAACTTTGAATTTGTTGGTGTCTCAGATATTTGGAACCGACGTCGAGAAGAAGGTGCAGAATACTTAAAAAAGAAGACAGGAGACAAAATGAAAGTCTGGCGGAATAATGAGGAAATGTATGAAGACGACAAAATTGATGCAGTAATTATATCCACAGCAGATTTTCAGCATGCCCTGCATACAGTTCAAGCTGCCAATGCCAAAAAAGACGCCTATGTTGAAAAACCTTTTGCCGAAACTATGGACGATGCCAGAGTAGGGAAAAAAGCTGTTGAAGAATCGGGCATAGTTTTTCAAATTGGATCCCAACGCAGAAGTGGTAGAAACTATCATGCCGCTAATCAATTTATCAAATCGGGTAAGTTTGGGGATATTGTAATGGTTGAAATGTCATGGAATGTCAACCAACCTGGACGATGGAGACTTCCTCAACTAACTAAAGAAATTAGAGAATCTGATACCGATTGGAAACGCTATTTGATGAACCGTCCTTATGAAGCTTGGGATCCTAGAAAGTATTTAGAATACCGTTTGTTTTGGCCGTATTCTTCAGGTATTCCGGGTCAATGGATGTCTCACCAGATAGATACAGTACATTGGTTCTCAGGTTACAACCATCCTAGTAGCGTAGCTGCAAATGGAGGTATTTATCTATGGAAAGACGGTCGTAAAAATTACGACACCATGACCTCTGTCTTCGATTACGGAGACGATAATGGTGAAGACGGATTCCAAGTAGTCTATTCCTCTCGATTTACAAATTCAGCAGGTGGAACTAAAGAGATTTATTACTCTAATGGAGGTGAGCTTAACTTAAAGACCAATAAAGTTTCTGATAACGGTGGATTGTCTGAACGACAAGCAAAAAGAATGGGACTTGAAGCAAACAAACTTGAGGAATACAACTTGAGTGATAGTCAGGTTGAAGTAGTGACTTCAGCAAATACAGGTGTTGATAATATGACATCAAACCACATGCTTAACTGGATGGAATGCGTTCGAAGTAGAGCAAAAACCAATGGACCTATAGAGGCTGGATACAATCACTCAATAGCTAACATCATGACAACTGCTGCACTTAGAACAGGACTCAAAGCTACCTTCGATAAAGAAAGTCAAAATGTACTTGCTGGAGGTAAGGTTTTTAAATATTAATATCATTTAAACTATGAGAATTATTTTAAAAGCATTCGCTTTAGTATTGATAATGAGTAGTTGTAAGAACACCCCTAAAAAAGATACATCAGCCCAAGATTCAAGTGAGATGAATACAACAGTTCGCTTTGAACACGATAGTGCAAACAAAAAGGTAAGCGTGTATTTTGGTGAAAGTTTGTTTACAAATTACCTTTATGTTGAGGACTATTACAAACCTGTAATTCATCCTCTATTGACAAAAAGTGGAAAATCTCTTACTCGTGGGTATCCTATCAACCCTCAGCCAAATGAGCGAGTCGATCATCCACATCATGTTGGTTATTGGCTGAACTACGGAGATGTCAATGGTTTTGATTTTTGGAATCACTCTGATGCCATACCCGCTGAAAAGAAAAGTGGATATGGAACCATTTTTCCCGTTTCCTTTGAACTAGATGAAGCCCAAAGTAAATTATCAATATTAACTGAATGGAAAGCACCAGATGGGACAGTTTTGATTGAAGAGCACACTGATTTTGTTTTCTCTGAAAAAGACAATCACCGATTCATTGACCGAACGTCAACACTTTACGCAAAAGAGGACGTTAGCTTAACGGATAACAAAGAAGGTTTTTTAGGTATTCGCGTCAGTAGAGCACTAGAACACCCCAGTAACAAGCCGGAACTGTTTACCGATGCCAATGGTATTCCAAGCGAGGTAAAAGTGCTTAACAATGAAGGAGTGACAGGCGAATACCTAAGCTCAGAAGGCATTAAAGGTGAAGCCGTTTGGGGAACTCGAGCTCAATGGGTTGCACTTAATGGGGTACAAGATGAAGAAGCAGTAGCAATAACCGTGTACGACCATCCTGACAACATTGGCTATCCAACTTTCTGGCATGCTAGAGGATATGGACTATTTGCCGCAAATCCTCTTGGACAAAAAGTGTTCTCTAAAGGAGCATTAGAACTCAATGCAACTCTCAAAAAAGGAGAAAACATGACATTTAAATATCGTGTGATGGTGAGTAATGGAAAAGAAATCGATCTCCAAACAGCAAATAACTACACTTACTAGTCATGAAAAATTACAAACTCCTAATTATTGGATTGTTGTGCTTTTTGACTGTTAATACAGTCTTTGGTCAAATCAATTTCCAAAAAGAAGATAAAATTTTTAATGGTAAGAATCTTGACAACTGGAAGGTTATGCCAGAAACACAACTCAATTCTTGGACAGTAAAAAATGGAATACTCTTCGCAAAAAGCGATAAAGAAGAAATGGGATCGAATTTATGGACAACAAAAGAGTATGAAGATTTTGCTGTTCATTTAGAATTTAAGATGGGTGGAGGAATTGTTGATTCTGGTGTTTTTATCAGAGGCGAGAATCCAGAAGGCCCTCAAATACAAATTGGTATTTCTGGTTCCTTAAAAGTCGATATGACTGGATCGCCCTATGTGCCAAAACAAGGTTATCCCCAAAAAGCAGAAGTTGAAAATATTCTCAAAAATAAGCAGTGGAATACCATGACCATATTGGCTGTAAAAAATAACTATAAGGTTTGGCTTAATGGACAAAAAGTTATGGATTACATATTAGAAAATGCAAATTTAAAAGGAGCTATTGGTCTTCAATTACATCCCAATCGAACAATGGATATTAAATTTTAAAGAGATTTTTATAAAAGAATTATAATTGGTTTAGTGATTTTTTTAAAAGAGGTAGGATGATTTCTGTCTCTTTTTTTTTTATTTGTAAAAAATTATGGGGGGAAAAGTCGGAATTAAGAAAATTGCAGAGCTATCCGGTGTTTCTATTGGAACTGTTGATCGTGTATTAAATAACAGAAAAGGGGTCTCTAAAGAGACCGCTAAACACATAAGGGCCGTAATTAAACACACAGGTTATAAGAAAAACAATGTTGCAAGCAGGCTAAAACTAGCACAAAATAAAATCATTTCCATATGCGTTCTTTTTCCAAAAGAAGCATATTTAGAAGAACACTATTGGAACTTACCCCTAAAAGGAATTAATAAAGCCGTTGCTGAGTTAAGTGAAATGGGAATCACCCATGATTTACATGTTTTTGAGATAGGGAGTTCTAGATCTTTCAAAAAGGAAAGTCAAAAAATTCTGTCCAAAAAACCTCATGCGATAATTACCGTTCCTTTCTTCACTTCTCAGTGTATCGAACTGACAAAAAAAGCGGAGGAATCAAACATACCTGTTGTTTTTATAGACACTAAAAAAGCTGATGAAATTGATAGTAAATATTCAATTCATCAAAACTCTTTCCAAAGTGGTAAAGTAGCTGCAAGGATACTTTCACAAATCATTCGAACTAATGGACAATTTATCGTTGTCAATCTAATCAACGATATCAACTCTCAAAAAAACAATATGGAAAGAGAGTCTGGTTTTAGAACATTTTTTGAAAAGGAGATGTCTATTAAAAAAGAAACAATCCATTCCATCACGGTTGATCAATCCAAAATCAACTCTCTTAAACAGCTATTTGAGCCCTTCTCACATTCAAAAGAGGCAATTGGAATTTTTGTTACCAATTCAAGGGCTTATTTACTTCCAAAACTATTGGAGGATATGGAGTTTAAAGCCGATCGAACAATTATTGGATACGATCTCAATCGAGGAAATATCAAACTGCTTGAGGAGAATAAAATTCAATTCATAATCAATCAACAACCAGAATATCAAGGTTATAGTGCTGTAAAAGGACTATTTAAAATGATCACCGAAGATGACGACGCTGACTTGTATCAAAAAATCCCTATTGAGATTGTCGTCAGGGAGAATATAGAATAAAAAAAGGCTGTCATTTGACAGCCTTTTTTATCATATCCCTAAAGGTTTCTACTATTGTGTATAACCTGGGTTTTGCGGATAATCCCCTTCAGTTCTATCAATCTGATCTAAAGGTATTGGTCTTAAAACATGATGCGATTGAATATTATCCATTGCATCCAAGTTGTGAGCTTTCACTCTTTCAACCAGTTTATTGTTTCTGACTAAATCGAACCAACGGTGCCCCTCACCTACTAGCTCACGTGCACGTTCATCAAGAATAAAGTCGATACTTACATCAGCAGCAGTGATTTCCATAGCACCTTCTTCTCCATCCCAAGCACCTCTTCTACGAACTATATTTAAGTCTTCCGCAGCCTGAGCAGCATTTCCTTGTTTGAAATTCGCTTCAGCTCTTATCAAATAAGCATCAGCTAATCGCATTAAGATAAAATCGCGCTGTCCTTGAGTATGTTGTCGATTTGGTCTCGTATTATCAATCCATTTATTTAAAGATGGAAAAATAACCTGATTGTATTCATCTGTTGTATAAACCTGATAGATTACTGCGTCTTTTTCAGCTTGTGTCCATTTAGCATCTTGGTTAACTCCACTTCGATCTAAACCAGGTCCTGGAATATAAAGTGCAGTGTCCCCGACTTGCTGACCAGGAACTGGTTTATTAGCATACCACACATGTTTATAACCTTTATCATAACGAGCGTCTTTCGTTCTGTCCCAAAGACTTAAAAGGTGATCTGTTGGTCTAAAGCGTTTCCATGGACGACCATTTTCAGTATCACGAGTCATCCCAGGGCGCTTGTCATATTCAAATAAGAAATACAAGTGTCCTCTGTGCCCATAACGATCTAAGCCTTCATCAACTTGCTGCTTTGAATTAATTATGGTCCAAACGACCTCTGAATTTTCTTCATTGTTGATATCCCATAAATCAGACCAATCATCCAAGAGGGAGAAACCGTAATTATTGATCACATTGGTCATAAGGAACGCAGCCTGAGCAGCACTCCCTTGAGGTGCAGTTAGGTGAACTTTAGCAAATAAAAATTCTGCAACTGCTTTAGTTGCTCTACCATATTCTGATTGAGTTGCAGGTAAATTACTAACTGCAAACTCCAAATCAGGAATTATTGCTTGACCGTACACTTCTTGTACAGAAGTTCTATTTGCTTCGGTTTCAACTCCCTCGGTTTCTTCCAAAGAAAGGTGAACGTCACCGTAATAACGAACTAAATTAAAGTAGTATAATGCACGTAAAAAACGCACCTCTGCCAAACGGGTATTCAATGTTGCTTGATCCATATCTTCAATGGTTTCAGCTCTATTGATAACCGCATTTGCTTGATTAATTCCCCTGTACATAATTCTCCATGTATCTCTAAAATAACGAGCAGAAGAGTTGTGTTGGTTGTTATACCAGTTTAAATATTTATGACTTCCATGAGCTCCGTTGGTATAAGTATCTGTACCAAATACATTCATGGAAAAACCTAACTCTGTACCGTAAAATTCTTTTATGATACCATAAGTTGCTTTTACTGCATCTTCCAACCCTTGACTGGTTGTATAATAAGATCCAGCTGAAACATCTGCTATATTATTCTCATCGAGATAATTTTCACAGGACAGTAAAACTGAAATTCCTAGTAAAACTAGAATACTTTTGTATGTATATTTTTTCATTATTTCTGTGTTTAAAAGTTAAAATCCAGCTCTAATTCCAAAAGCCCACAAAGAAGAACTTGGAGTAGTTCCAGATCCTAATGTTGCCTCCCCTATCTCAGGGTCAAATGTATCATACTCAGAGCTAAACCACAAGTTTTGTCCTTGTACATAGGCTCTAAGATTGGTCATTCCTAATTTTGAAGCTGTACTGCTATCAAAATTATATCCAAGTGTGACATTTCTTAATTTGACATAACTACCATCAAAATACTCTAAAGTAGATCCATTCTCTGGACGCTCTTGTGTAAAGTTAGGTCTTGGATAGTCATTGGTAGGATTAGTTGGAGTCCAATAATCTACATCTAAGTGGTTATAACGGAATTGACCATTAGCATTTCCTTGATGGAAGCTACTACGAATCATGTGTCCTTGACGGAAATAAAAGAATGCACTTAAGTCAAAATTACCATAAGTAAAGGTATTTGTGATACCTCCAAAATAATCCGGGACATCAGATCCAAGTACACTTCTATCTGCAGGAGTAATTTGACCATGTCCATTGATGTCAGCCAATTTGATTTGACCCGGATCAGTACCTTGCACTGCAGCTGCTTGTGCAGCTTCGTTCAATTGCCAGATTCCAGCTTTTGTATAATCAAAAAAGACTCGTATTGGTTGTCCTATAAACCAGTTATTACCTGTATCATCTAGAGGGTTACCATTTGCATCTTTCAAGGCTAATTCTACAATTTTCTCGTTGTATCCAGAAACGTTCAAATTAACATCCCATGAAAATTTATCACTTTCAATAATTGCAGCATTTACATTAAATTCTACACCATTTGTCTTAGTTGCACCTACATTTTGAAATACACTAGTATAACCTGAGGTATAAGGCAGGTTTCGAGCCAATAGTAAATCTGTTGTATTTGTAACATAAACATCAAAGGCTCCAGAAATTCTACCTTCTAATAAACTGTAGTCAAAACCGACATCAATAGTTTTAGAAATCTCCCATCCGAGATCTGGATTTGGAATATCATTCAATCGGTACCCGAAAGCTGGTGTTTCATTCCACGCATAAATCGCACGAGCAAGAGCCCCCTGAGTTTGGTAAGGTGAAATCGCGGTGTTTCCTACTTCTCCATAAGATGCTCTTAACTTTAATTCATCAAAAGTAGCATTGTCAGGCGAAATATCTTCAAGCATTCTCCATCCTAAAGAAACCCCAGGGAAATAGGCCCATTTGTTTCCTTCAGCTAAACGTGATGAACCATCTGCTCGAAGTGAAGCCTGAAATAAATACTTCCCATCAATATTATAGTTTACACGCCCCATATAGGATTGTAACTGCCATTCAGTAAGCCCTGATGAAAGGTTACCCTTTACTTCAGCAGTACCAATATTATACCATAATTGAAAAGAGTAAGGCAAGTTTTGTACTTCTGCTTTAGAAAATTCAGATCTGAATTTTTGTACTGACTGGAGTAAAGTAACTTTAAATTACCTGGTCCAACTTCTCTGTTATAAGTAAGAAGGTTTTCTAAGGTGAATCCAAATTCCTTTTTATTTTCAACCTCAGCATCTGCTGGCCCACCACGATTATCGTTAGTAAAACGATCACGGAATTACCCTCGTC
Source organism: uncultured Bacteroidota bacterium (assembly GCA_902546725.1). GTDB lineage: Bacteria > Bacteroidota > Bacteroidia > Flavobacteriales > Flavobacteriaceae > MS024-2A. Next base: position 99,103 of record CACCLB010000007.1, on the reverse strand, counting down.
TTCTAAAGCGCATATCAGGTCCAAAAGTAGAGGTAAATTGAAGTCCGTCAGTCAAATTAATTTGTAAATACACAGGGGCGAAAAAACGTGTAGAAATTCGTTCATCTACATAAGCTCCTGGTACCAATTCACTTAAAGGATTAGTTCGAATCCCGTCATTAAAAGCAAAAAAGTTTAATGTTCCATCATCCGCATAGGGCTTCCCAATTGGAATATTTGAAAGGGATTCACTCATAACTGCTGAAGATCCCCAATTGTTGACAGAATTACTTAAAAGCATGGATATACCAAACTTAAAAGTGTCATTAATTCTATGGTCTAAGTTCAATCGACCAGTAATTCTCTCAAAATCCATTAAATCAATAATACCGTCTTCTTTAAAGTATCCCAAGGATACATTGTATTGAGTGTTTTCAGAACCTCCATTTGCTGAAAGTTGATGACTATTCTGAAAACCTTGATTTAAAACAGCATCTAAGTAGTCAAAGGATTTGCCTAATCTGATTGATTCCAATTGAGCCGCATCACCTAAAAAGACTGCTTCATCGTTTGGAATTGTTCCGTCATAAGAGAATCTACTGTTTGCATCTTGACGAAATGCTTCTCTTCGTCCAGCGGCGTATTCTTCTCCATTCATCATGTCAGGAACATTGGTCACCGATGTTATCCCATAATAACCTGAATAGTTAATTTTAGTAGCACCACTTCTACCTCTTTTGGTTGTGATTAAGATCACCCCATTTGCTCCTCTAGAGCCGTAGATTGCTGTTGCTGCAACATCTTTAAGAATTTCCATAGACTCTATATCTTGTGGATTGATGTCAAAGATTGCTCCATCACCCGTACTACTTGTTTGAGGTATTCCATCAATTACATAAAGTGGATCATTGGAAGCTCAAATCGAACGACGACCTCGAACACGAACTACTGGATTTTGACCAGGACGTCCTCCAGATGAGGTGATGTCAACACCAGCAACTTGACCTTTGATTGCATCAACACCACTATGGTGGCAATTTTCTCGATGCTCTCACTGCCAATACTAACAATGGATCCAGTAACTTCTCTTCGGGTTTGAGTACCATACCCTGTAACTACAATTTCATCTAGCGCATCAGCTGATGGTACCATAGAAACATTGATTTGATCTCCATTAACTGTAATGGCTTGGTTTTCAAATCCGATAAATGAAAACTCCAAAACAGCTCCCTGGGAAACTGATATTTGATAATTTCCATCAAAATCAGTTGAGACACCTGTAGAAGTTCCCTGAATCACAACATTTACCCCTGGTAAAGGAGTGCCTGTCTCAGAGTCAACTACATTACCACTTACATTACTCTGTGCAAGCACTATAGTACTACTAAGTGCTAAACAGAATGCGAGGGTAACTTTTAATAAATTTCTCATGTTTGCGTTTGTTTTAAGTTATTTTATTTACATTCGTTAACGTTAACGTATAATAATAAAATAATTATAGTTAATATAATTTTTATATTCTAATAAAAACCTAAGAAATATTTAACATAGTGTTAAATTCCCTATAAATCTTAGGTTTCTAAATTGGATGTGGAACGAATTAACTGTATTTTACCCCACTTAAACACTTTGTAAAAGAATGAGTCACTTTATAAATCAGAATTTTTTATTGGACAGCAAAGCGTCCAAAGAACTTTATCACGACTATACACAGTCGCTTCCTATTATAGACTACCACAACCACTTATCCCCTAAATTAATCGCAGATAATTTTATTTTTGAAAATATTAGTCAGATCTGGCTTGCTGGAGATCATTACAAATGGCGTGCGATGCGAGCTTTGGGGGTTGGGGAAGAATACATCACTGGGAACGCTACAGACAAAGAAAAGTTTATCAAATTTGCAGAATCTACACCCTCTATGATTCGCAACCCATTATATCACTGGACCCATCTGGAATTGAGTCGCTATTTTGGTATAGACGAATTGCTTTCTGAAAAAAATGCCGTTAACGTTTACGAAAAAACATCAGCTTTATTACAAACTAAGGAGTTCTCTACTCAGGCACTATTAAATAAAATGAATGTAGAAGTCGTTTGTACCACTGAAGATCCCATTGATACTTTAGAACATCATATCAGTCTGCAAAAGACGGATTTTAATGTTAAAATGAGTACGGCTTTTAGACCAGATAAATCACTTTTTATTGGGGGAGACCATTATAACCTGTATTTGGATCAACTCAGTCAGGCTGCGGATATTGACATTGTAAGTTATTCAGATTTGTGCAGTGCACTTCAGAATAGAATGGACTTTTTCCACGCCAATGGCTGTAGATTATCCGACCATGGATTGGAATACATCCCATATGAAGTAAGCAGCCATCAAGAAATTGAACGTATTTTCAAAAGTAAAAGGTTTGGCGGAACTGTCAGTAAAAAAGAGGAGCAGCAGTTTCAAACCGCTTTATTAGTGTTCTTAGGTAAAGCATATCATCGCTTGGGCTGGGTTCAACAATTTCATTTAGGCGCCATGCGTAACAACAATACCCGCATGTTTAACAGCTTGGGACCAGATACGGGCTGGGATTCCATTGGAAGCTATCCTATCGCTCATGGACTTTCACGTTATTTAGACGCCTTAGACAGTACAGATCAACTAACAAAAACAATACTCTACAACCTCAACCCTTCCGACAATGAAATTATGGCTACCATGATTGGTAATTTTAATGACGGTAGTAGTAAAGGAAAAATTCAATGGGGATCAGGCTGGTGGTTTTTAGATCAACTCGATGGGATGACTGACCAAATTAACATTCTCTCTAATATGGGGATGATCAGTTGTTTTATTGGAATGCTTACTGATTCGAGAAGCTTTTTATCTTTTCCCCGACATGAATACTTTAGACGTTTGGTTTGTAATCTTTTCGGAAACGATATAAAAAACAGTTTACTTCCTAACGACATTAAATTAATTGGAGGCATCGTTCAAGACATTTGCTATCAAAATGCAAAGTCCTATTTTAATTATTAAATTGAAAACTTTATGAGTCAAGTAGTCACTTTTGGAGAAATTATGTTGCGACTTTCTCCTCCAGGGTTTCTGAGGTTCTCTCAGACCAATGCGTTCGACCTAGTCTATGGCGGGGGCGAATCTAATGTCGCAGTTTCTCTAGCAAATTACGGTGTGGCTTCGAGCTTTGTCAGTCGCCTTCCAAATAATGATATTGGAGACTGTGCGCTAATGGAAATGCGAAAAAGAGGTGTTGACACCAACCACATTATTCGTGGCGGAGATCGATTGGGTATTTACTTTCTTGAGACTGGTGCAGTTTCTAGAGGAAGTAAGGTGATATATGATCGTGCGCATTCTGCTATGGCAGAAATTAAACCCGGTATGGTTGACTGGAAAACAATTTTTAAGGATACTTCATGGTTTCACTGGACTGGAATTACACCTGCTATATCACAAGGTGCAGCCGATGCTTGTCTTGAAGCAGTTAAACTGGCAAGCGAAATGGGAATAACGATTTCAACAGATTTAAACTACAGAGCTAAACTTTGGAATTACGGAGGTGATCGTGAAGCCATCATGACAAAACTGACCTCCTACTGTGATATTATCTTAGGAAATGAAGAGGATGCAGAAAAGCATTTTGGAATCAAACCGAAAAATCTCAATATCACCAAACAAGGCCATGAAGTTAAAGCTGAGGCGTTTAAATCCGTTTGCAAGCAAATGATGAAAAAATTTCCAAAAGCTCAAAAGGTCATTACTACTCTTAGAGGTTCTATTTCTGCCTCCCATAATACATGGGCTGGAGTGCTTTATGACGGAAAAAAAATGTACGAAAGTCCACAATACCAAATTACCCATATTGTGGATAGAGTTGGAGGAGGTGATTCCTTCATGGGAGGGTTGATTTATGGCCTAATTGCTTTTCCTGAAGACAATCAGCAAGCGCTCAATTTTGCAGTTGCGGCTTCCTGCTTAAAGCATACAATTAAAGGAGATGCGAATTTAGTTACAGTAGAAGAAGTTGAAAAACTAATGAGTGGAGATGCCTCAGGGCGTGTCGCTCGATAATAAAGATTATGGCACAATATACAAGACATCAGGTCATCACGGAAATGCACAATAGCGGCATGATTCCTTTGTTTTATGATCCTGATATTGAAATTTCAAAAAATATAGTTCAAGCCTGTTACCAAGGAGGTGCACGGCTTTTAGAATTCACACATAGAGGTGATTTTGCTCATGAAGTTTTTAGAGAACTCATACGGTTCGTAAATGAATCTTTACCCGGTATGATAATCGGTGTAGGCTCTGTGACCGACGCAGCTTCTGCCAGTCACTATTTAATGAATGGAGCAAACTTTATCGTTACCCCTGTTTTTAGAGAGGATATCGCTATAGTTTGTAATAGAAGAAAAGTGTTGTGGTCTCCTGGCTGTGGCTCATTGACTGAAATTGCAAAAGCTGAGGAGATGGGGGCTGAAATTGTCAAACTGTTTCCAGGTAATATCTACGGTCCGGAATTTGTCAAGGCAATTAAAGGTCCACAGCCTTGGACAAGTATAATGCCTACCGGAGGAGTCACAACAGAAAAAGAAAATTTAAAGGCTTGGTTTGATGCTGGGGTTAGTTGTGTTGGTTTGGGCTCAAAACTGATTTCAAAAGAACTGGTTAAAAATCAAGACTACGATCAGATTTCAAATACAATTAAAAAAATACTGGCCCTGATTCAAACTTTAAAACAGAGCCAATGAAACACAAATTAATAGGACTATTCGTTTTTTTTGGCATCGCCTTTATGGGCTGCAATACAGTATCTAATAAGAGGATTATTCGTCTCGGACACGGCTTAGACGTAACCCATTCTGTTCATCAGGCCATGCTAAAAGCCGATGCGTATTTAAACGAAATTTCTGAAGGCAAAATGCGGATTCAAATCTATCCCAATCAGCAATTGGGAAGCGAGAGAGAGTGTTTGGAATTACTTCAAATTGGAAGTTTAGATATGGCAAAAGTATCTGGGGCTGTTATGGAAAACTTTGCGCCAAAACTCCGAATCTTTGGACTTCCGTTTCTCTTTGACAGCAAAGAGCATTTGTTCAAGGTGTTGGACGGACCCATAGGAAAAGAAATTTTAAGTGAAGGTGATGACTTTTGGCTCAAAGGAATCGGTTTTTACGATTCTGGCAGTCGGAGTTTTTATACTCGCGAACGCCCGGTAACAAATCCAGATGATCTTAAAGGACTTAAAATCAGAGTTCAAGAAAGTGCTTCAGCCTTTGAAATGGTTAAGCAATTAGGAGGCTCCCCTACCCCAATTTCTTGGGGAGAATTATATACTGCTATCCAACAAGGTGTTGTTGATGGAGCAGAAAACAATCCCCCTAGTTTTTATTTGTCACGACATTATGAGGTCTGTAAATACTATATTATCGACGAACACACTATGATACCAGACATTTTATTAGTCAGTACTCATCTGTGGAATCGATTGAGCACACAAGAGCAACAATGGTTGCAAAAAGCCATTGACCTTTCAGTTCCTTACCAACGGGAGTTGTGGATTGAGTCTGAAAATGAATCCTTGCAAGCCGTGATTGACGCAGGAGTTGAAGTGAGCTACCCAGAAAAAGAAGCCTTTCAAGAAGCCACTCTACCCATGTATGAGTCCTTTAGAGAAGATCCAGAAATTGCTGAATTAATTGACCGTATCCGAAATGAAAAAAATTAGAGCATCCATAGATAAAATAATTGAATGGGCTTTGATTGCCATCTTAGGTATCATGGTAATCAATGTATTGTGGCAGGTTTTTACCCGTTTTTTTACAGCTACACCCAGCTCCTTTACCGATGAGCTGGCACGCTATTTAATGATCTGGTTAGGTATCCTTGGAGCAGCCTATGTTGCCGGTAAAAATGAACATGTAGCCATTGATTTTTTTGCTAAAAAGGTTTCGGCTTCAAAACAAAAACTAATCTCTAAATTTATTTCTGTTGCTGTTCTCAGCTTTGCCTTTTTTGGAATGGTTGTAGGAGGAAGTCGATTGGTTTATATCACAACTAAATTAGAACAGTTTTCGCCTTCGTTAAAAATTCCATTAGCGGTTGTTTATGGGGTTATCCCTCTCAGTGGACTTTTAATTATTTTTTACAAACTCACTCATAAAGAGAAATAGAGATTTATGGATTTATTACCAGTAATAGTACTCGTACTTAGTTTTATCTTTTTTATATCAATTGGTACTCCAGTAGCATGGAGTATCGCGATCTCTTCACTTTTAACCATATTGATTTCCATCCCTAGTTTGGCTGCTGTAACAACAATCGCCCAGCGAATGGGAACAGGTCTCGACAGCTTTGCGCTACTTGCGATACCCTTCTTTGTCCTTTCAGGGCAACTGATGACCCATGGGGGCATCGCCGATCGTTTAATCAGCTTTGCCAAAACTATAGTAGGTGCTCTACCAGGTGGTCTTGCATTGATCAATATTATCTCTGCCATGCTTATGGGGGCTATTGCAGGTTCAGCCATGGCATCAGCTTCTGCTATGGGGAGTATACTCGGCCCAGAAATGGAAAAAGAGGGCTACGATAAAGAGTACGGAGCTGCAGTCAATATCACTTCAGCAACCATAGGATTGGTCATTCCCCCAAGTAATGTGCTTATAGTTTATTCATTGGCTAGTGGTGGTGTTTCCATAGCAGCCTTATTCCTTGCAGGATACATCCCAGGAATATTGACTGTTTTTTTTCTCATGCTAGTAGCGGCTATATGGGCCAAAAGAAAAGGCTATCCAACCTTTAAAAGAAGTAGCCTTTCACAAGTGCTTAAAACATTTATAATTGCTTTCCCAAGTTTACTGCTGCTGTTTATCGTTATTGGAGGAATTGTTGCAGGTTACTTTACAGCTACTGAAGCATCTGCTGTTGCAGTACTCTATACATTAGTTTTGGGATTTGCGTATAAAGAAATTCGAGTAAAAGACTTGCCGAAAATTTTATTGGAATCATCCAAAACTAGTGCTGTTGTCATGCTTTTAATCGCAGCATCTATGAGTATGTCATGGATCATGTCCTATGAAAATATTCCCCAAAACCTCAGTGATGTATTGTTGAGCATCAGTGACAATAAAGTCGTCATCCTCATCATCATCAACTTATTGCTGCTTTTTGTTGGAATATTTATGGATATGACCCCTGCGGTATTGATTTTTACACCGATTTTTCTCCCCGTTGTCAAGTCCTTAGGTATAGACCCTATACAATTTGGGATCATTATGGTACTCAACCTTTGTATAGGATTGTGTACTCCACCTGTAGGCTCTGTTCTCTTCGTTGGAATCGGTATAGCTAAAACAAGTATAGAACGAGTAATTAAGCCTCTTTTACCCCTATTTATAGCGATGATAATAGCCTTATTACTCATTACCTTTTTCCCTCAAATTACTTTGTGGCTGCCTCATAAATTTGGATTTTAATACACCGCTTTGATGAATACCTCTAGCCATAAAAAACCGCTTTTTAGTAAAAGTAATCACCCCATTAAAATAGTTCAATTTGGTGAAGGTAATTTTTTACGCGCCTTTGTCGGAGATGTCATTCATCAACTCAATCAAAAGACTAATTATAATGGAGGTATTGCTGTAGTTCAACCCATAGCAAATGGATTGATCTCAGAACTTGATCGACAAGGGGGAGCTTACACCTTATTTTTAAACGGCATTCAAAAAGGCAAGGAAGTACAAGAAAAAATACTGATTGAAAACATTGTGGCAACCAACAATCCTTACGAGGATTTCAACTCCTTCTTAGAGCTTGCCAAAATTCCTGAATTGGAATTTATTTTTTCCAATACCACCGAAGCAGGTATAGTATTTGATCCTACCGATCAATTTGACGCCACTCCTCCTAAAAGTTATCCTGCAAAATTAACGCGCTGGCTCTGGGAACGCTTTACTCATTTTGAGGCTAATTCCAATGCAGGGCTTTACATCATACCTTGCGAATTGATCAACTACAATGCCACTACTTTAAAAAAAATAATATTACAGTATGTCGATTTATGGGAGCTAGAGGGGCAATTTAAAGAATGGATTCAAAATGCAATCACCTTCTGCAACAGCTTAGTAGATCGCATTGTACCGGGTTATCCAAAAGAGAACCTCAGTTTTTACGAAAATCAATTGGCATATAAAGATGCACTATTAGTTACCGCAGAACCTTTCTTTTTATGGGTAATCGAAGGTGATGAGCGTCTTAAAGAAAAACTCAGTGTAGATCAAATTTACTTGGACATTAAAATTGTAAAGGATTTACAATCTTATAGAACTCAAAAAGTGAGAATTTTAAACGGTGCACATACTGCATTGGTTCCTTTATCCATTCTTTACGGACACCAAACGGTAAGTGATATATTCACCTCTTCATTCACCAAATCCTTTTTAGAAGATGCGATTAGAAATGAAGTCGCTCCAACTTTGGATATGGATAGTGCTAGCCTGCATCAATTTACCGAAGCTGTTTTCGATCGATTTAAAAACCCTTTTATTAAACATTATCTCGCCAGTATAGCCCTCAATTCAATCTCTAAATTTAAGGTAAGGGTCTTACCTAGTTTATTGGTATATCAAGAAAAAAACATACTACTACCTCCGCATCTTGTGTTTTCCTTTGGCTCTCTTTTGAGGTTTTACAAAGGGAATTGGAACGGATCAGAACTACCAGTTCAAGACGATAAAAAGGTTGTAGAAGAATTTGAAAGTCTTTGGAAAAAAAATAATTCCAAAGCTGTAGTATCCAGAGTACTTTCCAAGAAAGAGTTCTGGGATCAAGACCTTACCCAAATTCCAAATTTAGCAATGCAACTGGAGGATATTTTAGATTTTTTAGCCACAGGAAATATCGAAAGTGCATTTAATAGTTACATTAACAAATATGACTACTAGAAATCCATTTTTAAAAATTAACCCTAAAGACAATGTAGCTGTTGCTTTAGACAATATTAGTAAAGGGTACCAAATTCAGCTGGATGGGGCTTCATTTAAACTTGAAGAGACTATTCCACTCAAACACAAGTTTGCTTGTGAGGCTTTTACTGAGCAAGATTCAATATATATGTACGGAGTGCTCGTTGGAGAAGCTACAAAATCCATACCCCAAGGTGGACTTTTAACCACAGATAATATAAAACACAAAACTCAGGAGGTAAAAGGTAAAACAGCTGCTTGGGAATGGACACCCCCTGACTCTAAAAAATGGGAAGAACGGTTTTTTATGGGATATCATCGTCCTGATGGTCAGGTGGGAACAGATAATATTTGGCTATTTTTCCCACTGGTATTTTGTGAAAATAGAAATATTGAAACCCTTAAAACTATTTTTGAAAAAGAATTCAATCCTCCAGAAAAAGAACCTTTACAGGAATTGCTCAGTCAGCTTGTAAATGGTGAACTAGTAAAAGAGAATTCAGCTTCCAAAGCTTCAAAAAAGTCCAACGATTACGACAATATCAAAGTGCGATTTCTAACGCATCAAGGAGGGTGTGGTGGAACACGCCAAGACGCCCAGTCCTTGGCTAGACTATTAGCGGGTTATGTCAATAATCCAAATGTTGCAGGGGCTACGGTCTTAAGTTTAGGCTGTCAGAATCTTGAAATCGATATTTTTAAGGAAGCCTTGTCCAACCTTCAGTCGGGAAAAGAAAAACCTGTGCTGATTTACGACCAACAAACAGAGGGAACAGTTGATGCCTTTTTATCTAAAATCATTAAAAACTCTTTTGAAGAAATTAAAAAAGCAAATGAAATAAAAAGATCTCCCGCTCCACTTTCCAAACTCACCATAGGTCTCGAATGTGGTGGCTCTGATGGATTTTCTGGTATTACATCCAATCCAACTTTGGGGCAGGTGTCGGATATACTTTCTGACCTCGGTGGTAAGTCAATTTTAGGTGAATTCCCAGAATTGACAGGAGTTGAGCAAGAGTTAGTCAACCGTTGTACAAGCGAACCCTTAGCAATTAAGTTTTTAAATTTAATGCAACAATATGAACTTGCTGCAGCCAGCGTAGGTTCAGGTTTTGATATGAACCCTTCACCAGGTAATATAAAAGATGGATTAATAACTGATGCTATGAAATCTGCTGGAGCTGCAAAAAAAGCAGGGAATGCACCAATCAGTAATGTGCTGGATTATACTGAATATGCCACCATTCCCGGAGTCTCTTTATTATGTACCCCTGGAAACGATGTGGAGAGTACCACAGCTCTTGCTGGATCTGGAGCAAATATTATTTTGTTCACCACAGGCTTAGGAACCCCTACAGGTAACCCTATTACCCCTGTTATTAAAGTAAGTTCAAACAGTATTCTAACAAAAAAGATGAGTGATATCATTGATTTTGACTGTGGAACAATAATCACTGAAAGACAAAGCCTTGAAGAAGTTGGTGATGCCTTATTGGAATACATAATCAAGGTAGCTAGTGGGGAAGAAATACCAAAAGCAGTTCAATTAAAACAAAACGATTTTATCCCTTGGAAACGAGGAGTGTCACTTTAGAAAATGAATTTAGGAATTGGGATTGTCGCAAGTGGAGCTATTGCTGAAGTGCATGCAGCTTGTATTGAAGCACAATCCAATGCTCACTTAGCAGGTATATTAACTCGCTCAAAAAACAATGCCAAATCACTAGCAGAAAAATTCAACATTGAGGTTTTTACAGATTCTGCGATATTTTACAGTCAAACTGCACTTGATGCAGTTTGCATCTGCAATGAGAGCGGACTTCATGGTAAAAGTATTTTACAAGCAATAGAAGCTAAAAAACATATACTAAGCGAAAAACCTTTAGAAACCACACTCTCTAAAATTGATTCAATAATTGACAAACTCAATGGGCAAAAAATAAGCTTAGGTGTAGTTTTTCAGAATAGAATGAATCCCAACTATATCGCATTTAAAAAAACGATACAATCAGTTAAACTCGGTGAAGTTTTACTGGTAAATACTCAAGTCAATTGGTACCTTGATGACAACTATTACAAAAGCAACAACTGGAGAGGAACCATTGCTCTAGACGGTGGAGCAGCATTAATAAATCAAAGCATACATCCGCTTGATCTTTTGATAGATTTGATGGGAGCTGTAAGGAGTGTAGGAGCTCAAGTAGAGACCAAAACACACGATATTGAAGGAGAAGATTTGGCTGTAGCACATTTAACTTTTCAAAGGGGTGCTTTGGGAACACTTAGCGCTGGCACCTGTTTATATCCAGGTTACCCAGAGTCCATCACAGTATATGGAACGAAAGGAAATATGGTCTTTGAAGGGGGACTGATACGCTCCTGTTCTCTCCCAGGCTGGAAACCAACGGCAAATCTGCGAAACAACCTGACTAGTGGTTCTGCTAAATTAAACAGCATTGAATTGCATCAGGCAGTCATTGACGACTTTATTAAGTCTGTTTTAGAAGATAAAGAACCCTTAGTGAACGCCAAAGAAGCAAGAAAATCGGTAGCACTCATTGAAGCCATTTACAAAGCCTCTGAAAAAAAACAAATTATTAAATTAGAACTATCATGAGACAACAGTTAGTTATTTTACTCTTAATGGGATTTGGAATCCTCTCCTGCGCCAAGACAGAGATTGAACTTCAAGCCATTAATAAAGAAAAATACAGTTCCAATGCCATAGCGAGTATTGAACTCGACAAAGATTTATTAAACAGTCCGTTTCGACTTATGGCAAGTACTGCCTCTGAAAAAGTAGAAATACCTTATCAGAGAAACGAAAATAAAATTCTGTGGAAGACACTGACTCCTGATGCGAGCTATTTTATCGAAAAGCAAGCTCCCATTACTCATTCAGCAATTAAGATTTCTGAAAATGAGGGGCAACTTGAAATTTACCAAAACGAAAGAAAGATTATTGGATACCAAATGGCAATTAAAGGAGTACCAAAAGGAGTGAGTGAAAATTATCAGAGAAGTGGCTATTTACATCCAGTAAATACCCCTAGAGGAAAACGATTAACTCGAATTCAACCGGAAGATCACTATCACCATTACGGTATTTGGAATCCTTGGACACATACTCTGTTTGAAGGAGATACCTTAGATTTTTGGAACTTGTACAAAAAGCAAGGGACGGTTCGCTTTGCTGAGATGTTAAAGAAAAATACGGGTCCTGTATTTAGTGAATTTGAAGTACTGCACGAACATATTGTTTTAAAGAATGATGCCGATAAATTAGCCCTAAATGAAATCCAAAATATTAAGGTCTTTCCCTTGAATCAAAGTCAATATTTAATGGACATTACCATACAATATGAATGTGCTACTGATCAACCCTTTAAAATTATCCAATACCGCTATGGTGGATTTGGATGGCGTACCACAGAAGAATGGGACAACCAAAACAGCAGGGTCTTGAGTTCTGAGGGGAATACTCGAAAAAATGCAGACGGGAGTACAGCCCGTTGGTGTATCGTTGATGGAAAATTAAACGATGGGCATGGAGGCGCGCTAATGCTCTCACATCCTGAAAATTACAATCATCCAGAACCCTTAAGAGTTTGGCCAGAGGATCAATACCGGAGAGGAGACCTCTTTGTCAATTTCGCCACTACTAAAACAACGGATTGGACATTTGAACCAGGAAAAACATATACTCTTAAATACCAACTGATTGTTTACGATGGAAAAATGGAAGTTGCATCGGCTGAACAAGCTTGGAATCAATTTGCAAAACCATTACAATATCAATTAAAACCTTAACTCATGAAAAAAAACAATATAAACCGACGTTCTTTTATTAAAAAGACCTCTGCAACTGCTTTAGCTACTGCGGCAATACCCAGCATAGTTCCTTCAAGTGTCTTTGGGAAAAATGCCCCTAGCAACCGTATCCAAATAGGACAGATTGGTTGCGGACGCATAGCACGTGCTCACGATATGCCAGGCACCATGCAGCACGAAGTAGCTCAAATGGTAGCTGTTTGTGATGTGGATCAGAACCGCACCAAGGATGGAAAAAATTTGGTGGATAACTATTACCAAGAGAAAGGTAAAAAGGTGGACACTAAGATGTTTGACAACTATCAAGAGATGATAGCACACAAGGATATCGATGCAGTAATCATAAGTACACCTGATCATTGGCATGCACAACCAGCAATCGAGGCTGCACTTGCTAAAAAACATGTGTATCTGCAAAAGCCCACCTCACTCACTGTTGAGGAAGGAAGAACACTCAGTAATATAGTACAAGACCAGGGAATCATCCTTCAGGTTGGAACTCAACAACGCTCCTCCCCCCAATTCCGATATGCAGCTGAACTTGTTCGAAACGGAAGAATAGGTAAATTACATACAGTTAAAGTTGGGCTTCCTGGCGATCCTCCAGGGCCAATTGCACAAATAGAAGCAGTTCCAGCTGCCTTAAACTTTGATGCTTGGCTCGGTTCAACACCTGAAATGGAATACTCAGAAATGCTTGTACATCCAAAGGAGGGATACAGTCGTCCAGGTTGGCTTCGTAAAGAGCAATTCGGAGCAGGAATGATTACAGGTTGGGGACAGCATCACTTTGATTCAGCTGCTTGGGGAATGAATACGGAGTACACAGGACCAAAAAGTGTTGAAGCCATTGCTGAATTCCCTAAATACGGAAGTTGGGATGTCCACGGAGATTTTATGGTTAAAGCAGAATATCAAAATGGGATAACTATGCTGACCAGTGGAGGGTTCCCCAATGGAATTCGTTATGAAGGTGAAGACGGATGGATCTTTGTTACAAGAGGAGCCTATAGAGCAACACCTTCAGATCCCATTCCAGAACAAAATGGAGTAAAGTCTTTAGATGCTAGTGATCCTAAAATTTTAGAATCTGTAATTGGACCAAATGAGATTCACCTTTACGAAAGTAAAGAGCAACACGGCAATTGGTTGGATTGTATCCAAAGTGGTGAAGAGCCAATCTCACCCGTAGAAATTGGTCATCGCGCGTGTACGGTTTGTCTCATCAGTCATATTGCGATGAAACTACCACGTCAATTGAATTGGGATCCTATGACTGAACGTTTCATCAATGATGCTGAAGCTAATGCCATGTTAAGACGTTCTCAAAGAGCACCTTACGGAACTACTAACATTCAATACTAGAACTGATGAAAATTCGATTAGTACTCCTACTTATTTTAGCTGTGGGATGCGGTCAGCAGAGTGATAAAATCCAATGGATTACCCTTGATCCTGGGCACTTTCACGCGGCTTTGGTCCAAAAAACCATGTATCCTGAGATTGATAGTGAAGTTCATATTTACGCTCCAAAAGGTGGCGATTTAGATTTACATCTCGCTCGAATTGAGGCCTATAATCAACGTGAGGAAGGTCCAACTACATGGAAATCCACGGTCTATGAAGGTGATGATTTTTTTGAGCAACTTTTGAATAAAGAAAAAGCTGGAGTTGTCATGCTCTCGGGAAATAATCAAAAGAAAACTGAATACATCCTGAATGCCATTGAACACGGGTTTCATGTTTACGCAGACAAGCCTATGGTTATTGATCCAAATGAATATCAAGCCTTGGAACAGGCATTTCAGTTGGCAAAGGAAAAAAAATTGATGCTTTATGATATCATGACCGAACGCTCTGAAATTACTACCGTACTTCAAAAAGAACTTTCCCAATTAAGAAATGTATTTGGAACATTAATACAAGGAAATTTGGAAGAACCTGCCATAGTCAAGTCATCCATTCATCACTATGCTAAAGCGGTCTCTGGAAAGCCCTTAATCAGACCGGCTTGGTTTTTTGATGTCAAACTACAAGGTGAGGGTTTAGTTGATGTCAGTTCGCATTTAGTAGATCTTACATTTTGGGAGTGCTTTCCACAAGAAGCAATTCAAAAGGAGGATATAACGCTACTAAGGGCAGAGCGCTTGGCCACACCCATGTCTAAAAAGGATTTTAAACAGGTCACAGGCTTGAATTCCTATCCCGAATATCTTATTCCTTATGTCGAAAACGACACCCTTCAAGTTTACGCTAATGGTGCCATGAACTACACCTTAAAAGGCCATCATGCCAAGGTTGAAGTTATATGGAATTTTAAAGCTCCACAAGGAGCAGGAGATACCCACTACTCTATTATGAGAGGAAGTAAAGCCGATTTAGAAATACTTCAGACGGCTAAAGAAAATTATACACCTACCCTTTATTTAAACCCAAAGGAAGGGTTTGACACTATGGCTCTTCAAAAAGCTGTCGATTCCTTAAAAAATACCTATCCTGGTATAGCCCTTGTATCAAAAGCCAATCGATGGGAAGTAAGCATCCCTATGGAGTTAAGGGAAGGACACGAAGCCCACTTTGCTGAGGTTACTCGACGCTATATTGAGTTCTATAAAAAACAAAAAATCCCTAATTGGGAAATTACCAACATGCTGACTAAATATCATTTAACTACTACTGCTTTGGAGCTTGCCCAAGGTACAGATTAAACTTACTGTTATGAATTCTAAACTATTTATCCTGATTGTAATCCTTTTAAATATTAACTCACTGACTGCCCAAGAGGAGTTTCCCTTATGGGAAAATGGGATTCCTGGTCAGATTGTTTCTTCTGAAGTGGAAGAATACGCCAGCGGTGGAAATCAACCAGATGATGTCCTTAGAATTCACCAGGTGGTTGCCCCAAGCTTAAAAGCTTATCCAGCTCCAAAAGAGAAGTCCAACGGCGCTGCAGTTCTCATTTGCCCTGGAGGAGGTTATAAAATACTTGCTATCGATCATGAAGGTTATCAAGTTGCTAAATGGCTCAATGGTTTGGGTATCTCGGCCTTTGTTTTAAAATACCGTCTGCCTGACGATCGCATTATGACTGATAAAAGTGTAGGACCACTTCAGGATGCACAAAAAGCACTGCGTACTATTCGCAAAAATGCTAAAAAATGGGGTGTCAATCCTAATCAAATTGGGGTAATGGGTTTTTCTGCGGGTGGACATTTGGCAGCTTCACTATCGACACATTACGATGCTAAGGTTTACGAGCATGAGACTGAAGTTTCAGCTCGTCCTGACTTTTCCATGCTCATCTATCCCGTGATTTCGTTTCAAGAAAATATTACTCATGGGGGGTCGAGAAACAACTTGTTAGGTGAATCTGCTTCCCAAAAGGAAGTGGATTATTTTTCAAATGAACTCCAAGTTGACAAAAACACCCCTCCCGCCCTCTTAATTCACTCAATAGATGATTTGGCAGTTCCAGTTGAAAACAGTTTTGAATACTTAAACCAGCTAAAGGCTTTTTCCGTAGCAGCGGAGATGCATGCTTTTGCTGACGGTGGACACGGTTACGGTTTAGGGAGAACTGGTACACATAGCATCTGGAGTAAAAATGCAGAAAATTGGCTAAATTCGATTTTAAACAAATAAACTTATGATTTACAGAAGATTTGGAAGAACAAATTGGCAACTCAGTGAAATAGGCTATGGTATGTGGGGAATGGGAGGTTGGAAAGAGTCTGATGATATCCAATCCATGGAATCCCTAAATTTAGCGGTAGAAAAAGGGGTGAATTTCTTTGATACTGCATGGGGCTATGGAGAGGGACATAGTGAACGCCTCCTAGGGAAATTACTACAAAACCATCCAGATAAAAAACTCTACACTGCGAGTAAACTCCCACCCAAAAACTTTAAGTGGCCAGCAAAACCGCACTATACTTTTTCCGAATCCTATCCAGCTGCTCATATCAGAGCATATACCGAAAAAACACTAAAAAACATTGGACGGGAACAGATAGACTTGATGCAATTTCATACCTGGGATGATGGATGGACTCCGGAAGAAGAGTGGCAACGTACGGTAGAGGATTTAAAAAAAGAAGGCAAAATCGCAGCCATGGGAATCAGTATGAATCGCTGGGAACCCGAAAATGGAATAGTCGCCCTAGAAACCGGTCTTATTGACGCTGTTCAAGTGATATACAATATTTTTGATCAAGCTCCTGAAGATCGTTTGTTTCCCTATTGTGATGCTAACGACATAGCTGTAATAGCCCGCGTTCCATTTGATGAAGGTACACTTACAGGTAACATTACCCGAGAGACCACTTTCCCAGAAGGCGATTGGAGGGGAACCTATTTTGTTCCCGAGAATCTTAATGCCAGTGCAGACAGAGCGGACCTACTCAGACCACTAATTCCAAAAGACACTGACATGGCAGCTGTGGCTCTGAGGTTTATTTTAGAAAATAAATCTGTAGGCACAATCATTCCCGGCATGCGAAAACAAAAAAATGTAATTGCAAATATCAATTGCATTGATGGTAAACCCATGGTTACTGAACTTTATGCTAAACTCAAAACCCATCGTTGGGACAGAAAGCCTACATCTTGGTCACAATAGTTTAAGCATTTGACCTCCTCTTTTTTCTTAGGTGTTCAATTTTAAAAGCATTAATTTTAATAAAAGTTATTAATGCGCTCAAAGCTACTCTCGATTCTTAAATTAAAGTGCCCTCAGTGTAGAAAAGGAAACCTTCTTGTAGGGAATCCTTACCGACTATCGCACTTCAACAAGGTCAATGACTCTTGCCCCCACTGTAAACTCAACTTTAAAATTGAGCCTAGTTTTTTTTACGGTTCTATGTATGTTTCCTATGGTTTAGGAGTTGGAATCAGTATCGCGATCTACCTGACATTACTGCTACTTGGTCTTGCAAAAGGCATGATACAAAACTTTATCATCATCTCTATTGGTTTGATTTTACTGATGCCTTATATCAATGCACTTTCAAAAGTAATTTGGGCAGGATTTTTCTTTAAATTTGTCCCAGAACACAATCAAGACTAATATTCATGCCTGAAGCAATCCAAACTAGTACTACTGAAAAAACAGCCACTCTACCTTTCTTGGAGACTAAAGAACGGATAGCAGAAGTACTGAATGACTATCTCAAGCAAAGTAAAACTGGAAAAGAAGTCGTTCTTCTTCAGCAAACTCCTGAACATATCGCAGAAAAACTTCAGCTGAATACTGTTTTTAAAAATGGTTTTAAGGATGTCAAAAGTTTGGAAGGCTTTGTTAAAACTTATTTAGACCACACCAATCATTTGAGTAATCCGAGGTATATGGGACATCAGGTAGCGGTTCCCCAAGACCTCTCGGGTATACCCGATTGGATACATGGGACAATAAACAATCCAAGCTCACTTTATGAGATGGGTCCAGCTGGGGCAACACTTGAAGGCTTTATGATCAATTGGATGCTTTCAAAGCTAAAGTGGTTTAAAGGAGATCATCTATGCGATTTTACTACCCTACCCAACAATGGAAGTGGTGTACTAACGCATGGGGGATCTGTAGCTAATCTGACAGCCTTATCTGCTGCACGTGCTGCCATAGCGCCTGAGGCGTGGACTGAAGGTAATCCAAGCGACCTTGTTGTGATTGGACCAGCAACAGCACATTATTCAATAGCACGTGCCTTGTCCATCATGGGGATGGGTAAAAATGCATTTGTACCAGTAGCTGTGGACTCTAATGAGGTGATTCTAACCGAGCAGTTAGAACCCGTTTTAAAACAAATAAAGAAAGAAAACAAACGCGTCATGGCAGTTGTAGCGAATGCTTGCGCTACATCCTCAGGACTTTTTGACCCCCTAGATGAGATGGCAGATTTCTGTGAAAAACACAAATTGTGGTTTCATGTCGATGGAGCCCATGGAGCAGTTGCGCTTCTCTCTAAAACAGAAAAAAGTAAAGTTAGTGGTATAGAAAGAGCTGACAGCGTTATCTGGGATGCACATAAAATGCTTCAAGTACCCGCACTTTGCACAGCTGTTCTTTTTAAAAATCAGGAGCACCAATGGAATAATTTTCGTCAAAAAGGAAGCTATGTTTTTCATGAAAATGAAGTAATCGGTATGGACTCCATGCCCTTTACTGTTGAATGTACAAAATCGGCTTTAGGCACCAAGCTGTTTTGGAGCTTTGCACTTAAAGGAGAAGATGCGATGACAGCATTTATAGAGCACAGTTTTCAGCAGGCACGCCATCTTTACACCTATCTCAATAGTTTAGAAGACTTTTATTGTCCCTATCCTCCTGAATCAAATATCTTATGCTTTCAATTTCGCCCTGACCGTTTAAGTGATCAAGATCAACTCGCCTTGCGTTATGAATTGATCAATAGCGGTGCTTTTTACATTACTTCTTGCGAATTTAAAGGAAAACGTTTTTTAAGAACAGTACTGATGAATCCTGATACCAAACAGCAAGACTTTGTAGCACTGGCCAATGCCATTACCAAAATTGGAGATCAAATACAGTAAAGTGAAAAGTTAAATGTAATTTTACATTAAAATTAAATCCATGAATATTTTAGACCTTAAATCCATTGTTGCAGAATTATTCAGCGATAGAGGCCTTTCTGAATTTTGGTCTAACAGTTTCGCGTTAATTTTATTGTTGATTTTATTTCTAGTACTAGGACGTATCATTTTCTGGATTACAAGAAAAGTCATTGCTGGTTTTTTTATCAGGTTTGCGAGGAGTACAGCATCTAAATTTGACGATATTCTTATTCAAAATAAAGTCCCAAAGATTCTTTCCTACCTTCCTGTACTCTTCCTTTACTATGAGACCATACCGACTCTTTTTACAGTCATCAGTCAAGACTTTGCGGCTTTTGTGCAGAATATTACTGAAGCCTTGCTTATTGTATTGATCATTGCTTTGATTCGAGCGGTATTAAAATCAGTAAACGATTATCTCAAAACACTAGCCTCATTTAAAGACAAACCTTTGGACAGTTACCTACAGGTATTCATGATTTTTTTATGGTTTGTCGGGGGCATTTTAATTCTATCGGTACTTACAGGAAGAGATATTGGATCCTTTTTAACTACACTTGGTGCTCTATCAGCGGTTTTGTTATTTGTTTTTAAGGACACCATACTCGGTTTTGTCGCCAGTGTTCAGATTACGGTAAATGACACTGTTCGTATTGGAGACTGGATCAGTATGCCAAACAGTAATGCCGATGGGGATGTTATCTCAATTAGCCTTTCTACTGTTCAGGTTCAAAATTTTGACAAAACCATTACCTCCATCCCTACCTATAAGCTAATCTCTGATTCTTTTATCAATTGGAGAGGGATGAGCGAATCTTCAGGTAGAAGAATCAAAAAATCACTACTAATAAAATCGGCTAGCATACGTTTTTTGGAACCTGATGAAATTTCAGAGTTAAAGAAAATTGATCGAATAGCTCCCCTAATCGATGAGCGTCAAAAAGAAATTGAAGCCTCAAATACCGCTCAAAAAACAGATAAGAGTTTATTGATTAATGGGAGAAATTTTACCAATCTAGGCCTTTTTAGATACTATACTCAAGTCTATCTTCAGACACACGATCAAATCAATCAAAACATGACGGTAATGTGTCGCCAATTGGCTCCCACTGCACAAGGAATTCCATTAGAGATTTACGCCTTTAGTAAAGATAAAGTTTGGATCAACTACGAAGGTATTTCTTCTGACATCTTTGATCATCTTCTAGCTGCGATACCCTTCTTCCATTTGGAATGTTTTGAGCTATCCCCCACTTTACCAGCTGTATAAAAAAAAAGACCGCTAAATGCGGTCTTTTAGGGTACTATACTAATGGCTAATTAGATATATAAGGAGCGTCAGCTACTTTTAAAGCTTCCTCAATTTTAGGGATCATCGAATTGACGATTTTATCCACTTCAGTCTCCACTTTTACAAGCATACTTTTTGCAATTTCGAGACTTTTCTTGTGTAAAGCTGTTGGCCCATAAGAATGCCCCATTCCATCGAAAGCATTGTACAAATACCTTTGAACTCTTGAAGGATTGCGTTCCCCTATCTCTTCTTTAGAAGGGCTGCCTTCAAGCATAAAATCTACCGAAGCTATAGCTACTTTTAAGTCGGCGATTTTGGGTTCTAAAGAACCTGGGGACAGCTTAGAACGGTCAACCGCAGTACTTAAAGCCTTGAGCTTTTTCTTGCTTTGATCAAATTTATCTTGAACTTCACTAATCTGCTGTATAAAAGAGGTCAAATCAGTACGGAATGCATTGTACTCTGCATAACCTGCGCCTTTAAGGACTCCTTCTCTGATGGGTTTTACTTCAAAGCTTATCGGACCGTCAAGTTTGGTAACATTACCATCTTTTTCCAGATGAAGAGTAGCTTGATAGGTACCAGGAGTTGCTAAAGCTCCACCACCTCTTCTTGATCGACCATTCATTGAAATTGCAAACGGATTAAAATGCTCTAAATTCCATGCGATTCTATGACTACCCTTAGAGGCTTTTTTCTTGACTTTATTGATCACATTTCCTTGCTGATCTTCTATGGTCAAAATTACTTGAGCAGGCATTTCTTGCTTTTCAGCATCAAGTGCTTCCCAGCCGGGGAATGGAACATTTTTCTCTGCCTTATTTAGCTCTTTTTCACGTTTTTGACGTAATGACTTTTGCATTTTATACTCCTTGGAAAGGTGATAAGTAAATACAGCTCCGTATTCGGGATTTTTTGCAAAGTAATAATCTGCACCTGTATTCCCTACATTGCTTCTTTGTACAAACCATTTTGCAGGTCTTGGCTGAAAGAGTTTTCCTTCTTTATTCAAATTACCAAGAGTAAATTCTCTCAATGCACTATAATCATCTAAAACGAAGAATCCACGCCCAAATGAAGCGGCGACCAAATCGTTTTCTCTTTTTTGAATAGTAAGGTCTCTAAATGATATGGAAGGAGTACCTGGAAGTTTTTGCCAAGAAGTTCCCCCATTTAAGGAAGTGTAAATTCCATATTCAGTCGCTGCAAAAAGAAGATTTGCCTTAACCGGATCTTGAACCATACGCCATACTAGAGTACGATCTGGAATGTTTGAACTGATTGATTTCCAAGTCATTCCCTTATCTGTACTTTTAAATAGATACGGGCTGTAATCACCCTCTTTATGATTGTCTAATGTTACATAGACCGTATTTGCATCAAATAAATCTGCTTTGATGTCATTCACAAAAGAACGCTCGGGCAAGCCTAGTGCGGTAACTGGTATTTTCCTCCAACTTTCCCCACCATTTTCTGTAAGCTGAATAAATCCATCATCAGTGCCGGCGTATAGTAAGCCTTCTTGAACAGGAGATTCTGCCAAAGAAGTAATGGTGTTGTAATTTGACATAGCTCCTACATCCCAGGCGTTATCCCAGCTCTGCTGACGACCCATTATGGGTAAAGTGATTCGGTCTTCATTACGCGTTAAGTCACCAGAGATGACTTCCCAGTCATCCCCTCTAGTTTCTGACTTCCATACTCTATAGGAAGCAAAATACAAACGTGAAGGATTATGCGGACTAACTAAAATAGGGGCATCCCAATTGAAACGCTCATGAGGCTCTCCCTCAGCTGCTTGTGGCTGAATAGAAATTTGTTCACCGGTAGTCAGGTCAATTCTATGCAAGCCTCCTTGCTGTGTTTCAGCGTAAATAATATCGTTATAAACGGGATCCGTAGCGGATTGATGTCCGTCAGCAAAAAGCGTTTTATACCAATGTTTGTTTGCAATTCCTTGTCTTTCATCAGTGGCGGACGGACCACCAGCCGAACCGTTGTCTTGAGTACCTCCAAAGATGTGATAAAAGGGTTCTGCATTATTTACCGCTACCTTATAAAACTGGGTCAAGGGTAAGTTTTTCATATAACGCCAGGTTTCAGCTAAATCAAAACTCTCGTAAATACCGGCATCGGTTCCCAGCATGATGTAGTTGGGGTCGTCTTTTTTAAATACGATGGCGTGATTGTCTGAGTGTTTATCTTGTTCTTTGAGTTGAACAAAAGTTTTACCCCCATCTTCAGAGGTAAGCACTCTTACATTCATAAGGTACAAACGATCAAATTTATGTGGGCTGGCATATAGCTCTTGATAGTAATGCGGTCCTGTTCCGCCTGAAACAGTATCCGACATTTTTTTCCATGATGCACCTCGATCTTCAGAGCGGTAAACTGCTCCCTTGGTACGATCTAATTCTATAGCAGCATATACCACGTCAGGATTTTGAGGTGAGATTGTAATTCCAATCTTACCCATATTTGATTTTGGCAAACCGTTTGTAAGCTTGGTCCAATTATCACCACCATCATCTGAACGATAAATGGCTGTCCCTGGTCCTCCACCCATTAGTGCAGCAACTGTTCGGTGTCTATCCCAAGTGGCTGCATATATTATTCTAGGGTTTCTAGGGTCTATCATAATATCGGTTACTCCTGTCCACTCGTCGTTTCCTAAAACTCTATTCCACGATTTACCACCATTTGTAGTTTTGTACAAACCTCGCTCTCCTCCTTTACTCCAAAGAGGACCTTGGGAGGCAACCCAAACCACGTCGGAATTGTCAGGATGAACGATGATTTCAGAAATATGCTCTGAGTTTTTAAGGCCCATATTGTCCCATGTTTTCCCACCATTCATACTCCTGTAAACTCCATCACCATAAGCAACATGTCGCCCACCGACATTTTCACCACTTCCTACCCAAACGATCTCTGGATTGGAGGGGTCAATTGCAACACAACCCGTAGTATAGGTTGATTGATCATCAAAAATTGGAGACCAGGTAGTTCCAGCGTTTTCGGTTTTCCAAACACCTCCAGATCCTACTGCAACATACCAAACACTTTCGTTGTTGGGGTGAACAGCAATATCTGCAATACGTCCAGATAAAAATGCTGGTCCCACATTTCTAAATGAAAAGGCATCTAAAGACACCTCTGCTGGCTTTGGCTCAGCTTTTTTTCTGTTCTTTCTTTGCGCATCAGCAAGGCTGGGCAAACAGAGTGCTAGGGCTACTAAAATTGAAAAAATTGGTTTCATAAGTTTAATTTATGTTTTTAACCAAACTACAAAAATTAGCCTTTCATATGAATTATTAAACGCAGTTAATTAGAATGGTTAAACTGTTTAAAGAGGAATTTTTAACCAAGAACACTTTCTACCCCAAGGCGATAAGAATCTAATCCAAAACCGATGATAAGCCCTTTAGCAACTGGAGTAATGTAAGACGTATGTCTAAAGTCTTCTCTTGCGAATGTGTTGGAAATATGCAGCTCAATAACTGGTGAATCAATACTCTTAATCGCATCGCCTAAGGCAACAGAGGTATGGGTATAGGCTCCTGCATTTAGAAGTATAGCATCTGCTGAAAAACCTACCTCATGGAGTTGGTTGATTAACTCGCCCTCTACATTGGATTGAAAATAATCAAAATGAACCTCTGGAAATTTATCCTTGAGCGTATTAAAATACTCTTCAAAATTCTGATTACCATATACTCCTGGCTCTCTAGTACCTAGTAAATTTAAATTAGGCCCATTAATAATACTGATCTTCATTTTTATTATTTTAGTAAAAGTATAGAAATTCAGTTTAATCCCCTAAAAGCACAGATGTGAATTGGGTCCAAGCGCTCTCAGATTATCAAATGTATCTTCAAATTGAACGGGGCTTATCCGAAAATTCAATACTGAATTACGCACTTGATATCAAATCGTTTCAGGCTTTTTTAAGCCAAATTGAAAGTGAAGAAGGACCTCTAGACTGTTCAAGGGAAACCGTGCAAAAATTCATATATGAAACCGCAAAAGTCATGGGTCCTCATACTCAGGCTAGACGCATAGCTGGTCTGAGAAGTTTTTTTGATTATTTAATTTTTGAATCCTACCGAAAGACCAATCCTACCGATCTTATCGAAACACCCAAACTCGGTCGGAAATTACCCGATGTGTTGAGTATTAAAGAAATTGACCTTCTTATGGATGCTGTTGATCTAGGGCATCCTCAAGGGCATCGCAATAGGGCTATACTGGAGACCCTGTACGGTAGTGGATTGCGGGTGTCTGAACTCACCCAACTGAGCTTGTCCAATCTCTTTTTTAAAGAAGAAATGATCCGTGTAACAGGCAAAGGAAACAAACAGCGACTCGTTCCTATGGGTACCCATTCGAAAAAATACCTTGAACTCTATATTTACAAGGTTAGAAACCTTCAAAAGATTAATCCTGCACATCAAGATATCGTCTTTCTCAATAGAAATGGCAGCGCTTTGACCCGACAGATGATATTTACGATGATAAAACGTTTGGCAAATGAAACCTCCATTCAAAAGCAAATAGGACCACACACCTTTAGACATTCCTTTGCTACACATCTTTTAGAAAACGGTGCAGACCTGAGGACTATTCAAGTTTTAATGGGACATGAAAGCATTACAACTACAGAAGTTTATACCCATTTAGATAGCCTTCACCTTAAAAAAGTCATGGAACAATTTCATCCGAGAAATCTTAGTTGACCACCAGACGAAATCCCTCACCGTGAATGTTGAGGATTTGAACTTTATCATCTACACTTAAATACTTCCTGAGTTTAGCTATATAGACATCCATGCTTCTAGAAGTAAAATAATTATCATCGCGCCAAATTTTATTTAAAGCCAATTCACGGGGCAGCAAATCATTGAGATGAATCACTAACAGCCGTAGCAATTGATTTTCCTTTGGAGACAATTTAACAGGTTCTTCATTTTTATATTTTAAAAAACGAAGTTTTGAATTGAAGTAAAAATCACTGAAAGCAAACTCAAAAGCATCATTCGCTAGAGAATTCGGTGCTTTACTGCGATTTAAAATTGCTTTAATTTTAGCAAGCAAAACCTCGGAATCAAAAGGTTTCGTCAAGTAATCATCTGCTCCCAACTTAAATCCTTTTAAAACATCTTCCTTTAAGTGCTTTGCTGATAAAAAGAATATTGGTACAATTTCATTTACCTCACGAATTTCCTTGGCTAATGTAAAACCGTCTTTGTAAGGCATCATCACATCCAATATACAGAGGTCATACTCTTCTTTTTTAAACTTCTCAAAGCCCTCAATTCCATTTTTGGCTAGAGTAATATTGTAGTCGTTTAAACTTAGGTATTCCTTTAAAATATTACCAAAATTCGAATCGTCTTCAACGATTAGAATTTTCTTATTGTCGTTTTTCATATCTTATAAATAAGGCATTATTATTAAAATTTATTCTAAGGGAAGCCATATCTCAAAGGTTGTCCCATAGTTTTCTTTACTTTCTAGCTTTATTTCTCCTTTGTGGATATCAACTATTTTTTTGACATAAGCCAAACCAAGTCCATGTCCTTTCACATTGTGGATGTTACCAGAGGTCGCACGGTAAAACTTATCAAAAATTTTCTTTTGCACCACAGGACTCATTCCTAAGCCATTATCCGTCACTTTTAAAACAAAATCGCCGTCTTCATTAAAAGTCTCAACAATAATTTTAGGAGTACTGTCACAGTATTTTAGCGCGTTGTCAAGTAAATTTACAGTAATATTTGTCAAATGACTTTTATTTCCCAAAACCTCAACATTTGAAGCTTTAAGCTTTTTGGTCAAAGAGCCTGATTTATCATTTAAAATCAATTCAATGTGGCTTATCGCATCTTTTATGATAGCGTGCAAATCCACTTTGGACATTTTAATTGGATTGTTACTGCGTTCCAACTGAGAAATCCTCAAAACGTTTTCAACTTGAGTCAGCATACGACTGTTTTCCTCCCGTATCATACTCACATAACGCTCTACTTTTTCTGGTATTAATTTTGTCTTGGGATTTGAAATGGCGTCTAGAGCCAAATTGATAGTTGCTATTGGAGTTTTAAATTCATGAGACATATTATTGATGAAATCGGTTTTTATCTCCGAGAGCTTTTTCTGCTGAATGATTTGATACAATCCACTAGTGGATACTAATACAATAAAAAGAGTTAAAAATAAGGTCAAACCTCCAACTCCAATAATAGAGGAGAAAACATATTGGTCTTTTTCAGGAAAAGAGACTACCAATTCATAACGGCCTAAACCGTCCTGGTCTCTAAAAATGGGAGTTCTATATTTAAAACCCTGCTGCTCTTCCAAATAATTGTTTGATTTAATTTTCGTTGCTAAACCGTCGTCATAAATACCAAACTCGTAGGGAGTGATGATATTCTTGGAATCAAATTGACGTTTGAGAACAAAATCCAATTCCTGTGAGTTTAATCTTTTATGGATCGGGGTATTGGAAGTATAGTCCTTAAAAATACTACGAATGCGTTGATTGTTGACATTCATTCGTTCAATTGTTTTAATTTTTTCAATTGAAGTGGCTATATTATTTTCTCTGTCAAAAACATCATTTTCATTTATGATGGTGGTATTTTTCACTTGCTTTACGTCAGTCACCACATCAATTGTATCTCCTAGTTTAGGATCTAAATAAGGAGTGATTTTATAATCTTCTTCTAGAATACCGTAGGCGTAGTAGGACAGTAAATTGTTAGGTTTATCTTCGTCTAAAAAGAGGAATACATTTGCAAAGCTCGCATTGTCTGGGGTTACAAGGGAATCAATTAAATTTTCGTAAGCCTGAATATAATCCGATAATTCACGCTCTTGTATTTCGTCTGCAGCCAACTGAAGAGATTGCTGTACAGCCAAAGAAAACTCTTCTTCTTTATCTTCCCAGGCTGAATAAATCCAATACCCCTGTAGCCCCACAATTCCTAGAATTGAGATTATCATAAAACTCACAAGGGAAATAAATAATGTTTTTTTCATAAAAACATTCGATTACAATTTAAGACGAATATCCCGCTTAAAGTTGACAGTTACAAATTTCCTTCTTTTTGATCAAAAAAAATGCCAATTGTTTGTTAATCCTTTATTTAAGCCAAAAGCTTTTTAAGAATTGCTTCAAGCTGTTCAATTGCCAATTCCAGACTGTCATTTTCAATTACAAAATCAGCTAATGCGCTCTTTTTATTGTCATCCCATTGTTTTGACATTCGAGCCAATACCTCAGCCCTTTTTACTCCATCTCTTTGGATTACTCTAGAAATTCTTTTTTCCAATGGAGCGTACACTAAAATTACAAAATCACAGCTTTTATACGCCCCTGTTTCAAATAATATCGCAGCTTCTTTAACTACGATTTGGGCATTTTTATTCTTTTCAACAAAATCTTTAAAAGCTTTCCCCACCGCTGGATGAACTAAATTATTGAGTTTTTCAAGGGCCTCTTTATCTTGGAATACAAGTTGAGCCATCCTCTTGGTATCGAGCGCATCATTTGGATAGAGTTCAGGGCCAAAGTAATCAATGACATCCTGTTTTAACTGACCGTTAAGCAGCTGCTTTCCGACAATATCGGATTCAAAACAAGGAATTCCATTGGATCTAAACCAAGCGAGCAAAGTTGATTTCCCACTTCCAATACCTCCTGTTAAACCAATGATCTTCATCTTCTTATCAAATAATTTACATTAAGAGGTTCCCAAATTACTTTTTTTACTGAGGGTGGTTGTTTCCTTAATTTTATTTCCATTACATCAGACTGTCCCTCATTTATGTCTTCATAATCGACCACTAGCAAAAAGTCACTGGATTTAACTGCACTGAGAAGGGATAAAGGCAAAGTGGCTCTCAAATTCACTTCAGGAGGAAACAGTTTGACTTTTACTCCAAGTGGTAAGTTGACTACTTCGATGGGAATTGTCAAACGCTTTTCCGAAAAGGGTAATACAGACCAATGGAGTTCAATACTCTCAACTTCAAATTCAACTCCTGCTAATTCCTCTAGCCCGATTTTTTGATCGATATTTTGATGGACATCCAAAGCTTTAAATTCCTCTGTATTGATATTTTCAAGGGTATCCAGCGTGTTTTGTGGTCCATGGACTACAACGCTATCTGGGGTAATTTGCACGCTTTCCTCTCCCAAATAACCCGGTCGGAAATTCACATCTAAATTTGCAAGTACGGGAAGTTTTTTTACAGCCATTTTGCTGTACTGAAGTGGAAATAAGCTTGGTGAAATTTGTAATAATTGCGTCCCCCCAAAGAGCTGCTGTTGAATATCAAAAAATTGTTCCTCCATATTTAAAACCCGGTCTTCAGGAGTAAAATCAACATCTTTTAATGATATTGACAGTTTGTTTTTAAACAATCGATACCACAGAATTTCTACTCCACTGGCATTGAGGGTCGCTTTGATTTGAGATGGCTTATCGCTTAACACAACCCCCTTTGGAACCTCTCCCCATACTAGGGTAAAAGGCTGCACTAACTGATATTCTTTTGAAAGTTTGGTACTCGCCCAAAAGCTGAAAGAAATGACAACAAACAGTAAGAAGAATCGAAAACGACTTTTGTTTGGAAGTTTTTTTAATATACTTTCAATTCCTCTTTTTTGTGTCGACATTTTGAAACATCTTCTTTTAGCTGCGCTAGGATTTTGGAGTTAGTTCATCTATGATTTCTTGACTCACTCCCACATTTGAAAACCCACCGTCGTGATACAAATTTTGAAGTGTTACTTTTTTGGTGTAATCAGAGAAAAGTGAAACCGTATAATCTGCACAATCTTTTGCTGTTGCATTACCTAATGGAGACATTTTTTCAGCGTAATTTAAAAAGCCATCCAAACCTGCCACGCCCTTTCCAGCTGTTGTAAGTGTAGGCGATTGAGAAATCGTATTTACTCTAACCTTTTTATCTTTTCCAAAGAAATATCCAAAGCTTCGGGCGATGGACTCTAAATATGCTTTATTATCAGCCATATCATTGTAATTGGGAAATGTTCTTTGGGCTGCAACATAAGATAGAGCAACTATACTCCCCCACTCATTCATGGCATCTTTTTGATACAAACACTGCATTAATTTATGAAAGGACACTGCTGAGACATCCCAACCTTTGGTCATCCAATCGTGATTTAAATCAGTGTAATGTTTTCCTTTACGAACGTTGACAGACATCCCTATGGAATGCAAAACAAAATCTAATTTCCCTCCCAATATCTCCTGGGCTTGATCGATCAACTGGTCTAAATCATCCTTATTGGTTGCATCAGCTGGAATTACTTGAGAGCCTGTTTTTTCAGCTAAAGCATTTATTGTTCCCATTCGCAATGCAACTGGAGCATTTGTAAGTACAAAACTACCTCCTGCATCTGCTACAGATTCTGCTGTTTTCCAAGCAATAGACTGATCGTCTAGAGCGCCAAAAATTATTCCTTTTTTTCCTTCTAAAATTTTATGTGACATGTGTAAATATTAAAGTTCAAAGATACATTTAATTCATCAATTGCTTGGCGTGAGCAATAGCGGTTGATGAGACTTGATTTCCAGAAAGCATCATTGCAATTTCCTCAATTCGGGCCTCTTTATCCAAGGGAAGTAAACTGGTCAGTGTCTTGTCGTCAAGCTCCTGTTTTAAGACTTTAAAATGGTAATGGCTTTTTGCAGCTACCTGAGGAAGATGGGTGATGTTGATGACTTGAAGCTTTTGACCCATGGCTACCATAAGGTCAGCAATACTGTCGGATATCTTTCCAGAAACACCCGTATCTATTTCATCAAATATTAGAGTAGGAAGCTTTATGTAACTTGATAAAATTGCTTTGATTGCAAGCATGATACGTGACAATTCTCCTCCTGAAACAATTTTCTTTAAAGGCTTAAAATTGCCTCCTTTATTCGACTTAAATTTAAAGTGCAATTGATCTAAGCCGTTGCTCAAAAAGGTGTCTGAAGGCTCTAAATCAATTTTAAACTCAGCTTCATTCATCCCCATACGAGAAACCAAATTACCCAATTCCTTTTCAAGAATTTGGACGGCAGCCTTTCTCGATTTCGTGAGCTGAGAAGCCAAGTTCGCCATAGATTTCTCAAATTTACTCTGCTTTGCTAACAGTCTATTTAACTCGATATCCATATTTAGTGACTTGTTAAGACGAACTTCCAATTGGGACTGTATGGTGATTAAATCTGTAGTAGAATTCACCTTGTGCTTTTGCATTTGACTATTCAGTTCATCAAGCTCAGCTTGAAGTTTTTCTAATTCTTCAGGGTTAGACTCCAGGTTTTCAAATTGAATTTTACATTCACTTAAAAGATCTTCTGCTTCGACTAAAATGGTATTAAATCGCTCCTCTAAAGGAGCAAATTGTCCTGCTTTAATAGTCAAGCCAGAGGCGAGACTTCTCAATTTTAACAGTTGGTCCAAAAGACCAACCGCTTCTGTTTCCATAATTCGAATCCCTTCGGCTAAGGTCGTTTGAAGGTAGTCTACATTGGAGAGTGCACTGTGCTTCTGCTCCAAGTCCTCTTCCATACCTTCTTTCAAATTTAATTTGAGAAGCTCCTGATATAAAAAATCATCCAACTCATAAGAAGCTTTTGCATTTTCCGCAACCAATTTAAGCTGTTGGTAAGATTCTGATATACTTTTATACTCCTCACGTGTTCTTTTATACTTACTGAGGGTTTCTTTATTATTTGCCAATGCATCAAGCACCTGAAATTGATATTCGTTTTGAAGCAAGCTAACCGTATCATTTTGCGAATGCAAATCAATCAAATGCAGACTAATTTGCTCTAAAATACTTAAGGTCACAGGTGAGTCATTGATAAATGCACGGGATTTCCCTTGTGGTAAAATTTCGCGGCGTAATACAGTGTAGTCTTCGTAGTCGACATCTAAAGATTCAAACAATGATTTTAAATTATAATCTTGTATTTGAAATGAAGCCTCAACAATACACTTCTTACTGGGATCAAGCAGTGAAGACAAATCAGCTCTTTTACCTAAAACAAGAGAGAGACCCCCGAGTAAAATTGATTTTCCTGCTCCTGTTTCACCTGTTATACAGGTCATGCCAGAAGAAAAAGAGGCTTCCAACTCTTCGATGAGTGCAAAATTTTTTATAGTAAGCTGTTTTAACAAAGCTTCAGGAATAATTTATTTAATGAAATAAAGATAGGAATAATAAAAAAATCAAGCCTTAATTTGTTTCCATCTAGAACCAAAAAAAGGAGCAATTTTTTTAAGTACTGCTTCCGTTTCTTTGAAGTCAACTTTCGGACCTTCTTGAAATAAATTTACAATTTCCTCGACCTTGGCATCGAAAAATATTTGCAGTAAAAAGGCATTGGGTCTTCGGAGAAACAATGGCTCTAACTGCTGAATGGCTTTCATAATGGCCTCCTTTCCCTCCAAAGGTTTGGTGGTCATTTGATCTAAACCTGCTCTGTGATATGCGTAAAGTGCTTGTCTGTATTCTCTAAAAGTATTTGCTCTGAGATTATCTATGATCCAAAAACGATTTCTAGTGCCGTCTGAAGGCTTCCAACCCTTTCGTGAAGTAACCTGAGCCAAATTGACGACTTGAAGTGCTTGTTCGTAATATACACTTCCCCCATTTTCAATAAAAGTATCGGCATCCAAACCGATAATCACGTAGGCATAAAAACTAAGGAGGGAAACCAAATTGGACTCAAAGCTCGACTGATTGAAAAAGAGCGGCTGAAATTCTTGATAGCTGAACACGATATCTCGGTCTAAAAAGTTGAGCACAGGAGTGTCGTAATTGGAATCAAAAACAGGACGCTGAGATTGGACTTGTAAAGTCGCTTCAAATTGATCGTTACTGTAATTTGTCAAATTAAAAACAAAGGAACAAGTGATTTTTTCCTGTGGCAGTAGATCTTGATTGGTCCATACCTGAGTGTTTAAAAACTCATTTAAGGAACGCTCCAAGGTTTTAAAAATTTGCTGGTTGGTTTGGTTGACTAAATCAGAGTTGACAATAACTTGGGCATTTAATTCTTGGGCGCTTGCTGAATAGAAAGAAAAAATAAGGACAATTAGGACGAATACGTTTTTCATAAGGTTAAGATTTGTTCAAATATTCTTTGGGCACATTCAAGTTTGGATTGCAATGGATAAGATTCAGCTCGAAAATCAGCATGAATAAAGGTTATTTTGTTTGTCGTAACTGAAAATCCTGCATCGGGGTCTTGAAGTGAATTCAATACAATACCGTCTAAGTTTTTACGACTTAGTTTTCCTTTGGCATGCTCAAGTTCATTTTCAGTTTCAAGGGCAAAACCGATGAGTTTTTGCTTCTTTTTCTTCTCTCCCATATAGGATAGTATGTCAACTGTAGGGACGAGTGAAATATGAGCTAAACCGCTCTCTTTTTTTAGCTTGTTAGAGGCTATTTTTTTAGGCTTAAAATCAGCTACTGCTGCTGCTGCTATGGCAATATCTGTCGAATCATAAAATTCTTGAACAGCGGTCAACATCTCTTCCGCACTCACCACCTTAATTAATTTTAATGAAGGGTGGTTTATTTTTTCAGAACTGGGTCCAGAGATAAGAGTTACCGCCGCTCCCATCTTAAGTGCAACCTCGGCTAAAGCATAACCCATCTTACCTGAAGAATGATTGCCGATAAAACGAACAGGATCTATAGCTTCATAGGTAGGACCGGCTGTTATCAGAACTTTTTTGCCCTTGAGTTCTAATGTGGGATTAAAAAAGGATACCACTTTTGAAACCATTTCTTCTGGCTCCAACATTCTTCCTTTTCCTTCAAGCCCACTGGCTAAAAATCCCTCACCGACAGGAAGCACATGATTTCCAAAGGATTTTAAAGTGTTTATATTTTCTTGTGTAGACGGATGGGCATACATATCCAAATCCATGGCCGGAGCAATGAATACTGGACATTTTGCTGATAGATAGACTGCTAAAAGAAGGTTATTGCATCTGCCATGCACCATAGAGGAGAGTGTGTTGGCTGTAGCTGGGGCAACTAATAATAGGTCAGCCCATTGTCCAAGTTCAACATGATCGTTCCAAACAGGGTTATCTGAATCCTCAGCAGTAAAAGTTGATAAAACTGGATTTTTTGATAGTGTGGATAGCGTTAATGGACTGACAAAATCCTTGGATGAGGGAGTCATGACAACCTTTACCTCTGCAGATTGTTGTATTAGCGCTCTAACCAATAATGGAG
Source organism: uncultured Bacteroidota bacterium (assembly GCA_902546725.1). Lineage (GTDB taxonomy): Bacteria > Bacteroidota > Bacteroidia > Flavobacteriales > Flavobacteriaceae > MS024-2A. The sequence goes on along the minus strand of CACCLB010000007.1, from coordinate 65,162 downwards.
TTTTGTAAGCGGCAATACCCCCGGTAATACCGAGTAAAATCTTTTTGCCACTCAACAAACTCATGTATTAGATTTTGGGTTCGTCAGTACGTCTGTGGTAAATTTTATCATTCAACCACTCTTCTATCGCCATTGCGTGAGGTTTTGGCAAACGCTCATAAAAACGCGACACCTCAATTTGCTCTTTGTTTTCAAAAATCTCTTCCAAACTATCGTTGTCAGTAGCAAATTCATCTAACTTTTCGTGTAGTTCTTTTTTGATGTCCAAATTGATTTGATTGGAACGTTTGGCGATGATTGAAAGTGCTTCGTAAATATTCTCTGTAGAACCTTCCATTTCGTTTCTGTCGTATGTTTTGGAAGTTAACGCAGCTTTTGATTCTCTGTACTTTGTCATGATTTATTTTGTTTGTTGTGAACTGTCTTGGTTAAGTTGGTCTAGGTCTTCGTTGACCTTAGTCATTCGTTTGTCTAAATCCTCTAAAAACAAAGACTCTGGATAATAACGAACGATGGTATTGTATTGTTGGATAAGCTCTTCTAAACGCTCTTTCTTTTTGGAGTCAACACTATTTACCGCTATCTCACAAGAGGCTATGAATTTGGTGTAAAGTGACTCTTCTCTAAATTTAGTCCCAGGAAAGCTGGATACAAAATTTTCATTGGCTTTAATAGCAGCTTTATAATCTCTGATCGTGTAGTACTGCTTTGCGATTTCAAAATCTTTTTGCTCCAATTTTTCTTGCAATTCGGCAATCATTTGATTAGCTTCTATAGCATATTCTGAATTGGGATATAAATTGAGGAAAACTTGCAATTTTTCTATGGCTGTGTAAGTATCCTCTTGATCGAGGCTAAAACGGGGTGATTGGTAATAATAACTTTTCGCAGCTTTAAAACTCGCTTCTTGAACCCGATCGCTTTTAGGATAAGATTTAATGAAATTTTCAAACTGATAGGCTGCTAATAAATAACTTTTAGTCTGAAAATAACTTTCGGCAAAAAAGAAAATAATCCGTTGAGCTTGAGGCTTTCCGCGATACTTGGGAATAATTTGCTCTAAAAGACGATTTGCTTTAAGATATTCCCCATTGTTGTAATAGACTTCGGCCTGTTTATACTTTTCAGCTGTATCGTCTCCGTTTAATAACTTTTGATAGTCACTACATGAAGTACTGACTAGTCCAGCTAGAGCAATTGACAATACACAAAGCAACCTTGTTTTCATGCTGCGAAAGTACTAAATATCAATGACAATGGAAATTTTTATTGCAAAGGTGATGTTAAATGTATTTGGAAAACCTAAAGGGTACTAAATAGTGCGCTCTAATGCCTTTTCAATTTTAACACAAAGTTGGTCACTAGCACTCACTAGGGGCAAACGAACAGTCTTATTACACAAGGAAAGAGTCTCTAACAAGGCTTTGATACCAGCCGGATTTCCCTCTTCAAATAAGAGCGATATGATGTCCAACAATTCATAATGCAATTCATAGGCCTTTTTAAGATTGCCTTCAGCTACATAATGAAACATTCTAATTATGGGTACAGGTAGCGCGTTGCCAAGTACTGAAATAGTTCCAACTGCACCTGCCAGTAACATGGGTAAATTCAGTGCATCTTCGCCAGAAATGACTTGCACATGAGCAGGACATTTTTTGATTAAGAGCTCTGCCTGACTCATATCACCACTGGCTTCTTTAATTGCAATTATGTTTTCAAAATCATTTGCCAAACGAACAAAAGTGTCAACTTCTATAGAAACTCCTGTTCTCGAAGGAACATTGTAAACAATGATAGGCAGTGGACTTGCATTTGCAATCTTTTTAAAATGCTGATAAATTCCTTCCTGAGTGGGTTTATTGTAGTAAGGGCAAACCGACATAATCGCTTGAAAAGGAGAAAGGTCAGTGTTGTTGATCTCTTCAACTACTTTGGCTGTATTGTTTCCACCGATACCAATAACTAAAGGAAGCTTTCCGTAATTCGAATCAATTACGGTTTTAATAACCTGATCTCTTTCATCTGAGGTTAAACAAGCAGCCTCAGCTGTTGTACCCATTATTACGAGGTAATCTGCCCTGCCTGTGGTGATGTTTTCAACTACATCAGGTATAGCATTACAATCTAGCTGTCCTTCGGGTGTAAATGGGGTTACCATCGCAACTCCTAAACCTTTTAAATCCATTGTTTAATCAATTTAAAATTGCTTTGAGATAGGTATTGGTCTCCTTTAGAAAAAGCTCTCCCTCATTCGGATCAATATCCAAGATCAAATCGTTCAACTGGTGATTACACTTTGAAAAACCTACTCGAAGAGATGAATCAAAAGAAGCACTTACAAATTCAGTAAAGACTGCTGATGAGTTAAAAAAATTGATTTGTAAATCAAACTTCTTTTTAAACAATTGTTTTAGTGAAACAGGAAGTTTTCCAAAAAAACCAACGGATTTTTTTGTGAAAAAATGTGTTTCAATTGATGTCTCTACGGTCTCCAAAATTTCTTTATTACTCAAAACAATTACTGTTATACTGATTGGCGCAATACCAAATTGCTTTGCAAATTCTAGAAATAGCTCTTCTTTATGTGAGTGCTCTTCAGAACAAACTATCAAAAGGGATTGAAATTTTCTCTGTTTACCCTTAGACTGAGACGAGATGCGCTTTAATAGTTCTTTTAGGCGCAACCGCATTACAAAACTTGATAGTAAAGCCGCCATTATTCAACAATATTAAAGAAACCCTTATGCACACTAAAAAAAATAACCATTATGGACAAAATTTAAAATAATGTTATAAATATAACATTCTGATTCTCTATAGCTTTAAAGAATTGTATTCAACTTCACTGAGAATAGGAATTCCTAGTCCTTCGGCCTTAGCTTTTTTTGAGGGTCCCATTCCATTTCCAGCAACTAAATAATCAGTCTTGGCTGAAACCGAACTAGCAATAATCCCACCCAAGGTTTCAATCTCTTTCTTTAACTCCTCGCGGGTATAGTTGTCAAACACCCCACTGACCACAAAGCGTTTGCCTTCAAAAGCAGCATGCGATAAACCTTCTTCCTCAACCTCCTCTAATTGGAGACCATTGGCCTTTAATTCGCTGATTAACAATTGATTTTTCGGGTTGGAAAAAAATGCTACGATACTTTTAGCAATACGCTCTCCGATATCATCGGTTGCAATTAATTCTTCCAAACTTGCTTGCTGTAAGGCGCTCATAGATTTAAATTGCTTACTCAATTTTTTTGCTACGGTCTCTCCCACAAAACGAATTCCTAAACCAAATAGCACTTTAGCAAAAGGTTTATTCTTTGACTTTTCAATTCCTTCAATCAGATTTGATACTGATTTGTCTGCCATTCGTTCCAAGGGTAAAATTTGATCCGGTTGAAGGCGGTATAAATCTGCTATAGAATTCAACAAACCTTCTTGATAAAGTAAAGCAACCGTCTCTCCACCCAAACCTTCAATGTCCATAGCCTTTCTCCCAATAAAAAGCTGAATTTTTCCAATCTTCTGAGGAGGACACTCGGTTTCGTTTTTACAATAGTGTTGCGCCTCTCCTGCTTCTCTTTCTAAAAGACTTCCGCACTCAGGACAGTGCGTGATAAAGTGAATCTTGGCTTCTTCTAATCCCCTATTGGATGTGTCTACTGCGGTAATCTTAGGAATAATTTCACCTCCTTTTTCAACATAAACCCGGTCACCAAGTCTTAAATCAAGTTTTTCTATTTGATCGGCGTTGTGCAGCGAGGCACGCTTGACTGTAGTTCCCGAAATCACCACAGGCTCTAGTTGAGCCACTGGTGTTACCGCGCCAGTTCTTCCAACTTGGTATTGCACCCCTTTTAAAAGAGTTGCCACTTGCTCTGCTTGATACTTGTAGGCCATTGCCCATCGAGGAGCTTTAGCGGTAAAGCCCAATTCTTCCTGTTGATCAAGCCTATTGACCTTGATGACTATTCCGTCAATTTCATAAGGCAGAGACTTTCGCTTTTCATCCCACTCTTGAATAAACTCAAAAACAGCATCTATTGAACTCACAAGTTTAGCAGAATCAGGCACCTTAAATCCCCAAGATCTTGCCTTTTCTAATGCCTTAAACTGACCGCTTACCGGTAAATTTTCGCCAGCTAAAGCATATAAGAAGCAGTTTAGAGGTCTTTTGGCAACCAAACTACTGTCTTGTAGCTTTAAACTTCCAGAAGCGGTATTTCTGGGGTTCATATATAAAGGTTCTCCTTTAGCAGCACGCTCTTCGTTCATTTTATTAAAACCTTCCCAAGGCAAGATAATCTCTCCACGTATTTCAAAAAAAGGGGGATAGTCTCCCTTTAATTTTAGGGGAATGGTATTAATTGTCTTGACATTGGCGGTAATGGCATCCCCTTGAGAACCGTCTCCACGGGTAAGCGCTTGAACCAACTCTCCATTTTCGTAGGTCAGACTTATCGATACTCCATCAAATTTTAACTCACAGCTATAGGCAATGTCAGTCTCTTCCCCCAATACTTTTCTGATGCGTTCTTCCCAAAGTTCCAATTCTTCTTTGGAATAGGTGTTGGAAAGGGAATACATGGGAAAACGATGAGGTAGGGTCTCAAAAGATTTGGTGACACCTCCACCTACTCTTTGTGTGGGTGAATTGGGGTCATGGTATTGAGGATATTGAGCTTCCAATTGTTGCAACTCCTCAAGCAATTGATCAAACTCAAAATCACTTATGGTCGGTTGGTCTAAAATGTAATACCGATGGTTATGCTCATGAAGTACTTTTCGTAAAGATTCAATTTTTTCAACAACTGGATTCATGCTATTTTTTTTCTAATCGCAACATTCTAATCTTTCCAAAGATATCCAAACGTTTTGTGATGGTATAGTAATCAAAACTAAAAATTAATGCCTCCATTTCGCTTTCGAAGAGCGGATTGATTTCAAAATAAATTCTACCCTTAGATTGAAGGCTTTCCTCTGCATATTCCAATATCTTTTGATAATACAAAAGGGGATTGTCTTGAGGAACAAACAAGGCCTGATACGGTTCGAAATTCAAAACGTTATTTTTTATTTCTTCTTTCTCTTGTGGTGTAATATAGGGTGGGTTAGATACAATAACTTCAACTTTTAGTTTAAGTTTGTGCAGGTCGTTAATATCCCCTTTTATACAGTTGATTTCCAGCTTATTTTCCTCTGCATTTTGCTGAACTAAATCCAAAATAGGCTGATCGATATCAAGCGCATAAACGCTAAAAAAGGACTGCTCTTTTTTTAAGGATAAGGCAATACATCCACTACCCGTCCCCAAATCAATAAGTTCAACTTTATGGTTTAGTTTCGTGTAGTCTTCCAAAATCCAACCAACTAATTCCTCTGTTTCTGGACGTGGAATCAGAACTGACGAATTGACTTTTAAGTTCAATTTTCTAAAGGGCACTTCTCCCAATATATACTGTAATGGTTTTTCGGTAAGCAAGTCCTCCAAAACTGATTTTAACTTTGATTGCTGAGAAGACTGAAGGTTAAGATTCGGCTCCAAAGCAATAGAAATTGGATCAATATCAAGTAATGAACTCAAGATCATTTTAAAGTAATAATCGCATTCTGCAACTGTATGCAGTCCCTTTAAACTTGTTCTAAACTGATTCCTTGCTTCGATTAATTTCATCACAAAGATTTTATCATCCAAATTGGACAGGAAGAATGCCCAGTATCACCCATTGAGTGGTCGATATAAGTAAAACCTGTATTGAGATATAATTTTTGAGCGGCTTCCATATTGGGCATGGTTTCTATATAGCACTGTTTAAAATGATTTGCTTTTGCAAAATCCAAACAGCGTTGAATCATTTGTTTTCCCAAACCTTTTCCTCTTGCTTGAGGGAGGAAATACATTTTTTGTAACTCGCATACTTTAGGATCTCCATTTTTCAATGGAGCAATCCCTGCTCCTCCGAGTATCTTACCTGCTTGTTCAACAACAAAATATATAAATCGATCCTCCTGATAAGCCTCAAACATAGCGTCCAGTTCAACATCAGCATAGGCAGTACCCACTTTTGGCACACCCATTTCTATCAAGACCTTGCGAATAGCAACGGCTAGTTTTACATTATCGGTATTCTCTATCTCACGAATCCTCATTCCCTTATTTTTGTTATAAATTTAGCCTCAATTATAGTGTACTTGATCGTACTGACCAAAATATTTTAACAATTGAATAACAATACACACCTACCGTTTATGCAACGTTGTTTGTCCTTGGCCGAAAAAGCCTTGGGGAACACCCATCCAAACCCTTTGGTAGGTGCCCTTGTTGTTTATCAAAATAAAATCATTGGGGAAGGCTGGCATCTAAGAGCGGGAGAAGCTCATGCCGAAGTCAACGCAATCAATCAAGTCGAAAACTCCTCCTTATTCCCAAAAACAACCCTTTACGTCAATCTAGAACCCTGTTCTCATTTTGGTAAAACACCCCCTTGTGCTGATTTGATTATAAAAACTGGAATCAAAAAGGTAGTGATCGCATCCAGAGACCCAAATCCTCAAGTAGCGGGAAGAGGTATTGAAAGGCTTAAAAATGCAGGGGTTGAAGTAATTGAAAATGTATTAAAAGAGGAAGCTGAATTTTTAAATAGAAGGTTTTACACCTACCATCAAAAAAACCGTCCTTATATTATTTTGAAATGGGCACAAACTGAAGATGGTTTTATCGCTCCATTAAAAAAAGAAACAAAACAGCCTTTTTGGATCTCTAATGAATTGGTAAAACAGAAAGTTCATCAATGGCGAAGTCAAGAAACGTCCATATTAGTGGGAGTGCAAACCGTTGTTGATGACAATCCTGTACTGAGCACTAGAGAATGGACGGGAAAGAATCCACTGCGTCTAATACTCGACCCGTCCAATCGAATTACCAAAAATGCTACTGTACTAACAGACGAGCTACCTGCCGTTCTATTAAACCATCACAAACCTAATTCTATTTCCAGAACCCAAAAGGAGCATTTTAGCTTAAACCCTTTTAAACTTGAAAAACTTATGGAGTTTAGTTACCAAAGAAAACTAGTGTCGCTTTTTGTAGAAGGAGGTCAAAAAACACTTAACTCATTTATAGAATCAAATTTATGGGACGAGGCAAGAGTAATAACTGCACCAAGTAAATTAACCAAAGGGGTAAAAGCTCCCCTACTCAATATTGATTTCAATAAAGAAGAGGCAGTCAGTGACAACCTGATTCGAACCTATTTTAATTAAACTTATCCAATAAAAATTTTGGACATCTCATGGGACGATTTTTTTCAGCAGATAAAAATGCCAATACTGTACCCCCGGTACATATTTCTTCATCAGACTGATTTAAAATTTGATAGTTAAATTCTAAAGTCGCCATGGGGGGCTTTTTTAAACCCACTCGAACACTGAGTTCATCACCGAAAAACAGGGGCTTTTTAAAGTTTAGCTCAGCGGATACTACAGGCATCAAAATTCCATTTTTTTCCATAGCTGCATAAGAAATCCCCAAGCTACTAAGCCACTCCAAACGCGCCATTTCAAAATATTTTAAATAATTACTGTGGTGAACAAATTGCATTTGATCGGTTTCTGCGTATCGAACAACATGAGATCGAGTAGTATAGTTCATAAAGAATAAAAAGTTTTTAAGCAGTTTTGTAGGAATTGTTATAAAAAGACTACATTTCTGCGCAACAGAATATCTTAAAAAAAAAGTTATTAATCAATAGCATTTTCATTTTTTTTTGAATTTTTTTTAGTGAATATTTGTTGCTCAATAAGATTTGAAAAAACAATAATTAAATACTAAACATTCAGTTTTTTAAATGAGTCATAATGCTTCTGCGGTATGGAATAACTGCCTCACTTTTATCGAAGATAATATCCAGCCACAGGCATACAAGACATGGTTTCTCCCTATAGTTCCCCTCAAGATTAACGACAATGTATTAAACATTCAAGTTCCTAGTAAATTTTTCTACGAATGGCTCGAAGAACATTACGTCAAACTTCTTAAAACTGCATTGCAAAAAGAATTAGGCCCAGATGCACGTCTAGTCTATTCCATCCGAATGGAAAATCGTTTTGGCAACACCGCTGCTTTTACAGAAAATATTCCTAGTTCAAACCGCTCTGGATTGAGTCCACAACAGGTAGATGCTCCACTCCACTCTCAAAATGCTGAATTAAAAAATCCTTTTGTAATACCCGGAATCAAAAACTTGCAGATTGAATCTCAATTGAATCCAAATTACAGTTTTGAAAACTTTTTAGAAGGAGACTCCAACCGGTTGGGAAGATCAGCTGCACTAGCAGTGGCTTCAAAACCTGGAGGCACCTCTTTTAATCCGCTTCTAATATTCGGAGGAGTAGGTTTAGGAAAAACCCACTTAGCACATGCGATAGGTGTCGAGATTAAAGAGAAATATCAAGATAAAACTGTACTATATATAGCTGCAGAGAAATTTACCCAGCAGTATATCGAAGCCGTCAAAAAGAATACTCGAAACGATTTTATTCATTTTTATCAGCTCTTGGATGTACTCATCATTGACGACGTTCAATTTTTATCCGGTAAAACCGGAACTCAAGATGTGTTTTTCCACATTTTCAATCACCTTCATCAAAACGGCAAACAGGTTATCTTAACTTCTGACAAAGCGCCTGTTGACATGCAAGACATTGAACAGCGTTTGCTCTCTAGATTTAAGTGGGGCCTTTCAGCAGAATTGCAATTGCCTAATTACGAAACGCGTATCTCCATACTCAAAAACAAATTGTATAGAGACGGTGTGGAAATTGAAGAAGATATCATTGAGTATGTTGCTAAAAATATCAAAACAAACGTTCGTGAACTCGAAGGAGCTATTATATCTCTAATTGCACAATCCTCTTTCAACAAGGCAGAAATCACCTTAGACCTCGCCAAAGAGGTGGTGATGAAATTTGTTAAAAATACCAAACGCGAAGTTTCTATCGACTATATTCAGAAAGTTGTTTCCGATTACTTCCAGATGGATGTTGAAACGCTGCAGTCGAAAACGAGAAGGAGACATATAGTCCAGGCGCGACAGTTGGCAATGTACTTCGCTAAAAAATTCACCAAAGCCTCACTAGCCAGTATCGGAAATCAAATTGGGAAAAGAGATCACGCAACGGTACTACACGCCTGTAAAACAGTTGACAATCTGAGCTTTACGGACAAGCAATTCCGTAAATACGTAGAAGACTTAAGCCAGAAACTCAGTCTATAGATCCTTTAAGTTATGAAACATGTAAATATACTCATGGTTTGTTTGGGTAAAATTTGCCGTTCACCTCTTGCCCAAGGAATTTTAGAAAGTAAAGTAAACTCTAAAAGAGTGAGGGTTGATTCGGCAGGAACTGCTGCCTATCACACAGGAAACCCTCCTGACCCTAGAAGCATCGCTATAGCCAATAAGTATGGAATTTCAATTCAAAACCAAAAAGCGAGACAGTTTAGTAAAGAGGATTTTAATATCTTATCTAAAATTTTTGTGATGGACCAAAGCAATTACGAAAATGTAATCGCACTTGCTGAAACCCAAAAAGAAATTGACAAGGTAGCATTGATTTTAGGGGCTGAGAGAGAAGTTCCAGACCCATATTACGGTGGCAGTGAAGGTTTTCAGTACTGTTATGACCTCCTTGACGATGCTTGTAATCGTATTCAAAAATCCTTAAACTGATGGAGAAAGAAAACACTTACGGTACCCTTTTTCTTATTCCCTCAACCCTAGGGGACAATTCTCCTTTAGAGGTTTTACCTCTATCTGTAAAGACCAAAGTAGAAGAACTTAATCATTTTATCATTGAAAACGAAAAAGCTGCTCGAAGGTTTATCAAAAAACTCGCTCCTAATAAAAGTCAAGACGCACTAAACCTTTATCCGCTGAACAAATTTACCACTCAGGAAGAAATTGCAACCTACCTCAACCCCTGCTTAGAAGGAGTTCCTATGGGACTGATGTCAGATGCTGGCACACCAGGAGTTGCTGATCCAGGAGCTATTATCGTTTCAAAAGCACATAAAATTAGGGTTGTGGTCAAACCTCTGGTAGGGCCCTCCTCATTGATTTTAGCGATGATGAGCTCGGGTCTGAATGGACAGAGCTTTGCATTTAACGGCTACTTACCTGTAGATCAAAAACAACGAAAACAAGCGCTTTTAAAATTTGAAAAAAAAGCAACACGTGAAAATCAGGCACAACTATTTATAGAAACTCCTTACAGAAGCACAGTGCTTTTTAAAGATCTCATATCCACCCTACTTCCCTCTACATTGGTCTGTATTGCTTGTGACCTGACCTTGAGTACTGAATTTATCAAAACCTTGACCATACAAGAGTGGAAAAAGCAAAAGCCTGATGTTGAAAAACGTCCCTGTATTTTTATTATTGAAGCAGGATTTTAACGGTAAATCCGCTGCTTGTTGATCCAGTTAACGTATTCTTTTTTATTGCGATTGTGCTGAGCCAAAGTTTTGGCAAATAAATGATAGCCAGGCTTGCTAGGAGAAGCGACGAAATACAGATAGTCGTGCTGTTCAGGATTGAGTACCGCTTCAATGGCTGAAAGGTCAGGCATGGAAATGGGTCCTGGTGGAAGCCCCTTGGCTTTATAGGTGTTGTAAGGAGAATTTAACTTAAGGTCTTTATAAAGCACCCTTTTGATCTCCTGCTCAAAATCTCCAGAGGCCCTTTTAATAGCAAAAATGACAGTGGGGTCTGCCTGAAGTCTCATTCGCTTTCTCAAACGATTGAGGTACAAGCCCGCAATTCGTGGCTGTTCTTCCTTTTTTACAGATTCTTTGTGAACTATTGAAGCTAAAACATACACCTCTTGTGGGCTTAAGCCTAATTTTTTGGCTTGACCTAAACGCCTCTTGTTCCAAAAACGCTCGTAGTTTTTTAGCATCAACTCTCTAAAGCCCTCAGCGCTAGCATCCCAAAAGGCATTGTGAGAATTGGGCAAATACATACACAAAGCATTTTCTTTGGTAAACCCATTGGATTCTAAAAATTCATCATCGTAAAAAGCCTGTAGCAACTCATCCATATCTGGTTCGATTTGAGCTGCAATACGCACTGCCAAATCTTCCAATCGTTCTTGATTGTTAAAGACAACGGAAACCGTTTGCTTTTGGGAGCGCAGTACATTGATCAACTCGTTATTTCCCATCTCAGGAACTATTTTGTATTTCCCTGGACGGACACGAGTAGTATAGCCTTTTTTTTCAGCAGCAAGTAAAAAACGATCTACGGACTTTAAAAGTGGAAGGAGCTGAACCTCAAGGGAGTCTATGGTATCATCTCTATCGATAAATACATAAGAGGCCTCATTGTTAAAAGCCGTATTGCTCCAAAAAAAGATCTGATAAAAGTTGATCACAAAGTAAACACCAATGAGAACTCCAATCAGGCTAATCGCAACAAGTAGTTTTCTTTTGTACATATTTAGAAGCTTTTTTGAAAAAGCAATTCATCGTGAAAGGAACCCTGATAAAAATTCCAGTCTTTTTTTACCCCAATCTGGGTATAACCTACAGCAGTAAACAATTTGATGCTACTGCTGTTTTCTTTAGTTATATTGGCATATAAATTTTTTAAATTCAAATGCTTCTTGATATAGTCATGCAACAATAACAACGCTTTTGAGGCTACACCTTTAGTTCTGTAGCTACTTAAAACAAATATCCCAACACCTGCTCTACGATGCAGGGGTTCAAAATCAAATAAATCGATAAAACCCAATACACTCTTTTGAGCATCTGAAATCACAAAGCGTTTTTGTCGCACTTCAAAAATATCTTGACTTTGCTGCTTGATATATTGCTTGAGGGTATAAAGTGAAAAAGGCTCTGTTTGATTGGAATGGTTCCAATATACCGTATCATTCTCAACCTGTTCTAAAACTGCTAAGTCTTCAGGTTCCAAAGCACGCAAATGAAGTTCGTCTAGATTCATAAGTCTATACTTCCTGAAAAAACAAATACAGCCGGCCCGGTTAAAAAGATGGAATGATAGCCTTGATTGCTCACTTCGAAAGAAACTACCAAATCACCACCCACAGCTTTAAAATGGAGCTTGGTGGCATTTGCAGACTCGGCAAGGTAGTGCATCGCTAAAGCAGCAGCAACCGTTCCTGTTCCACAAGCCAAAGTCTCCCCTTCAACACCTCTTTCGTAAGTGCGAATTTTGTAATGCGTAGGATCTTCTTTTTCAACAAAATTGACATTGATTCCTTCGGGCAAATAGGCATCAGAATATCGAATAGCGGCACCTTCTTTTTGAATGTTTAAAGCTTGAACCTCATCGACCAATTGAATGTAGTGAGGAGAGCCCGTATCCGTTACTATTGCAGTACCTACTTTCGAAAATTTCGTGACATCTTGCATTTCAAGTTTAACTTTCATTGAGCTGTCATAAAGAGCTGTATGTAAACCATCTACAGCGTTAAATTCTGCTGTATTTTCAATTACATTCTTATCGTGAGCAAAGGCTACGGCACAACGCCCTCCATTCCCGCAAAGAGTACTTTCATTGCCGTCAGAATTAAAATATTGCATCTGAAAATCGGAAGTTGAATCGGAATTAATCAGTATCAATCCGTCTGCTCCAACCCCTTTATGACGGTCACAAATAAAAGCGATTTGAACTACAGTCAATCCGTTGTATTTACCTTGCCTATTGTCTAAAATTACAAAGTCGTTTCCAGCCCCCTGATATTTGTCAAATTGAATTGTCATCGGTCAAAGATAATTAATTTTGGAGGGTGTTAAAGAGGCGTTAAAGGAATTTTACTTTTCTTAAAAAAGAATAATTTTGTTAAAAAAATTTAATCCTATGAAATCATTTTTCAAAACTTTAAGTATTGCACTTTTAAGTGCCTTTTGCAGTATTTTTATTTATGATCAGTTTTTTCAAACTGGAGAAAATAGCAATGTTCAGCCAGAACAAAGCCCCACGCTGATCCCTACTAACTACACCTTTAATACCAACGGCTATGCAGCGGAAGCAACCGACTTTACCTCTGCTGCCGAAAAGACAGTCAATGCAGTAGTGCATGTTAAAAATACAAGCATCGCCGATGACAACCTCCCCTCTATTTACCGCTATTGGTTCGGCGAGGAGGACTTGCCTGAACGAATAGGAACGGGTTCTGGGGTCATTGTTTCACCAGACGGTTACATCATTACAAATTATCATGTAATAGAAAACAACAGCACCATTGAAATCACAACCAACGACAATAAAACCTTTGAAGCCAAAGTCATCGGGACAGATCCCGATACCGATATTGCTGTTTTAAAAATCAAAGCTGAGGAAAAACTTCCCTATGTCTATTTTGGAAACTCGGACGCAACACGCATTGGAGAATGGGTTTTAGCAGTGGGAAATCCCTTTAACCTTAACTCTACAGTTACCGCAGGGATCATCAGTGCCAAGTCACGAGATTTGAATAAAAGAGACCGTAAAAACGAATCCTATATCCAAACAGACGCTGCAGTAAACAGAGGCAATAGCGGGGGAGCTTTAGTCAATACCAACGGTGAGCTTATAGGGATCAATACCGCCATTTCTTCCATGACTGGAGGTTATGTAGGCTATTCCTTTGCCGTGCCCAGCAACGTGGCCCGTAAGGTTTTTGAAGACATCATTGAATACGGCGATGTCCAGCGGGGGTTATTGGGAGTAATGGGACAAGCACTAGACGCTCAGCTTGCTGCTCGTTTTGAAGTTGACGAGACCGAAGGGTTCTACATTACCGATTTGGAAAAAGGATTGGGCGCAGATCTCGCTGGATTAAAAGCCAATGACATCATCAAAAGCGTGGACGGTATCAAAATCAATGAATTCGCTGATTTATCGGGTTATCTAGCTAGTAAACGTCCTGGAGAAAAAGTAAGTGTGGTATTTAAAAGAGATGGAAAGGAAAACAAAGTTTCTGTCCGTCTGGAAAAAATCAATCGAGCTATTTTCTATTATATGGAAGTACGCCCCTTGACAGAAGAACAAAAAAAGGAATACGACACAGATCACGGGCTCTATATCTCAAACATGAACAGTCGCAGGCTTTATCAGAGGGGCATAGACAACGGTTATGTCATACTTGAAGTCAACGGCAAAAAAGTTGATGATTTATCAGACATCAAAGGGATTGACGCTTCTGAGGTGGAAGACTTGCTACTACTCAGTCCTTCTGGCGAAAAGAAGATGCTGCTCTTGCAATACTAATCCAATAAAAATCCAAGCTTTTTACAACAAAGTCGCAGTGGTACTGCGACTTTGTTTATTTTTACGCTTCAATCGTTCACTATGCGTATCGACATACTCACCCTTTTTCCAGAACTTTTAGAAAGTCCATTTGAAGCTTCCATACTCAAACGCGCTATTCAATCTGGTAAGGCCTCAGTACATTTTCACAATCTGAGAGACTACAGTCAAAACAAACAAAAGCAAGTAGATGACTACCCTTTTGGCGGGGGAGCTGGTATGGTAATGATGGTTGAACCCATTGACAGGTGTATACAGACTTTAAAAAAAGAAAGGGATTACGATGCAGTGATCTACCTTACCCCAGATGGCGAAACCCTTAACCAACAAAATGCCAATCGCTTTTCAACTCTTGAAAACATTATTTTACTCTGCGGTCATTACAAAGGGGTAGATCAACGGGTAAGGGATCAGCTGATTAGCCATGAAATTTCTATTGGTGATTTTGTACTGTCTGGAGGGGAACTTGCAGCAGCAGTTTTTTGCGACAGTATTATCCGTCTTATTCCAGGGGTATTGGGGGATGAATCCTCTGCCCTGACCGACAGTTTTCAAGACGGTCTTTTGGCGCCCCCGATTTACACCCGCCCGGCCAACTACAAGGGCTGGGAAGTTCCTGAAATACTGGCTTCTGGAAACACCCCTAAAGTAGAGGCATGGCGTGAAGAACAAGCTTTGGAGCGTACCAAAAAACTGCGCCCCGACCTCCTGGAATAGACAGCCCCATTGCAAGCTGATAAAATTGCTACTGCTATTGTATACTCAAAAAATAAGTTTAATTTTGCACCACAAAAGATCAACCACTGACGATAACCGTGTATGTTGGCTTTTAAAACTTAATAAACTATCAAATGGAAGCTTTACTCAATTTTGTTCAAAACGAATTTATCGAGAAAAAAGATTTCCCAGAATTTGGAACCGGTGATACTTTAACCGTTTATTACCAAATCCGAGAAGGAAACAAAGTACGTACACAGTTCTTTAAAGGCGTTGTGATACAAATTAAAGGTCAAGGCCTTGCTAAAACATTTACCATCCGTAAAATGTCTGGTACAGTTGGAGTGGAACGTATTTTCCCAGTCAACATGCCTGGATTGGAAAAAATCGAAGTCAACAAAAAAGGTAAAGTACGCCGTTCTCGTATTTATTACTTCAAAAATTTAAGAGGTAAAAAAGCGCGTATCAAAGAGGCTTAGAACACACTTTAAAACCGCCCATGAGGCGGTTTTTTTATGCTCTTTTTAGCCAAATAATAAAAGCTAGCACTTATATTTGCAAGCGAAAATCAAAATTTAAACTCATGTCAAAAATTAAAGTAGTAAACCCCGTAGTAGAAATGGATGGGGATGAAATGACTCGAATCATTTGGAAATTCATTAAAGATCAACTGATCCTTCCTTATCTTGACCTCGATATCAAATATTTTGATTTATCTGTCACTTCAAGAGACGCTACAGAAGATAAAATTACCATACAAGCAGCAAACGCTATCAAAGAACACAATGTTGGAATCAAATGTGCGACCATCACTCCAGATGAAGATCGTGTTCAAGAATTCAACCTTTCCAATATGTGGCGCTCTCCCAATGGAACCATCCGTAATATCGTAGATGGAACGGTATTTAGAGAACCCATCATCATGAGTAACGTTCCGCGTTATGTTCAAGGATGGACCAAACCGATCTGTATCGGTCGTCATGCCTTTGGAGATCAATACAAAGCTGCTGATACAGTAACTGAAGGAAAAGGGAAACTCACCATGACATTTACCCCTGATGACGGAGGAACCCCTAAAACTTGGGAAGTTTACCATTTCCAAGAAAACGGAGTTGCCATGTCCATGTACAATATCGATTCTTCCATTTACGGTTTTGCCCGTTCTTGTATGAACCGCGCATTAGACAAAGGGTGGCCTTTGTACCTATCGACTAAAAATACCATCTTAAAAGCCTATGACGGACGTTTTAAGGACATCTTTCAAGAGGTTTTTGACAATGAATTTAAAAGTAAATTCCAAAAAGCAGGCATTACTTACGAACATCGTTTAATTGACGATATGGTAGCTGCAGCCATGAAGTGGAACGGTGGTTTTGTTTGGGCGTGTAAAAATTACGACGGTGACGTACAGTCGGATACCGTAGCTCAAGGTTTTGGTTCTTTAGGACTGATGACCTCTACCCTGGTGACTCCTGACGGAAAAACTATGGAAGCAGAAGCAGCCCACGGAACAGTGACCCGTCACTACCGTCAACACCAGCAAGGAAAAGAAACCTCTACCAACCCTATCGCCTCCATTTTTGCATGGACCAGAGGATTGGCTCACCGAGGAAAACTGGACCACAATCAAGACTTGATCGATTTCTGTACCAAACTGGAAAACGTTTGTGTAGAAACAGTAGAAAGTGGAAAAATGACCAAAGATTTGGCTGTTCTCATTCACGGCGACGATATGAAAAGTTCAGACTACTTGACGACGCAAAAGTTTTTAAGTGCTTTAAAAAAGAATTTAGAGGCCAAGCTAAAGTCATAATTACGAACTAAGCGAATACACCAACCTCACCGTCCTAGACAGTGAGGTTTTTTTTGCTTTAAACCCAGTGATTTTAGACTAAGGAGTAATCAACTGTTTTTATATCTTTATCCTATGGCATTTAACAAAATCACCGAAGCAGATTCACACCACAACGATTTAGAACAAAAAAGCATAGCCGAACTACTGCAAGGCATGCATCAAGAAGACCAAAAGGCGGTTCAAGCTGTGGGAAAAGTACTCCCTCAAGTTGAAGAACTGATCGCTAAAGTCGTAGAACAACTTCAAAACGGTGGGCGACTGTTTTATATCGGAGCTGGAACCAGCGGTCGACTCGGCGTATTGGATGCCTCAGAATGTCCCCCCACATTTGGTACACCAGCCGAAAAAGTAATCGGACTTATCGCTGGTGGCGATCACGCCCTTCGAAATTCGATTGAAAAAGCAGAAGACGATACCCAACAGGCGTGGAAAGATTTAAAGGAGCAGCAAATCAGTACCAAAGACATCGTCGTGGGTATTGCCGCTTCGGGTACCACACCTTATGTCGTTGGCGGACTCGACCTCTGCCAACAACATGGAATACCAACAGCTTGTATCACTTGCAACAATGACACTCCCCTAGCCGCTGTAAGCGACTTTCCTATTGAAGTCATCGTTGGGCCTGAATTTTTGACTGGAAGTTCTCGTATGAAGGCTGGAACGGCTCAAAAGTTGATTCTCAATATGATCACCACCTCCACCATGATCCAACTGGGACATGTCAAAGGAAATAAAATGGTGGATATGCAACTTACCAATGACAAACTTACTGGACGGGCAGAACGTATGGTGATGGATGAACTTCAAGTCTCCTTAACCGTTGCCCAAGACTTGTTAAAACAACATCATAACGTGCGTGCTGCGATTAGCGCCTACCAAAAAACTTAGTTTTTATATCCGGCTTTTTTATATCTTTAGTGCGTATAACCCCAATGATAAGAACCCCAAATGACTAGCCTACAGTCTCTATTTACCCTATATCCATTTGATATCTTTTTTAAACCAAAATACGACTTTGGAGGTTGGCTTTCACTTTACAAAAGGGCAAATCAAAATTTTTATATCCGAAAAGTGAGTGGTACAATACCTGCCAATTTGGGATGTATTGTTGAACAAACTGTAAAATATAAAAGAAATAAACGCACCTAAGGGGGTACATATACAATAGTTAGGTGCAAGCAGAGCAATGCAAACTAAAAAATCAAACATAGAAACAGAATTCATGGCAATTCAAGAGCAACTTGAATCATATCTATATCGCTTGTCTGCAAATAGAGAAGATGCAAAAGACTTGCTGCAAGACACTTACATAAAGATAAAGCAAAAAGTTGACACTTTTCAAGGCAAAAGTTCATTCAAAACTTGGGTATTTGCTATTGCTACAAATTTGGCAAAAGACAATCAGAGAGTTAAAAACAGATGGAAATTAGAAGTACAAGACGAATGTAAAAACGCATCATTTTCAACACCTTCTTATCAACAAAGAATAATTGGTTCATTCCAAAATCAAACCGAACAACAATTTGAAATAGTGGAACACATTAATTACTGTTTCACTTGTATTGCCAAAAACTTAAATTTAGAACAACAGATTGCCATTATTTTAAAGGAAATTTATCATTTCAAAAGAAAAGAAATTGCTAAAATATTGGATAAAACAGAAGGAATTATCAAGCACCTTCTATTTGATGGACGAAAAGAATTGCAAGTTCGCTACGAAAAAAGATGTGCCTTAATCAACAAAGAAGGAGTTTGCTGCCAATGTGCAGAACTCAATGATTTTTTACAAGATACACTAGATTCTGAATCAAAATTAAGAGCAACAGGATTAAGTCAAACAAAAGATGCTGAGACCAATCTTGATATCCGATTTGCCCTTATCAATCAAATCAAATCAATCCTCTAAATAGTAATGCGGCTGAATTGGAAAATACCATACTTCAAATATTGCGAGAAGTAATAGATGATAAATAATGTTCGACCGTTTTGACCTTCTCATTCGTCTAAGATTAAAACGGACAAAATGAATCGAATTATTATTTTAATCTTAATTAGTATCAGTATGAATTTATCTGCACAAAACACAAATTACCCTAAATGGCTTGACAGAGCAGAATATCCTTTTGAAAACAATTATTTTGAGCTATCAATCGGAAAAATACACTATATAGACGAAGGAAAGGGCGAGCCTATTGTAATGGTTCACGGAAATCCAGGTTGGTCGTTTGAATTTCGGAACATAGTCAAAGAACTTTCTAAAACCCACAGATGTATTGTTCCTGACCAAATTGGTTTTGGGTTATCCAATAAACCATATGATTGGGATTTTTTACCCAAAAGTCACGCACAAAATTTTGAACTGTTTATGGATAGTTTAAATCTTGACAACATTACTTTAGTTGTTAATGATTGGGGTGGTCCAATTGGACTATCGTACGCTTTGAAACATCCCGAAAAAATTAAAAAAATAATCATTTTAAATACTTGGATGTGGTCAGTTGAAAACGACCCTTATTATCAAAAATTCAGCAAATTTATGGTTGGCGGCTTTGGAAAGTTTATGATTAAACACTTTAATTTTTTTGGGAGAAAGGTAGTTAAGAAAGCTGTTGGAAATAAAAAAAAGTTAGACAGACAAATTCATAGACACTACTTCAAACATTTAGAAACTAAAAAAGACCGAAAAGGATGCTATGTATTTCCAAAAGAGATTATTGGGTCAAGTGAATGGTTGAACTGTCTTTGGCAAGAAAAAGAAAAAATTAACTCAATTCCAACCACGATAATTTGGGGAATGAAAGACATTGCCTTTAGAGAACAGGAACTCAATTATTGGATTGAGAATTGGAATAATCCTAAAGTGATAAAACTGAAAGAAATTGGGCATTTTCCACAAGAAGAAGCACCAGAAAAAATAATCAGTGAGTTGAAATTAGAATAGCCAGCACCTAACACGGTATATAAAAAATAGCGGTTTAAGTTCTTAAACGAAAGTACAAGCATAAAACAATGGTCAGCGTAAATCCGCCTTTGGCGGATAGCGAGTATAAATCCCTACCTGCGGCAGGCAGGCGCTACTACTCATACATAGACCGTTGGCAATAATTTGAATTCAAGTAAATAAAGATCATGAAAACAATAATAAGTTTTACCCTTCTATTCTTCATTTCATCAATTAGCATTTCTGTTGCTCAAAATGAGGTTTCACCCTCGGCACTTTATTCCAAAATAAACACGTATTTAGAGACAGGAACCGAAAATGGTTTTGCTGGTGCAATTGCCGTAATTAAAAATGGAGAAATTATCATTAATAAAGGGTATGGAATCGCGAATAGAGACACCCAATCGACAAACAACCCTAATACCATTTTTGATATTGGCTCTAACACCAAACAGTTTACTGCAACTGCTATTTTAAAATTAGTTGAAATGGGAAAAATAAATGAAAGAGACCCTATATCCTTATACTTCAACAACCTTCCAAACGACAAAAAAAACATCACTATACATCAGTTATTAACACATACGGCTGGTTTTCCTGATGCAGTAAGAAAGGACTTTGTAAAAATTACTACAAAAGATTTTTTTGAAAAACTTTTTGCAACAAAATTACTATTTACCCCAGGAGAAAAATATAAATATTCTAATACTGGATACAGTATTTTAGGAAGAATTATAGAATTAGCTTCAGGATTAGAATATGAAAAATTTTTAAATCAGTACTTTTTTATTCCTGCTGAAATGAATCAAACAGGATACTTATTACCAAAATGGGACACAAAACAAATTTCGAGAAGCTACAACCGAGGTGTTTTAGAAGATGAATCACCTATTTTAAAATACCAAAGAGATGGTAATATCAGTTGGTATTTAAAAGCTAATGGAGGGATCAACTCTACTCAAAACGACATGATTCTTTGGTATAAAGCCCTAAAATCAAATAAGATTATATCAAAGGAGTCTTTTGAAAAAATGACCACCCCTTATGCAGATTATCCAAGCGGTAAGCTAAGCTATGGTTATGGCTGGTCAGTGAAATTTTTAGATCGTACCACTAAGCGCATTGCTCATAATGGGTCAAACGGTGCATACTCACATTCACTCATTTGGTATCCGGAAAAAGACATCAATATTGTTTATGCCACAAATGCCAATAGCGAAAAGGTCGAATTCATTGCCTATACAGTTGCCAAAATGATCTTGGATGAGACGTATGTCCCAACCCCTATTGAAAAAAATGTTTATGCATATACTGTTAGCTTCATGCAAAACAACAATAGCGATAAACCTGAAGAACTCATCGCTTTACTTAAGCAAAAATATTCCGATGATTTTACAAGTTCTAGATTGCTAAATTCAATCGGAAATATTCTATTAATGATCAATGAACATAAAGATTGGGCTGTAGCATTATTTAGAAAGAATATTGAGCTTTATCCTAGCGAAGGAAACCTGTGGGACTCTTTAGGTTATGGTTATAAGGCAAATAACCAAATAGAAGATGCTATAAAAAGTTATCAAAAAGCCATTGAGTTGGGATATGAAGATTCTCATAAAAAACTAAATGACCTTAAAAAGAACTAAAAACTATTGCCAACACTGTATATAAATTCATAGCACCCTTCGGATGCTACGCTTCATATACCAAACGTTACCAATAAAAAACCTTTCCCAAACCATCAAACTTCCTAAAATAAATATACCCCACTCATAATCCAATTAAACAATTATTTTATAATTTAGTGTAAACCTCAAACAACACCCTAATGAAAACACCTACAAACGCCCTTATCTTTGGTATAGCCATCATTATTTCCTCAATTTTTTTAGGCAAGGCTTATATAGATCGGTCTAAAGTCAGCGGTGAGATTCAAGTTACCGGTCTAGGAGAACAAAATTTTACCTCAGACTTAATTGTTTGGGACGGTGCCTTTATGGCGAAGCTTTACGATTTAAAAAGAGCCTACATCAATCTGGAAAACGATAAAACCATCATCAAAAACTACTTAGTTTCCAAAGGAGTTGCAGAAGAACGTCTGGTATTTAGTGCAGTCAATTTTAGAGAAAAAACAAGGAGTAAATATTCTCATAAAGGGGATTTTATGGGGAAAGAATTTGTGGGCTATGAGTTGACCCAATCCGTACAAATCGAATCCAATGAGGTGGAAAAAATTGAAAAAATCTCCAGAGAGGTTACCGAACTGCTTAACCAAGGAGTAAACTTTTATTCGGAGGCCCCCCGATACTATTATACCCAACTGGTTGATCTCAAAATTGAAATGATTTCCAAAGCCACGGAGGATGCCCGAATCAGAGCAGAAAAAATAGCCGCCTATTACAATGGAGAGTTGGGAGCTTTACAATCTGCTAAAATGGGTGTTTTTCAAATTACAGGTCAAAATTCTACTGAAAATTACTCCTGGGGAGGCACCTTTAATACCAGCTCCAGAGACAAAACCGCCTCCATTACTATGAAGTTAGTTTATAAGGTTAAGTAAAACTTTCAATCGGACTAAAAACGGTCCCCTATATTCTACGCCACTTCCCTATCTTTGACTGAGAAAGAATCACGATGAACAAACCCTTATTGATCAAAGGCCTTAAAAAGATGAGCTTGTTTTTGCTCTGTTGTTTTATAGGCCCCGTAGTTGTTCATCAGGCATTTAAAAATCAGGGGCACCCCCTTTACGTACCTGTATTGATCTTAGGAGTTATTTTTCTCATGACTGCCATCTATTACGGTTTTACGGGCATCAAAACCCTGGTCAATGCGCTTTTAGGTGAACGTAAAACAAAACTTTAAAGAATCGATTGCGTGCTAGCAGGAGACCGCTTATCTTTGCGCATCATTGAATCCAACTATGATTGAAATTCGTTTTCCAGATCAGTCTGTCCGTTCTTATCTCGAAGGCACTACCCCTTTTGAGGTTGCTCAAAGCATCAGCGAAGGACTGGCACGTAATGTGCTCTCTGCCAAATTCAACAAGCAAACGGTAGAGGCTTCTACCCCACTACAAGAAGACGGGGAGATTCAGCTCTTTACCTGGAACGACAAAGAGGGAAAAACCGCCTTTTGGCATTCCTCAGCCCACGTTCTTGCACAGGCTTTGTTGGCGCTTTATCCAGACTGTAAACTTACCATAGGTCCTGCAATTGAAAACGGTTTTTATTACGATGCAGATTTTGGTGAGCACAGCTTGACAGAAAAAGACCTAATCGCCATTGAAAAGAAAATGTTGGAGTTTGCCCGTCAAAAGTTTGAGTTTAAAATGCGCTCCAGTTCCAAAGCAGCGGCACTCGACTACTACAAAAAAGAAAACAACCCTTATAAGGTTGAACTGATTGAAAATTTAGAAGACGGCACCATTACTTTTTGCGACCATGCCGACTTTACGGACCTTTGCCGTGGGGGTCATATTCCTCAAACGGGGGTCATCAAAGCGATAAAATTGACCAATGTAGCAGGAGCTTATTGGCGAGGTGACGAGA
This sequence comes from uncultured Bacteroidota bacterium, assembly GCA_902546725.1. Lineage (GTDB taxonomy): Bacteria > Bacteroidota > Bacteroidia > Flavobacteriales > Flavobacteriaceae > MS024-2A. The sequence continues at coordinate 41,786 of CACCLB010000007.1, read as the reverse complement.
CCAAACAACAACTGACACGGATTTACGGAATTTCCTTTCCCAAGCAAAAAGAGCTAACGGAATACCTAGAAAGGGTTGAGGAAGCCAAAAAACGAGACCATCGTAAACTGGGAAAAGAGTTGGATTTGTTTACCTTTTCTCAAAAGGTAGGACAAGGCTTACCCCTCTGGCTGCCCAAAGGAGCTGCTCTTAGGGAACGTTTAGAGAATTTTTTGAAAAAAGCTCAAGCTAAAGCCGGTTACGAACAAGTCATTTCTCCCCATATCGGGAACAAGGAGCTCTATATGACCTCTGGACATTACGAAAAATACGGAGCTGATAGTTTTCAGCCCATCCACACTCCAGCGGAAGGCGAAGAGTTTTTATTAAAACCCATGAACTGCCCGCACCACTGTGAGATATTCAAAGCCAAGCCGTGGAGTTACCGCGACCTTCCTAAACGCTATGCTGAATTTGGTACAGTTTACCGCTACGAACAAAGTGGAGAATTGCATGGACTGACTCGTGTTCGTGGATTTACTCAAGATGACGCCCATATTTTCTGTATGCCAGAACAATTGGATGAAGAGTTTAAAAAAGTCATCGATTTGGTACTTTATGTCTTCAGCTCCTTAGGCTTTGAAGATTTTACAGCTCAGGTTTCCCTCCGCGATCCTGAAAAACCAGAAAAATACATCGGTTCTACTAAAAACTGGGAACTGGCTGAAGCCGCCATATTGAATGCAACCAAAGAAAAAAATCTGGACTATATCGTCGAAACGGGTGAAGCCGCTTTTTACGGACCTAAATTGGATTTTATGGTCAAAGATGCCTTGGGTCGCCAGTGGCAATTGGGAACCATACAGGTAGATTACAACCTACCCGAACGCTTTGAATTGCAGTACAAAGGCAGTGATAACGAGCTCTACAGACCGGTGATGATTCACCGTGCACCTTTTGGAAGCATGGAGCGTTTTGTCGCGATTTTACTCGAACATACAGGAGGAAACTTCCCGCTTTGGTTGATGCCGAATCAGGTAAATATCTTGTGCGTAAGTGAAAAACACAAAAATTACGCTCAAAAAGTTTTAAATTTCTTGGAAAATCACGAAATTCGCGCCCTCTTAGATGATCGAAATGAGACCATTGGGAAAAAGATTCGAGAATCTGAAATGACCAAAGTTCCCTATATGATCATCCTAGGAGAAAAAGAAGCTACAGAAGACAATGTATCTTTACGCAAACATTCAGAAGGCGATTTAGGTAGTTTAAGTTTGAAAGAAGTAGTTGAAAAGTTGAATAGTGAGATAAAAAGTAGCCAGGCTACTTTTGAAGTATAATTTAAAACAAGAAGACATAGCAATACGAAGACGAAGAACAAACCGCCCGGGAAGGGTAATTAAAGTTGACCCCCACCGCATTAATCAAAAGATTACTGCTCAAGAGGTCAGACTTGTTGGTGATAATGTTGAAGTGGGTGTATATCCACTCAGAAAAGCATTGTCTTTAGCTGAAGAGATCGGGCTAGACCTGGTCGAAATATCACCCAAAGCTTCGCCTCCAGTTTGTAAAATCTTAGAATATAAAAAATTTTTATACGAGCAAAAAAAACGTGAAAAGGCACTCAAAGCAAAAACGAGTAAAATCGTAATCAAAGAAATTCGCTTCGGGCCCAACACAGACGAACACGACTATGAATTCAAAAAGAAACACGCAGAAAAGTTTCTTAAAGAAGGTGCTAAGTTAAAAGCCTTCGTATTCTTTAAAGGTCGTTCGATCGTATTTAAAGAAAAAGGTCAAATTCTGTTGCTTCGTTTAGCACAAGATTTGGAAGAGTTAGGAAAAGTAGAACAAATGCCAGTTTTGGAAGGGAAAAAGATGACCATCTTAATCGCTCCAAAGAAAAAATAAAAAGAGGAGTCATGCCAAAAATGAAAACAAAATCGAGTGCTAAAAAGCGTTTTAAAATCACAGGTAGTGGTAAAATAAAGCGTAAGCACGCGTTTAAGAGTCACATCTTAACTAAAAAATCAAAAAAACGTAAGCTCAAGTTGACCCACAGTGGTTTGGTTCACAAAAGCGATGAAAGCAACATCAAAGAGCAATTGCGCTTAACATAATTTTAGGTTCACACAATTATTAACCCGAAGTCAGGCATCAAAGTGTAGTAATACCGCCTCCTTCAAAAATCAATCAAAATGCCAAGATCAGTAAATTCTGTAGCCTCTAGGGCTAGAAGAAAGAAAATTTTAAAACAAGCGAAAGGTTATTTCGGACGTCGTAAAAACGTTTGGACTGTTGCTAAAAATGCAGTTGACAAAGCCATGCTCTATGCCTACAGAGATCGCAAAACCAAAAAACGCAACTTTAGAGCGTTGTGGATTGCACGTATCAACGCTGCAGCCCGTTTAAATGGAATGTCGTACAGCCAGTTTATGGGCAAGGTTAAAGCCAACGACATCCAACTGAACAGGAAAGTTCTCGCCGACCTGGCAATGAATCATCCAGAAGCTTTTAAGGCAGTTGTCGATAAAATCAAATAAATTTAAAACTACCTTCGGGTAGTTTTTTTTACACTTCAGTTATGTACACTATTTACCACAATCCTAGATGCAGAAAGTCAAGAGAGGCACTCCAATATCTTGAAGATCAGAGTGCAACGCTAAAGATTGTCAATTATTTAAATGAGCCCCTAAAAAAGGCAGAGCTTAAAGCCATTTTAAATCAAATAGGACTGCAGCCCAGAGAGATTGTTCGTAAAAACGAAGCCGACTGGAAATCTGTCCCCAATCGAAATGAATTGACGGAAGACCAAATTCTAGAAGTCTTGGTTGAATTCCCGAAAACCATTGAACGCCCTATTGTTACTTCAAACAATAAAGGTGTACTTGCTCGTCCATTAGAGAATTTGATCTCTTTTATGACTGAGCATTAAACCAATACCCTTTGACACAGTCAAAAGGTTTTAAAATATCTATGAAAAAACTATTGCTATTACTAATCCTCATTGGATTGACCCCTGAGCTTTATGCTCAAGGACCTCAGGGAGGCAGACCTGCTAACTTTACCAAAATTAAGTTAGAGGGGATGGTAACTGACAAAGAAACCCAAGAACCCTTAGATTACGCGACAATTTCTTTAGTAAACGAACGATTTCCCAACCGAATTCAAGGGGGAATCACCGATACCAAAGGGAAATTTAACCTGGAAGTCTTTCCAGGGAAATACGATATTACTATAGAATACATAGGATTTGATAAAATCGTCCTAGAGGATAGGATGATTCGAGCGAATGAAAATCTCGGGAATTTTGAATTGGAGATAGCCGCTGAGGCACTTGATGGTGTTGAACTCGTCGGTGAACGTACAGAAGTGGAAATCCGATTGGATAAACGGATTTACAATGTCGGTAAAGACATTACTGTCCGAGGAGGTTCGGTAGCAGATGTGTTGGACAACGTTCCCTCAGTTTCCGTAGATGTAGAAGGCAATGTCGCTCTTAGAGGAAATCAAAACGTTCGTATTTTGATCAACGGAAAACCCTCAGGTTTGGTGGGTCTTTCGGGACCACAAGGCTTACGATCCCTACCTGCAGAGTCTATCGAAAAAGTAGAGGTCGTTACTTCTCCCTCAGCACGCTACGAAGCTTCGGGTACGGCAGGTATATTGAATGTGATATTAAAAAAAGAAGAGTTGGAAGGTTTTAACGGTTCCTTTATCGTTAACGGCGGATTTCCAACAACCTATGGAGGGAATGCAACCCTCAATTGGCGAACCAAAAAACTGAATATTTTCAGTACGACATCCTTAAGAGATTCTGAATCTAGAGGAGGGGGAATTTTTGAAAGCGAAAACTTTAATCCTGTTCGTTTTGTAAATGAAGACAGAGACTATGAGCGAAATCGAAAGAGTATCTTTTTTAACCTCGGAGCTGAATACTATTTTAATGACGATACTTCTCTTACTGTTAGCGGTTTTGTAAGAAGAAGTGATAATGAAAGTAACAACACCACCGAAATAGACAACCTCAACGCTGCAGGCGTCATAGTCGATCAATTTGGTCGATATCAATTTGAAGAAGAAATCGACAATTCCCAACAATTGACTGCCAATTTTACCAAAAAATTTGACGACAAAGGACATGAGTTGGTCATTGAGTTTCAAACTGAATCCAGTGGAGAAGATGAAAGCGATTTAGCGGAAAACACCAGTACTTTTAATCAGGAATCTGACACTTTTGAAGATCAAAGCAGAACCTTATTACAGCTGGATTACGTCTGGCCTGTAAATGAAAACACTCAGTTTGAATTGGGGTATAGAGGAGACTTTAGCTTCCAAGAAACCGATTACAATGTTTTTGATTTATTGGATAGCGGAAGAACTCCCAATACACAATTGACTAATTTCTTAGGCTTTACTCAAAATGTAAATGCTGCCTATACCCAATTCGGTCAAAAAATAAACAAGTTCTCCTATTTAATGGGACTTCGAATGGAAAAAACCCATATAGAAATTGATCAAAAAACGGCTAATATCTACAAAGAAAAAGATTATACCGATTGGTTTCCTACACTGAACTTTTCTTTTGAATTTACAGAAAAAGAAAACATCACCTTGGGCTACAGTCGCCGTATTCGACGTCCAAGATCGTGGTCGCTTAATCCATTTAGATCACTTACCAGTTTAACCTTCTTTAGACAGGGAAATCCCGATTTGGATCCCTCCTATTCCAATCTCTTCGATTTGGGATATCTCAAACGATGGGATAAGTTTACTTTTAACGGTTCGGTCTATTATCAAAAGTCAACTCAAGTTATAGAACGTATCACAGAAACTACTGGGGAATTGGTTGTAGTAAGTGAAGACCCTTTAGTAGAATTACCTGAATTTAGATCTACTACGGTCAACCTCTCAGAAAACATTAGGACAGGTACAGAGTTTACCTTGACCTATTCACCCAAACGACGAGTTCGTCTTAGCGGTAACTTTAATATTTTTAATTCGGAAACCATCGGTTCCTATAAGGGTGTTCCTTTAGACAGAGAAATTGTAAGTTGGTTTGCGCGATTCAACAGTAGTTTTCCTCTTGCTTTTGGAATCAATACCCAACTCAATGGATTTTACTTTGGTCCGAGAGCAAATGCTCAAACAGAATCCAAAGGAGTGGTTCGCTTTTCTGGAGCTTTAAACAAGCCTTTGTTTAATGACAAAGCCACACTTTCCTTTAGAGTAAGCGATATTTTTAATTCTTCCAGAAGAAAAAGTACTACAGAAACAGCTGACTTTAGAAACTACACTGAATTCCAGTGGAGACAACCCAGCTATATCTTTACATTTACTTATCGTATAAACGAACGCAAGATGGACAGACGAAGAAACAATCGCAGAGGCGGTTTCGAAGGCGGAGGAGAAGAACCTGACTTTTAGATACTAAAAAGGGGCTTAAAAGCCCCTTTTTTATTTTGTTTGTTTATCCTCTACTGTTCCTTTATTTCTTCCGTATTTGAGGTACTCTCTTAAAGCGCCTATTAACCAATAGGGAATGACGAAAGTCAATAAGAATATCATCAACCAAAAACCAATGGTCAGTATGGTTAAAAAAGAAATAAATCCGAGGTATTGATCAAATTCAAACATGTGGTTGTTTTATGCTTCAAAAATAATCATTTTTTTTAGTTTTTTAAATCGAATTTGATTTTCCATAGCTTTTTTTTAAAAAAAAGTTCAGCCTGTAAATTGGGTTTCTTTCAAACCTAGTATTTTTGTGTAAAATCCAAGATTATGGAATACCGAATTGAAAAAGACATATTAGGAGAAGTTCAAGTATCCAAAGACGTTTATTGGGGTGCACAAACAGAGCGTTCTCGATCAAACTTTAAAATTGGTGCTTCGGCTTCTATGCCTTTAGAAATCGTTTACGGTTTTGCCTACCTTAAAAAAGCTGCAGCCTATACCAATCACAAGCTCGGTGTTTTGGATCAATCGAAAAGAGACCTGATCGCTCAAGTGTGTGATGAAATTTTAACTGGCAAACACGACGACCAATTTCCATTGGTCATCTGGCAAACCGGTTCTGGAACCCAGAGCAATATGAATGTCAATGAGGTTATTGCTAACCGCGCCCATGTGCTTGCAGGGAACACTTTAGGCGAAGGTGATAAAACACTTGCACCTAATGACGATGTCAATAAATCTCAATCTTCTAACGATACTTTTCCAACGGGTATGCATATAGCTGCTTATAAAATGGTAGTTGAAACAACCATCCCCGGAGTTCAAAAGTTAAGAGCCGCCTTGGATCAAAAAGCAAAAGCTTTTAAAAATGTGGTCAAAATAGGACGTACTCATTTGATGGATGCTACTCCCCTAACCTTAGGGCAAGAATTTTCAGGTTATGTGTCTCAATTGGATCACGGATTAAAAGCCTTACACAACACCTTAGACCACTTGTCTGAATTGGCATTAGGTGGAACAGCCGTTGGAACAGGGATCAATACCCCCGATGGCTATGCCGATGAAGTCGCAAACTTCATCGCCGAATTTACAGCACTTCCATTTAGAAGTGCAGACAACAAATTTGAAGCTCTGGCTGCACACGATGCTATAGTAGAAACTCATGGTGCATTAAAACAACTTGCCGTATCACTCAATAAAATTGGGAACGATATTCGATTGATGGCCTCCGGTCCACGATCTGGAATTGGTGAATTGATCATCCCAGCGAACGAACCTGGAAGTTCTATCATGCCCGGTAAAGTCAACCCAACCCAATGTGAAGCATTGACTATGGTCTGTGCTCAGGTAATGGGAAATGATGTTGCAATCACAATGGCCGGTACTCAGGGACATTACGAGTTAAATGTATTCAAACCCTTAATGGCTGCTAACATACTTCAGTCAGCTCGCTTACTCGGTGATGCCTGTGTAAGTTTTACTGACAATTGTGTGGTGGGAATAGCGCCCAACCACGACAGAATCAACGAATTGGTTCAAAATTCTTTAATGCTGGTCACTGCCTTAAATACTAAAATTGGCTATTACAAAGCCGCTGAAATTGCAAATAAAGCCCATGAAGAAGGCATTACCCTAAAAGAAGCAAGTTTGGCTCTGGGCTATCTGACCGCTGATGAATTTGATTCTTGGGTACGCCCAGAAGACATGACTGGTAATGACTGATTCGCTCGAGTTCAGACCCTACCAAAGCAGTGATGCCACCGACTTTAAAACGCTAAACGTCGAATGGCTTGAAACCTATTTTGAGGTAGAACCCTATGATGAATTGGTCTTAAGCAACCCCAAAAATGAAATTATTGACCAAGGAGGAAGTATTTTTATGGTCTTATTGGAAGGGAAATCCATCGGCACTTTTGCCTTTATTAAAAAAGGAGAAGGACTTTATGAATTCAGTAAAATGGCCGTTACTCCTAAAGAACGCGGTAAAGGCTTCGGGAATTTGATGATGCAGTTTGCCATTCACTATGCAGAACAACACCATTGGAGGTCCTTAATCTTGTATTCTAGCACCATTTTAGAGAATTCCATCTACCTCTACAGCAAATACGGCTTTAAAGAAGTTCCTATCGATCCAGGAATAAAATATGCAAGGGGGAATATTAAAATGGAATTGATCTTAAGTGCTTAATCTCGAGTAAGCTTTCTGTATTGAATCCGTTTCGGCATCAGATCCTGTCCTAGGCGTTTCTTTTTGTTTTCTTCGTAATCAGAAAAAGATCCTTCAAAGAAATAGACCGAAGAATTCCCTTCAAAGGCGAGTATATGTGTACAAATACGATCTAAAAACCAACGGTCGTGTGAAATCACCACAGCACAACCGGCAAAGTTTTCCAAACCTTCTTCCAATGCCCTAAGGGTATTGACGTCTAAATCATTTGTAGGCTCATCAAGGAGCAGCACATTACCCTCTTCCTTAAGTGTCATGGCCAAATGCAAACGGTTGCGTTCTCCTCCGGAAAGAGTGGCTACTTTTTTATTTTGTTCACTTCCGCTAAAATTAAATCGGCTTAAAAACGCTCGGGAGTTGACTTGTCTTCCACCTAACATGATCAGCTCTTGCTCATCACTAAAGTTTTGCCATATGGTCTTCTCAGGATCTATATTGGAGTGGGATTGATCCACATAGGCGAGTTTTACAGTATCACCTACGGTAAATGTACCCCCATCAGCTTGTTCTTCACCCATGATCATCCTAAAGACTGTTGACTTCCCTGCTCCGTTAGGACCAATGACTCCAACAATCCCCGCTTGAGGAAGCACAAAATTTAAATCGTCATACAAGAGTTTATCTCCAAATGCTTTAGAAACATTTTTAGCTTCAATCACATTGGTTCCCAATCTGGGTCCGTTTGGAATAAAAATCTCCAGCTTTTCATCGACCATTTTTTGGTCTTGACTCATCAATTTATCGTAATTCGATAAACGTGCTTTTTGTTTACTCTGGCGTCCTTTAGGAGCCATTCGAACCCATTCCAATTCGCGTTCCAGCGTTTTCTGACGTTTAGACGCTTGCTTTTGTTCTTGTGTCAAGCGCTTAGACTTTTGATCAAGCCAAGAAGAATAATTGCCTTTCCACGGAATACCTTCTCCTCTATCCAATTCTAAAATCCAACCTGCTACATTGTCTAAGAAATACCGATCGTGAGTAACCGCAATTACCGTTCCTTGATATTGCGCCAAATGATGCTCTAACCAGTGAACAGACTCCGCATCTAAGTGGTTGGTGGGCTCGTCTAAAAGCAGTACATCAGGTTTTTGAAGCAACAGTCGACACAAGGCCACACGTCTGCGTTCACCTCCTGATAATACGCCTATTTTTTGATCAGCTGCTGGGGTGCGCAAGGCATCCATCGCAATTTCCAGTTGGGTATCCAATTCCCAAGCATTAGCTGCGTCGATTTGATCTTGCAGTTGTGCTTGACGATCCATGAGTTCCTGCATTTTATCAGCATTTTCATAAACCTCTGGAAGGGCAAACTGATCATTAATACTGTTGTACTCATCTAGTATGGCAACAGTGGCAGCAGCACCTTCTTTAACCACATCTAAAACGGTTTTGTCATCGTCTAACTGCGGTTCTTGTTCCAGATAAGCCACACTGTAATCTTTTGAAAAAACCACATCGCCTTGGAAATTGGTATCGAGACCTGCGATGATCTTGAGCAAAGTGGATTTTCCAGAACCGTTGAGACCTAAAATCCCAATTTTGGCTCCATAAAAAAAGCTCAAATAAATATTTTTTAAAACCGGCTGATTCGCACTTGGATAGGTCTTAGTTACCCCATTCATTGAGAAGATTACTTTTTTGTCGTCTGCCATTTAAACTCTGCCTTTAAGTGCATTAAATGCCCAAGCTACGGCGTAGAAGCCTACACCTGCTATGGAAAAACCTATAGCGTACTCTGGATACTTAAGCAGCCCTATCAGTATCAAGGCCGTTCCTAAAAGGGCCATAATCAGGGCGGAATATCCAAAGATTTTATTTTTATTTAAACTCATGGTTGAGATTAGAAAAACAAATATCGAACTTTTATTTAAAATCCTCCCTATAGAAATTAGTACTTTCGTATTTCAGAACCCATTCGAATGAAACTAGAAGAAGAAAAAAACAAAGATGCTATTAAAATGGCTTGGGCTACACTGGAGGCCAAGGTTCGAAAAAACAAGCTTGGAGGTGGAAAAGATCGCCTAAAAAAACTCGAAGAAAAAGGAAAACTAAGTGCTAGAAAGCGAATCAACCTTTTGGTTGACAATCCTGATGAAGTTTTAGAAATAGGTGTCCTTGCCGCAGAAAACATGTACAGTGAATACGGCGGCTGTCCTTCTGCGGGGGTGGTAGTCGTAATTGGAAAAGTTGCGGGTAAATCTTGCGTTATTGTCGCTAACGATGCCACCGTCAAAGCTGGGGCATGGTTTCCAATGACTGCCAAAAAGAATTTAAGAGCACAAGAAATCGCCATGCAAAACCGCATCCCCATCATCTACCTAGTGGATAGTGCAGGCATCTTCCTACCCTTACAAGATCAAATTTTTGCTGATAAGGAAGATTTTGGTCGAATTTTCAGAAACAATGCCCGTATGAGCAGTATGGGAATTCTACAAATCGCTGCTATTATGGGAAGCTGTGTAGCGGGAGGAGCTTACCTACCCATAATGTCTGACGAGTCCATCATAGTTGAAAAAACGGGAAGTATATTTTTGGCGGGAAGCTATTTGGTCAAAGCTGCCATAGGTGAAGATATCGATAATGAAACCCTTGGAGGTGCAGATACCCATAGTGGCATCAGCGGAGTTACCGATTACAAAGTCAAAGACGATGAAGCAGCGCTTAATAAAATCAGAAGTTTGGTTGATAAGATTGGATATAGACCCAAAGCTGGGTTTAAACGATCTGAACCTCAATTGCCCTCAGCTCCCCTTGATGAAATTTACGGCTGCCTCCCCAAAGTTCGTAATCAACCGTATGACACTTACAAGCTTTTAGAACATTTGGTTGATGCCAACTCCATGGATGAGTATAAAAAAGAATACGGACAAACCCTGATTACCTCCTATGCTAAAATAGACGGTTGGTCCGTTGGAATAGTTGCAAATCAACGAAAAATAGTCAAAAGTAAAACTGGAGAAATGCAATTTGGCGGAGTTATTTACGGCGATGCTGCAGACAAAGCAACCCGCTTTATAGCCAATTGTAACCAGCGTAATATTCCCCTCCTATTCCTTCAAGACGTCACTGGATTTATGGTGGGTAGCAAGGCAGAGCATGGCGGTATCATAAAAGACGGTGCCAAAATGGTCAATGCAGTTGCCAATTCGGTTGTTCCTAAGTTTACAGTAGTTGTGGGTAATTCTTTTGGAGCTGGGAATTATGCCATGTGTGGGCGCTCATTCGATCCACGATTTATGGTCGCTTGGCCAACAGCAAAAATCGCAGTTATGGGTGGGGTACAGGCCTCAAATGTGCTATTACAAATCGAAAAAGCCACCTCTAAAAAAGGAGATAAAAAAGTACAAGCACAAAAAGAAGAGGATTTGAAAAAAGAAATTCAATCCCGTTATGAAGAAAAGACAGAAATCTTATATGCTGCCTCCCAACTCTGGGTTGACGCCGTAATTGATCCAGTAGAAACAAGAAAGTGGATAAGTACAGGAATTGAAGCTGCTGACGAGTCGCCTGCAGAGGAAAAATTCAATATGGGAGTCTTACAGGTCTAAAACTTCGAGTGGCTCAATGGCCAATGTTTGTTTTCTTTTGATTTTTCCGCTGTCTGTTTCAACAAAGTCAGGGAATACCAAGATCGTTTTTGGGAATTCATAAGACTCCAATCGATCAAATGATTTGATTTTGTCAATAATAGATTGAACATTTAAGGTTTTAGAATACCGCAAGGCTAAAACTACTTTTTCTCCCAGTTCTTTATCATTAATTCCTCCAATAAAAAAGTGAGTTGACAATAACTCAGATAGTTTTCGCTCAATTTGCTGTGGATGCAACTTAACCCCGCCTGAATTGATGACTTCATCTACTCTTCCAATAAGACGAAAGCATTCTTTATCTAAAATTTCTATAGCATCATTGGTCACAAACTGATCAACTTGAAGGAGTTCTGAACTGGCAATCAGACAACCCCTATCATCTTGAGAGATTGCTACATGTGGTAAACATCGAAATTCGGAAGTGGGATCCTTCATTGTCCGAACCGCAATATGTGAGAGTGTTTCCGTCATACCATAGGTTTCAAATGCATTGACCTTCGTTTTTAATAAGGCTTGCTGTAAAGACTTTGAGACAAATGCCCCACCCACGATCAAGGTTTTGATCTGATTCATTTTATCCAAAGAATGAAAGGCTTGCATGGGAGTCATCGCAACAAAATCATAGGATTTGTCGTTTTTGTGAAAGGGCCTTCTAGAAGGGGAAATCAAATCCAATGAAAGACCGAGAATTAAGGCCCGTATAAGCATCATTTTACCTGCAATAAAATTTGAGGGTAAACAATGTAAAGCGCGATCACCTACGCTGACATTAAAAAATTCTCCCGTAGCTATGGCGCTATTTACCAGAGCCTGCTTGTGAAACCTTATTCTCTTGGGAGAAGCTGTGGTTCCTGAAGTGACCAAATCAATAGTCTCCGAATGATCCAACCAATCCATAAGAAAATCACCCATATATTGCTCATAGCGATCTCCTTCCTTGATAAAACTATAAGCAACTTGCTTTAATCCCTCCCGGTCATAAGAAAAACCATTGAGTAAAAAGCGGTTGTGAATTTTGGTGTAATGTGGTATTTGCATTTTAAAATTTTGAAATGAGTTTGGATTTCCAATGGCTCCAACCGTACTTTTTGGACATCAACAACAGAAATAAAGGATAAAACAAAAGTAATGAAACTATTAACTCTGCTCCTAAAGAGGGTTCTGAAACATCAATCAGTACAGACTCCGTTTGAAAAGCAGTCCAAGAAGAGGTGACTAGAAGAGCAGTAACCAAATTATTTGCTGCGTGAAAGCCCAATGCCAGTTCAATACCTTCATCCATAAGGGTCATAATCCCCAAAAAGAGTCCTGTCCCTATATAATAAACTAGAATTCCATAGCCCAATTTCTCTACCTCTGGATTAAAGAGGTGGAGACAGCCAAAAATCAGAGAGGTCAAGACAAGAGGCGCCCATGTATTTTTAAAAAGTCCTCCAAAACCTTGCATCAAATACCCCCTAAAAATGTATTCCTCCAAACTCGTTTGTATTGGAATCAAAAGTACTCCGATAACAAAAAGCACAGCAAAACGTTTTAGGTTAAAATTCCATTCATAAGAATCTGGACTAATAGTATAATCGACAGCTACGAGTAAAACCGTTACCCCAGACCAAATTAAAAAAGCGAATAAAGTTCTGTTCCAATCTACTTTTTCTCTAGAAGTTGTAATGCTGATAAGTGAACGTTCGTGCAGCTTTTGAACTACCAACCAAAGTCCTAAAAAACCAATTGCAAAGGGGATTAAAAGCAGAAATAATTGCAGATTTTTATCAATATTTCGCATCATTTCCATGGGATCACCCCCTGGACTAACAACACCCTCTTGCATAATGGCATAAGTCAGTGGTAACTGCCCCAAAACGTTGAATATGATGATGACAAATGACCCCAAAAGGTACATCCAAAAGGGATTGTTGTAGTGGAGCGCCTGCTTTAGAAACATTCAGTTTAAATTGAAGACCAAGTTATTGAATTATTTATACCCAAACAACCTTTTTCAATAATCAAAGGACTCTCAATATTGTTTGTAAATAAGGATCCAGTACCAAGACCTTGATGCAAACTAACCTCCAAACTATAGGTCCACTGGGCTATGGCATTAAGGCCTATATTACTTTCCAAAGCAGAAGTTACCCACCAATCGATTCCCGCTTTTTGAGCTGCATCAATCCATGCTTCAGATTGCTGAAAGCCTCCTAACAAACTGGGCTTTAGAATCAGGTATTGAGGCTTGATTTGTGAAATTAAGTTTTGCTTTTCAATTGCATTGTAAGGTCCGATTAACTCTTCATCTAAAGCGATGGGTAGTGGTGTTTTTAAGCACAACTCAGCCATAGAAGCCCATTGATTTACCGCAATTGGTTGCTCTATGGAGTGGACTTGGTATGCGCTAAGTCGCTTAAGTTTTTCAAGTGCTTCAGTAGGCTTAAATGCGCCGTTGGCATCTACCCTTATGGTGATTTCACTTTCTTTATATTCCTTTCTAAGTTGTGCTAAAAGCTTCAATTCAGATTCAAAATCAAGAGCTCCAATTTTCATCTTTATACATCCAAAACCACGTTTCAATAAATCCTTGATCTGCTCATTCATAAAATCAAAATCACCCATCCACACCAAACCGTTAATGGGTATTTGTTCAGTACCCCTGGTAAATTCTGAAGGAAATAAAGTGAAACCATCCGCTGACTTGAGCGAAAGCAATGCTGTTTCTAAGCCCATCTGAACAGCTGGCCACATACTTAAGTCGGGTAATTCAGTCCCTTTTTCTAAAGCTGTACAAAGTAATTTTAAAAGGCTTTCGATTTGCAGCGGATCATCAGGACTCAAACCTTCAAGCAAGCTGCATTCGCCTATGGCGGTTTTTCCTTCTTCTTTGAGGACTAAAAACCAACTGTCTTTAGACCTAAGTACCCCTCTGGAGGTACCACTTGGCCTTTTAAATTCTAAACGGTGCTTTTTAAATGTTGCTTGCATCAACTCAAAGAAAAGCTAATAAATATTAATACTGCTAGACCAAAAGTCGTCAAGGCGACTTTTTTCAATTCAGGGTCTAGTGTTTTAGGGTCTTTATTCTTGATTACAGTTCCTAAATGAATGAATAATGGAATCAATCCCACTAGGATTAACCAATTATAAGATAGCGTTTGCTGAATAAAAAAGATAATTAAAATTCCCGTAGCACTTAAGATTAAAAAGTAGTGATAGTATTTTGCTCCCATTGCACCCAATATAACGGCTAAAGTTCGCTTACCCACAGTAGCATCACTTTCTCGATCGCGCATATTGTTCAAATTCAAGACTGCGACTGACAGCAAACCCATTACCAAGGCCATGGCTGTGGCTGTTAGAGAAATAACTTTGAGCTGGAGAAAATATGCACCTAGTACACTCACTAAACCAAAAAAAACAAATACAAACAGGTCGCCCAAACCGCGGTATCCATAAGCCCGCTCTCCTACTGTATAGGAGATGGCTGCCCAAACACTGAGAATGGCTAATCCCAAAAAAATAAGGAAATAGATCCAGGAATCACTTCCAAAAGCGGTAACAATCAATACTAAGGCGAGTAACATAGCCACTACAGCGCACCAAATAACCCCTTTTTTAAGTGCTTGCCTACTCAACAAACCCGACTGAAGTACTCTTTGCGGGCCAATGCGGTCTTTGTTGTCTGTACCCTTGACCCCATCGCCGTAATCGTTGGCGAAATTAGACACAATTTGAAAGGCTATGGCAGTAAGTAACATCAGTGTAAATAAAAGCCAAGAAAACTCAGCTGTTTGCACACAAAGTGCATTCCCAACTACGATACCCGAAATGGAAAGTGGTAAGGTACGTAGGCGTGCTGCACGAATCCAAACCTTTGTTTTATCAAATGGCATTAGGGGAATTTGGGGTATTTCTTAAAGTTGGGGGGTCGCTTTTCTAAAAAAGCTTGTTTTCCTTCCTGAGCTTCTTCCATCAAATAATACATCAGGGTAGCATCACCTGCCAACTGCATTAATCCGTGCTGACCATCCAATTCTGCATTCAGACTTCTCTTAATCATACGAAGTGCTAAAGGACTGCGCTGCTGCATGATCTGACACCATTCCATAACCGTGTCCTCAAGATTTTCCAAAGGAACTACTTTATTGACCATACCCATGTCTAAGGCTTCTTGAGCTGAATATTGCTGGCATAAAAACCAGATCTCTCTCGCTTTTTTCTGCCCTACATGACGCGCTAAATAAGATGAACCAAAACCTCCGTCAAAACTTCCAACCTTGGGTCCTGTTTGTCCAAATAGAGCATTCTCACTGGCAATTGTCAAATCACAAACAACGTGGAGTACGTGTCCTCCGCCAATGGCATAGCCATTGACCATCGCTATAACAGGCTTGGGAAGTTCACGTATGCGTTTGTGTAAGTCTAAAACGTTGAGTCTAGGCACACCGTCTTCTCCAACATAGCCCCCTACTCCTTTTACGTTTTGATCTCCTCCACTACAAAAAGCTTTTTCTCCTATACCTGTGAGTACTACTATGTCAATATCGTTTCGCTCGCGACAGACTTCCATGGCTTCCAACATTTGAACGTTGGTCTCAGGACGAAAGGCATTGTAAACTTCGGGGCGATTGATTGTAATTTTTGCAACTCCTTCGCAAAACTCAAATAGGATGTCACTATATGTTCCTAGGGATTCCCAACTTCTCATATTCAAATATTTTTAACAAAAATACAGATTTATTTATGAGCAATAAGAATGGTTTTTGGGGAATTCAATAATTAAGAAAATACATTATTTACTTGTTGCCATCCACTTAAAATAATCCAATAAGACGCTGTCGTTTTGTTTTCGGGGTGTTTGGATTTCCAAAATCTGGGGTTTGTGGTTGGCTTTTAAAAATCTGGAAAACTTTCGTTTTAATCCTCTCTGGGAGTTTAACTTTTGGTATCCCAAATTAAAGGCTTTGGCAATGTATTTGGCGTCGCGTGTATGTATGGTTTCAAAATAGCGGTCGTAGTCAGGCGTATCTTTAGTACCGGGTAAGATTCTAAAAATTCCTCCCCCTTGATTGTTGATCAAAATAATCTTAAAGTTATTGGGAATCGCTTCATTCCACAGCCCGTTGACATCATAAAAAAAGCTGAGGTCACCAGTAATCAAAACTGTGGGTAATTGATTCACTTGAGCTGCACCTACAGCTGTAGCCGTACTGCCGTCTATTCCGCTGGTTCCTCTATTGCAATAAAATTCAATATCCCTAGCCCAATCAAATAGTTGCGCATAACGGATGGAGGAACTATTCGCCAATTGAATATGGATTGAAGAAGGTAAGTTTTGAGAGAGAAATTGAAATACAGAAAGATCTGAAAATGGAAGCTTGGACAGATAGTCAAGTCCCTGAGATTTAAAATCATTATAAATTTTCAAAACCTCAGCTTGAAATGGACTGTTCGATTTTTCAAAGGGCTTCGAATAAAGTGCCTCTAAAAATTGTTGGGGTTTGGTTTTAATAAAGCAGTCCAAGCAATAATAGGTATTGTAGGCTTTTTTAACATCCACATGCCAGTGGTTTTGGGGGCGGTACTTACGAAGGAAAAATTTAATTTTTTTAGAAACCACCATCCCACCAAAGCTCAAAAGAAGTTCTGGAGCAATTTGCTCGTCAAAGCGCCCTTCTGACTGTTCGAGGGGAGCCATGAGGGTATCAATAGAATGAATCAGTCTCGGATGACTGATGTTAGAGGTTGTTTCTGTAAATACAACCACCGTTGGATCTTCACAAAGTTGATCAATCAAGTCTTGGGAGAGTTCACAAGGTGGTTGTTGTCCGATAATAACCCACTTTTTAGCAGCTCGATGCCAAAGATTTTTAAGCTTGTCAAAGTCATTTGGAATCGGATAAGACGCTGTAATATTCGGTTTAGATTCAGCTAAAGGGATAAGTTGATCCGTCATTCCATACAGAGGTTCTTCCATAGGGATATTCAGATGAACCGGGCCCTGACCCAGAATTGACTGCTGTAATACTCGAGCAATTTCTTCTTCGTTGTGCTGCTGATGTTCTTTTTGTATATCCTCAACATCTTGTTTACTTGCCTTTTTAGGAAGTAACTTTTGCATTGGGTTTTCCAATATAGTAGCTGTAGCGTGAATTACATCCGGCTTTAAAACAGCTGCAGCTTCTAGATGGGGTTCAAATACTCCTGTTTGACGGATGGTCTGACCGTCGCCAATATCAATTCTATGAGGCATTCGATCTGCAGAAAACACTACCAAGGGAATATCACTGTAATAAGCTTCTGCAATAGCGGGATAAAAGTTCAGTAATGCTGAGCCTGAAGTACAGACTATGGCTACAGGTTTTTTAAGTTGTTGTGCTATCCCTAACGCAAAAAAAGCTGCGGCACGTTCGTCCACAACGCTATAGGTTTTAAAAAAAGTATGATTGACAAATCCATTGGTTAAAGGTGCATTTCGGGAGCCTGCACTGATGACAACACGCTCAATTCCATAACGTTCGCATAGTCGAACCACAGTTTGCGCAAGAGGTATAGACGGATAGCTGTGCTGTTTCATGGGCAACAAAAGTACAAAACACAACTCATAAGCAATAGGGTTGATAGTGCTTTAAAGTACGCTAGCCAGTGTTTTTGCTTTTCGCAAGGTTTCTTGCCATTCTTTTTCAGGTTCACTACCGGAAGTGATGCCCGCACCTATATAGAGAGTAACGGCTTGAGCCGACCATCGGGCACAACGCAAATTGACAAACAATTGAGAGGCATTAGAAGAGGTTGGGCCTAAAAATCCAGTGTAAAAACTTCTGTCGTAAGCTTCATGAGTCTGAATAAAATCCTGCGCTGCTGTCTTTGGAACCCCTCCAACGGCTGGTGTGGGGTGCAAAGCCTTAGCGACCTCTAATAAGTTGCCGTTGAGCTTTGGAAATTGAAAATGGGTACACAGATGTACTAAATTCCCTGCGCGCTGATTTGACGTTCCACTTTTTTTGATTTGATTTTTAGGAAATAGAGAACTTAAATCCTCCTCTACCTGTATGGCAACCAACTCTTGCTCTTCGATTTCTTTTGTTGACCAAGAAGGCGGATGAAGTTCATCCCATGCTTGAGTTCCAGCTAAAGCTACAGTTTGTGTACTATCCTTTTGACTGTTGATGAATTGCTCTGGACTGGCACCAAACCATGTCCCTACAAGAGGGTGATGCCACAAATAAACCATAGCCAAGGGATAACTATTCAAAATATCTTGAAACACAGGGACGATTCCCCTACTGCTCTTCACCACCTGGGTTTGAGAAAGCACCACTTTTTTTAACTGGCCTTTTTCAATCGCATCCAGCGCCTTGCTTACTAAATCGATAAAAAACTCTTTGTTGCTTGGCTTTAGATCGAGCTCTGGAGAAGAAGGAGCAGGTGAAATTACCCTTTTATACTCAAATCTTTCGGCGTATTGATCAGGAATAAAGGGAACCTTGGCATTCTTGTCAAAAGGTGCCATCAAAAAGCCACTGCAATTTAAATCTTCAGTATGATGCAGTTCATTGTCTTTTTGATAGTATAGGGATATTTGATTTTCATTTGGAAGACGAAAACAAACAAAGGGACTATCTGCCTCCCATAGTTCTATAAGTTTTTGGACAAGAAGTGTATCCATTACTCTTTGTAGCGGGTATAGGTTGTTAATTTACATATCGATATCAATTGTTGATTATCGTCTTCTACCTTAACCTCCCAAAGCTGTATGGTCTTTCCTAAATTGATGGGTCGTGCTGTTGCATGTACATAACCTGATTGAACACTTTTGAGATGATTGGCAGAAATTTCAATCCCCCGAACAATGGCTTTTGGGTTTTTATTTAATACAAAAACAGCTGCACTCCCTACACTTTCGGCTAATGCTGCAGTAGCGCCACCGTGAAGCACCCCATCGGGTTGGTAAACTTTAGGGCTAACAGGCATGCGGGCAGTCAGATAATCCTCACCTAAATCGGTATATTCAATCTCCAAAGTTTCCATCAGAGTGTTTTTACAAATGGCATTGGTCAGTTTTAGTATTTCTTTCTTGTCCATGCTGTTTTTTTGCTAAAATAAGAAAACCTCCCGTGGTAAGCAGGAGGTTTTAAGGTTACACTATGAGTGTGGTTTATTTTACTTCTTCAAAGTCAACGTCTTGGACGTCATCTCCTCCAGAGGCATCGGCTTTAGCATCGGGCTGTGCCTCCCCAGTAGGGTCAGCTCCACCAGCTTCCGCTTGTGCCTTGTACATTTCTTCTGAAGCATTTTTCCAAGCTTCATTAATGGCTTCAAGAGTTTTGTCAATCGCATCTAAATCTTTGGATTCATGTGCTTTTTTCAAATCAGCCAAAGCCGTTTCAATTGGTGCTTTTTTGTCATCAGATAGCTTTTCTCCAAATTCTGTCAATTGCTTTTCCGTTTGGAATATCATTTGATCGGCACTGTTGAGTTTATCAACTTGCTCTTTGGCTTTTTGATCGGCGTCAGCGTTGGCTTCAGCTTCTTGCTTCATCTTTTCGATTTCTTCCTCTGTCAAACCAGAAGAAGCCTCAATTCGAATGTCTTGTGACTTATTAGTCGCTTTATCCAAAGCACTTACTTTGATGATTCCATTTGCATCGATATCAAAGGTAACTTCAATTTGAGGGGTTCCTCGTTGTGCTGGTGGAATACCGTCGAGGTGGAAGCGTCCGATGGTTTTGTTATCAGTAGCCATTGATCGCTCTCCCTGAAGCACGTGGATCTCAACTGAAGGCTGATTGTCCGCAGCGGTAGAGAAAATCTGTGATTTTTTGGTTGGGATGGTGGTGTTGGACTCAATAAGTTTGGTCATTACGCCTCCCATGGTTTCAATACCCAAAGAAAGTGGGGTAACATCCAATAACAATACATCTTTAACATCACCTGTCAATACACCTCCTTGAATTGCTGCACCAATGGCAACAACCTCATCTGGATTTACTCCTTTGGAAGGTTTCTTTCCAAAAAACTTTTCAACCTCTTCTTGAATCACAGGGATTCGAGTTGATCCTCCTACAAGTATTACTTCATCGATATCAGATTTAGATAAACCGGCATCATCTAAGGCTTTTTTGACTGGCGTCATGGAACGCTTAACCAAGCTGTCAGCAAGTTGCTCAAAGTTGGCTCTGGTAAGTGTTGTTACCAAGTGTTTTGGTCCTGAGTCAGTTGCTGTTACATAGGGCAGGTTGATTTCGGTTTGAGTTGAAGATGAAAGCTCAATTTTTGCTTTTTCAGCTGCTTCTTTAAGACGCTGTAAAGCCATGGGATCTTTTCTTAAATCAATCCCTTCGTCTTTTATAAATTTATTTGCTAAGAAATCAATAATTACTTGGTCAAAGTCGTCTCCACCGAGATGAGTGTCACCGTTTGTGGACAATACTTCAAATACTCCGTCACCCAACTCTAGAATAGAGATATCAAAAGTTCCCCCTCCAAGGTCATATACTGCAATTTTTTGATCTTTACCTCCTTTGTCCAAGCCGTATGCTAATGCAGCAGCAGTGGGTTCATTTATGATACGCTGTACTTTTAAACCAGAAATTTCTCCAGCTTCCTTAGTCGCCTGACGTTGGGAGTCGTTAAAATAGGCTGGAACTGTAATTACAGCTTCAGTCACATCTTGTCCTAAATAATCCTCAGCAGTCTTTTTCATCTTTTGTAGAATCATTGCTGACAATTCTTGAGGAGTATATAAGCGACCGTCAATATCGACACGTGGTGTATCGTTATCGCCTTTAACAACCTTAAAAGCTACATTTTTTACTTCTTTTGATGACTCAGAAAACTTATTTCCCATAAATCTTTTTATAGAAGCAATCGTTTTCGTTGGGTTGGTCACCGCTTGACGCTTTGCTGGATCGCCAACTTTGATTTCTCCTCCTTCTACAAAAGCAATTACTGAGGGTGTTGTTCTTTTACCTTCAGAATTGGGTATTACTACGGGTTCATTTCCTTCCATTACGGATACGCATGAATTTGTAGTTCCTAAATCAATTCCAATTATTTTACTCATGATGTTTACAAATATTTTTCTTTAAATAGTCAAGCATTATGCCATAGACATTATACTGACAGCTTGGCAGTTTACACTTTATACTAAAAACGTACAGCACCCAATATAAAGGAAGGAGTAAGGGCTTAAAAACCACAGGTCTTAATTATTGATTAAATAAAGAAACACTATTTTTGAAAAAAAATTATGTCCTCAGCAAAGAAGACTTACGCAAGGGTTACAACCAAAACCTTGCAAGAAATGAAGGCCAGTGGAGAAAAAATCTCCATGCTTACTGCCTACGATTATACCTTAGGCGGTATAGTGGACAAGGCTGGTGTTGATGTCATTTTAGTAGGCGATTCCGCTTCTAATGTTATGGCAGGACATGAAACGACTTTACCCATTACTTTAGACCAAATGATCTATCACGCCAGTGGTGTCGTTCGTGCGGTTGAACGCGCATTAGTGGTTGTTGATCTTCCCTTTGGAACTTATCAGGCAGATTCAAAAGAAGCTTTGCGTTCTGCCATACGCATTATGAAAGAATCTGGAGCACATGCTGTCAAATTGGAAGGTGGAGAACAAGTAAAGGATTCCATAGAACGCATATTACAAGCAGGTATTCCCGTAATGGGCCACCTGGGATTGACCCCTCAGTCGATTTATAAATTCGGAACCTATTCCGTCCGAGCCGAGGAAGAAGAAGAAGCGGCTCAACTGCTCAAAGACACTCAAATGTTAGAAGAAATTGGTTGTTTTGGCATTGTGTTAGAAAAAGTCCCTGCAGCCCTTGCGGGTCAGGCCGCAACCTCCATATCGATACCAATTATCGGTATCGGTGCTGGAAATCTAGTTGACGGACAGGTATTGGTTTTACATGATATGCTGGGAATGAACAAAGAATTTAGCCCTCGCTTTTTGCGTCGATACCTTGACTTAGATCAGGTATTGCACGATGCTATTGGGCAATACAGTGCTGATGTCAAGTCCTTGAATTTCCCCAACGATAAAGAACAATATTAGATTTTAGTTTGGAGGAGCGCATCCTTTTTGAAGACAATCACTTGATTGTGATAACTAAAAAAGCAGGGGAATTGGTACAGGGCGATCAAACTGGAGATATCCCCTTAGCAGAAAGTGTCAAAGCGTATTTAAAAAAAAAGTACAACAAACCAGGTGCAGCTTACCTTGGCGTAGTCCACCGTTTGGATCGACCTACTAGTGGGGTGGTTCTTTTTGCAAAAACCTCAAAAGCTTTAAGTCGATTAAACGAACAATTTAAAAACAGAATTCCCAAAAAAACCTATTGGGCGATTGTCACCAAAGAGTTTACTGATCAAAAAGGAACTCTAAGCCATTGGATGACACGTAATACCAAACAAAATAAGTCGAAAGCCCATATTAAAGAAGTTCCCAATAGTAAGTTAGCCAAACTTCAATACCAACGAGTTAAAGATTTGGATCACTATTGTCTCTTAGAAATTAATTTGGAAACAGGACGTCATCACCAAATCAGGGCACAACTCAGTGCAACGGGTTTTCCGATTCAGGGCGATTTAAAATACGGAGCTCCAAGGAGCAACAAGGACGGCAGTATCAGTTTACATGCGCGTCGTTTGGAAATTGAACATCCCGTTACTAAAGAGGCACTAGATTTTACTTCAGATCCGCAGAGAGTGGGGATATGGAAGGCCGTTCTTTCCGATTGAGTTGAGTCGCTTTGTTTTTGATGACTTGGGCAATGGGAACATTGTTAATCTTGCTCTCCAGCCACGATAATATGTCTAAATACAAAAAGGAACGGCGCTCGTAGGGATCATTTTCGTACTGTTTTAACTCGTTGTACAAGTCTTCAAAAGCTCGTTTTAAATCATGAGGATAAATGTCACCAAGCCCCTTAACAAAGCGTATCATTGCCTTTTGAACTTCGTGCAAGTCATTCATTTTAATCAAAAACTTATAGGTCTCTCTTAAATGAGTTTCTAGGTGGTAGTCAAAACCTGCCTCGTAGTGAGCAAAAAGATTGAGTACTCGTGAAAAACACAATAAATCTTCCCTCATTTTCAAACTTTTATTGCTTACAATCTTGTCCAGATATACGATGCAATTTTCATAATCTTCTGCTCCAAAATACACACAAGCGATTTTGTAGTAAAACATCATAATGTGGTGAGGGTCAATTTGATTTTTAAAATCCTCTATCCCTTTCTTTATCTCAGGGACAACGACAGTTCCTTCGTTAAAACTACCCTCTAAAAAATGTAAGTTGAGTTTGTTGCTATAGTAAAATTGAAAACTCAAAGCTTTTAGGTTGTCATTTTTAGGGAATTCAGCACTGCTCGTCCGTAGGATCATCTGTTGCAATACCACTTTAAACTTTGAAGGGTATTTTATCAATGCCAAACTCTCCATCAAATAATTGTTTCCTTTGAGATAAAATACGGGGTGAATGGCTATCATCGATGGAGACTCATCAAACATTTCAACCCATTTAGAGGCATAGCGATAGGTCGATAAAAAGTCTTGTGTTAAAAAGCTATACCAAACATGAGCTTTGTAGTACCATAGCTTTTCTCTAAAACCCAATTCATCATATTCCAATTTGGGTAAATTTTCATAAAAAAATTGGGTGATTTCACGAAATTCCTCATCGCTTTTTGCATAACCGGCTTTTATAAGACGCTCGTATAATTGCAATGACAAATTGGATAATTGAGTGGCTAAATTATTTTGAATTCTCAACTGATCGGCTTCGGAGATAAGAGTTTCAGCTCGGTTGCTCAAACTTCTTGTAATGTATTGAGATTCAATTACCTTCTCTAGCTCTACGATATCATAAGCACTGTATTTTTCCTCGTGTTTAAGGGCTAAAATTTTAGCCTTTTCCAATACCTTTAAACTCTGCTTATAAAGTCCCTTTTGATAGAGAATGGTAGCAAAATCAAGCTGTTCTCTAATTTGAATTCGGATATTTTTGTGAACGGGATTCATCCTCAAGCTGATCAATATCTGCTTGTACAGGTGAGCCTTTAAATTCGACAATTGCTGTTTGGTTACTATCCCTTTTTTAAGAATCACTTTTTCGTCATAGCGATTCATTTTGTCTAACAATTGGAATAAATTCAAAAATTTTGAATCTTCATTTGAACCCATCCTCCCTACATAGAGCCTAAACTGCCGTTTTTCTGACTTTGTAAGTGATTTCACAAGAACAAACAAATTATCTTTCTGCTCACTTGTCATTGTAATGGGTTTTGATGCAATTTACTAGTTATTAGCACTTTATAATACAGTTTATACTGTCGAATGTTGTAATACAAAAGTAAGGATTTTATCTCAATTTTGCGTTTTAATTTAAATTCGTGTTATTAAACAAAACGAGTCAGATTTTTATCAATGGATTACGTCGAAATTTTTGATACTACCCTACGCGACGGCGAACAAGTTCCGGGCTGTAAGTTGGACTCCAAAACTAAACTTATCATCGCCGAGCAGCTTGATTATCTAGGGGTTGATGTGCTAGAGGCAGGCTTTCCAATTTCCAGTCCCGGCGATTTTAAATCCGTTGAAGAAATATCAAAATTAGTAAAAAATGCTCGTGTTTGCGGTCTCACCAGAGCCGTGAAAAGAGATATTGATGTTGCCGCAGAAGCCATCAAACACGCAAAGCGTTCCAGAATTCATACAGGTATCGGAACCTCTGAAAGTCATATGCGTTATAAGTTTAACGCCACTGCGGAGGAAGTTTTAGAACGCGCAGTTGCCGCTGTAAAGCACGCCAAATCATATGTTGAAGATGTAGAGTTTTACGCTGAAGATGCAGGAAGAACGGATAACGAATTCCTTGCTAAAGTATGTGAAGCTGTAATCAAGGCAGGTGCAACAGTATTGAATATTCCTGACACCACAGGATATTGTTTACCGGACGAATACGGTGCCAAAATGAAGTATTTGATGGAAAACGTCAAAGGAATCCACAAGGCGCGTTTATCCTGTCACTGCCACAATGACCTTGGCTTGGCTACTGCCAACTCCATCGCTGGAGTACAAAACGGTGCACGTCAGATAGAGTGTACCATCAACGGTATTGGAGAACGAGCGGGCAATACTTCTTTGGAAGAAGTAGTAATGATCTTGCGCCAGCATCCCAATTTGAACCTAGATACAAGGATCCAAGCAAAAATGCTGAGTGGCATCAGTAAATTGGTTTCTGAAAGTATGGCCATGCCTGTCCAGCCCAACAAAGCCATTGTAGGTGCCAATGCATTTGCTCACTCCTCTGGAATTCATCAAGATGGTGTAATCAAAAAGAGAGAGACTTATGAAATTATCGATCCAAAAGATGTGGGAGTAACAGAGTCCTCAATTGTTCTTACGGCGCGAAGCGGAAGAGCAGCCTTGGCTTATCGAGCTAAAAATATCGGCTACGAATTGAATAAGCTGCAATTGGATAAAGTTTATGAACAATTCCTAGTCGTTGCAGATCAGCAAAAAGAAATTAATGATGAGGATTTACCCAAAATCATTGAAGCAAGTAATATATAAACAGTATATCATTTTATGAAACAAACCCTATTTGATAAAGTCTGGGATTCCCACGTGGTGCGAAGTATCGACCAAGGACCGGATGTACTTTTTATCGATCGACACATGGTCCATGAAGTAACCAGCCCAGTAGCTTTTTTGGGCTTAAAAAACAGATCTCTACCCGTATTGTATCCTGAGCGAACATTCGCAACAGCCGACCACAATACCCCTACCATCAACCAACATTTACCAGTTGCTGACCCCCTTTCCAGGAATCAGCTCAAGGCCTTGGAGCAAAATGCGAATGAACACGGTATTTCTTATTGGGGATTGGGCCATAAAAAAAATGGTATTGTTCACGTAGTGGGACCTGAATACGGGATTACACAGCCGGGTGCTACTATTGTTTGTGGTGATTCACACACCTCAACACATGGAGCTTTTGGAGCCATTGCCTTTGGAATTGGAACCTCAGAAGTTGAAATGGTTTTAGCGTCTCAATGCATTATGCAGCCCAAACCTAAAAAAATGAGGATTACCATCAACGGTTCACTCAACAAGGGAGTAACACCTAAAGACGTAGCCTTATTTATCATTTCTAAACTCACTACCTCAGGAGCTACAGGATATTTTGTAGAATATGCAGGAGAAGTATTTGAGCAACTAAGCATGGAAGGTCGAATGACCGTTTGTAACCTCAGTATCGAAATGGGAGCTCGTGGTGGAATGATTGCTCCAGATGAAAAGACATTTAACTACATCAAAGGCCGAGAATTTACCCCTGAAGGAGCTGATTGGGATAAAGCCATGGCGTATTGGAAAACCCTCCACACAGACGAAGATGCTGTATTTGACAAGGAACTGAACTACGACGGAGCTGAAATTGATCCGATGATTACGTTTGGAACCAATCCAGGTATGGGTATGAGCATAACTAAAGCCATTCCTAATGCCTCGGAAGTTGAAGGTGGTAAGGCCACTTATGAGAAGTCTTTGGAGTATATGGGTTATAAAGAAGGTGAACAGATGGTGGGTAAACCCATCGATTATGTCTTTATTGGAAGTTGTACCAACGGAAGAATAGAAGACTTTAGAGCTTTTGCCAGTATCGTCAAAGGTCATAAACGAGCGGAAAACGTAACCGCTTGGCTGGTTCCAGGATCACATAAAGTATTGAATGCCATCAAAGAAGAAGGCCTTTTAGACGTATTTGAAGCAGCAGAGTTTAAACTTCGAGAGCCCGGATGTTCCGCATGTTTAGCAATGAATAATGACAAAATTCCTGCGGGAAAATATGCAGTAAGTACTTCCAATAGAAATTTTGAAGGACGCCAAGGACCTGGAGCACGAACATTACTCGCAAGTCCATTGGTCGCTGCAGCAGCAGCCATCACAGGTAAGATAACTGATCCGAGAACTTTAATCTAATACTCATGGCATACGATTCATTTAACATACTAACAAGTACAGCC
Source organism: uncultured Bacteroidota bacterium (assembly GCA_902546725.1). Classification (GTDB taxonomy): domain Bacteria; phylum Bacteroidota; class Bacteroidia; order Flavobacteriales; family Flavobacteriaceae; genus MS024-2A. The sequence goes on along the minus strand of CACCLB010000007.1, from coordinate 14,501 downwards.
GTACCCCTCCCTATTGAAAATGTAGATACGGATCAAATTATCCCTGCTCGTTTTCTTAAAGCGACTGAAAGAAAAGGTTTTGGAGACAATCTATTCCGCGATTGGAGATTCAATCAAGACGATACTCCAAAGACCGATTTTGTGCTTAACGATGCAACCTATTCGGGAAAAATATTGGTAGGAGGTCATAACTTTGGTTCTGGCTCTTCCAGAGAACACGCTGCATGGGCAATTTATGACTTCGGTTTTAGATGCGTAGTATCTAGCTTTTTTGCCGATATATTTCGAAATAATTGCCTTAATATCGGAGTCCTGCCCGTTCAAGTTTCTGCAAATTTTCTCGCTCAAATATTTGAGGCTGTTGAAAAAGATCCAAACACCAAGCTGACAGTAGATTTACCCAACCAAAAAATCAGTTTAGGCGCAGCCTTGGGTTCTGAAAGTTTTGAGATCAACAGTTACAAAAAAGAAAATATGCTTAATGGCTATGACGATATTGACTATTTAAACAATATCAAAGCGGAAATTCAAACCTTTGCAGCCAATACTCCTCTTTAAGCAATCCGAACTATGAGAAGAGCGCTCGAAATCATGGATACTACTCTTAGAGATGGTGAACAGACCTCAGGGGTTTCGTTTACCTCTCTAGAAAAATTAACCCTTGCTAAATTATTATTACAAGAGTTAAAAGTAGATCGCATCGAGATTGCCTCAGCAAGAGTATCAGACGGCGAGTTTAATGCAGTCAAAGAAATAACCTCTTGGGCGTCAAGTCAAGGGCTTATAGAAGCCATAGAGGTTTTAACTTTTGTCGATAATGGAGTATCCATCCAATGGATGAAAGAGGCAGGAGCCCAGGTTCAAAATCTATTGACCAAAGGTTCCATGAATCATCTAAAACATCAGCTGAATCAAACCCCTGAACAACATTTTAAAAATATCAGCATCAGTATCAAAGAAGCTGAAAAAGAAGGCTTTAAGACCAATATATATTTAGAAGATTGGAGTAATGGCATGCAAAATTCAGAAGACTATGTCTTTGAGTACCTTGACTTTTTAGCCACTCAACCCATTGAGCGAATATTGCTACCCGATACCCTTGGAGTCTTAACCCCTGAGAAAACAGCCGAATACCTCAATAAAATCATCAAACGCTATCCAAACATTCGATTTGATTTTCACGGTCACAACGATTACGATTTAAGTGTAGCCAATGCCATTGAGGCTGTCAAAGCTGGGGTCAACGGATTGCACCTCACAGTAAACGGTATGGGGGAACGCGCAGGAAATGCACCCTTGGCTAGTGTAGTGGCAGTCATCAATGACTTCCTCCCTGACACAGCAATTAATATAAACGAAAATGCCTTACACCAAGTAAGCAAATTGGTGGCCACTTTTACCGGTTTTCGTATCCCGGCAAACAAACCCATAGTAGGTGAAAATGTCTTTACCCAAACTGCAGGGATACATGCTGATGGAGACAACAAAAAAAACCTTTATTTCAATCAATTACTCCCTGAGCGTTTTGGTAGAAAACGAAAGTATGCCTTGGGGAAAACCTCAGGTAAAGCCAACATTCAAAAAAATCTTCAGCAACTGGGACTCACCCTAAATAATGAAGAATTAAAAAAAGTTACGACTCGAATTATTGAGTTAGGAGATAAAAAGGAGCGGGTAACTGCAGAAGATTTACCCTTTATCATTTCTGATGTACTGGGTAACAACCTACCCGATAAGGTAAAGATTCAATCCTATGTTTTAACCCATTCAAAAGGGCTGAGCCCTACTACCAGTGTATCCATTGAAATCAATGGACAGCTATTTGAAGAAAATTCATCAGGTGATGGTCAATACGATGCTTTTTGGAATGCGCTTCACAAAATATACGACAAGCAAAAGCTGAAGTTACCCAACTTGATTGATTATGCTGTCAGAATCCCCCCTGGAAGTAATTCAGATGCTCTCTGTGAAACTACGATTACCTGGAAATCAAAAAATAAAGAATTTACCACCCGAGGCTTGGATTCAGACCAAACTGTATCAGCCATAAAGGCGACGGAAAAAATGCTCAATATCATATAAAATAAGAATCAATGGATTTAAAAATTGCCCTTTTAGCTGGAGACGGTATAGGACCAGAAGTCATCGAACAAGCTGTAAAAGTATCCGATGCCATCGCAACAAAATTTAATCACAGCATCAGCTGGACACCAGCCTTAACTGGAGCAGCAGCCATCGACGCCGTTGGCGATCCGTATCCAGAAGAAACCCATCAGGTTTGCTTAGGAGCTGATGCCGTTCTGTTTGGAGCAATTGGACATCCGCGATTTGATAACGACCCCTCTGCAAAAGTCCGTCCCGAACAAGGACTATTAAAAATGCGACAAAAACTTGGGATCTTTGCCAATGTCAGACCAACTTTTACCTTCCCTTCCCTACTCGACAAGTCTCCTTTAAAGCAAGAACGTATTGAAGGAACCGACTTGGTCTTTTTAAGAGAACTCACCGGAGGAATTTACTTTGGAGAACGCGGAAGACTCGATGATGGAAATACCGCTTTTGACACCTGTACTTATAAACGGGAAGAAATTCAGCGTTTGGCTAAAAAAGGCTTTGAACTCGCCATGACCCGATCCAAAAAACTCTGTTGTGTAGATAAAGCCAATGTCTTGGAAAGCTCTCGATTGTGGAGAGAAACAGTTCAAGCCATGGAAAAAAAATACCCCGAAGTGGAAGTCAGTTATGAATTTGTAGATGCAGTAGCCATGCGTTTAGTTCAATGGCCAAACAGTTATGATGTTTTGATTACTGAAAACCTTTTTGGAGATATTTTAACCGATGAAGCCTCCGTGATTTCAGGTTCAATGGGCTTGATGCCTTCTGCTTCTGTAGGTACAGAAAATGCCCTTTACGAACCCATACACGGTTCTTTTCCTCAGGCTACAGGCTTGGGAATTGCCAATCCACTTGCGACTGTTTTATCAGCTGCTATGATGTTTGAAATGAGTTTTGGATTGATTGAAGAAGGCGCCCTCATCCGTAAGGTTGTAGATGCATCGCTTGCTGAGGGAGTTGTTACTGAAGATTTAAAAGAAAACGGTCAAAAAGGAAATTCCACCTCAGAAGTTGGCGACTATTTGGTTGCTCAAATCCTGGGGTAAAACGACTCTTGACAATACTATACCCGCCTTAGTGAGGGTTTTTTTTATCCTAGTTTTTAAACCAAACAACTCTTATTATAACCATTCTCTTGCATTATAAAGTAGTGAGCTTTATTTGTCTTTTTGACTGAACTTGGTATAAAGACAGTATAGCACTAATTTATAAATAGCAATAAAACAGTTAATTCGGTGTTTGCTAACCAATAATTATTTTTTAGTCTTATATCACTTAGACCCAAATCGAAGAAAATGAAAAATTCAATATTATTTGTAACAATTATTTTTGGAGCGTTTGTAGTAAATGCTCAAGAAAAAGGAACAAGCCAGATAAACGTGGGGTATGGAATGGCTTCTACCCCGGAAATTATAGATGCCTTCACAGAAATTTTGCTTTATCCAGTCTCTTTGGGTATTATTAGTGCATCAAACCTAAAAAGTACAGGAGCAATACATATAAACTATAAATCTGCCATTGAAAATAAATGGATGCTTGGTGCTACAACTGGATTCAGTGACACTACACAAGATATCAGCGTCAATAATGCAGTAATTGGTGAGCAAAAAAACAGAGCCCTGACCTTTGCCATAGAAAGTGATTATAGGTACATTTCAAATCCTAGTTTCCAAATTTATTCTGGCTTGGGTGCTGGAATTACCCTTACTAAAGGTGAGTTTGACCCGAATAATACTAAAGAAACAAGCATTCACGATAACAGTAGTTATTTTAACTATAAAGTTACTGCGTTAGGCTTAAGAGTAGGAAAAAAACTGGCTGGTTTTTTGGAACTCGGTTTTGGCTATAAAGGCATTCTAAGTGCAGGTATAAGCTATCAGTTTTAATTGTTATTTTAAACAATAGTAAAAAACGAAATAATATTTAATAAAACAGCTTCCTTGTTTGAAAGATGCGAGAAGTTTCATGCCACCAACCGTTAGCAGTTAAAGAAAAGTGAATGCGCCTTCCCCCAAGTTCCAGTCAATTTGATTATAGTATCTTTGTATTCTATTTTACAAAACTATGAAAACACTTACTGTATTTGCCTTGGTCTTAAGTCTTCAAACCTGTATTTCCAGCACTCCACCTGTCGATAACAACCAGCTTGTATGGGAACCTCAAACTGAGGTCCAAGACGGTTATAAAAAAGCTTACTTTGCTTCGGGATGTTTTTGGTGTGTTGAAGCCATATATGAAAGTGTTCGCGGGGTACAAGAAGTTTATTCAGGATATGCTGGAGGCTTTACAAAAAATCCAAACTACAACCAAATAGGTACAGGACGCACCGGTCATGCTGAGGCGGTAGAGGTCATTTACGATCCCGAAATCGTCAGCTTTGGAACGCTGGTACAGGTGTTTTTTGGATCACACGACCCCACTACGCCCAACAGACAGGGCCCGGATTACGGTTCTCAATACCGCTCTATCGCCTTTCACACTTCCGATCAAGAACGAGAAATCATCCAAAACTACATAGGCTTACTTCAAGATAAAGAGATTTTTTCAAGTGAAATAGTGACAGAGATCAAACCCTTAGAAAAGTTTTACTATGCCGAAGAGTACCATCAAGATTATGAAAAAAACAATCCTAATAATCAGTACGTAAGGCAAGTTTCTATTCCAAGACTGAGGAAATTTCAAAATTTATATCCAGAATTATTAAAAGAAGACCATTAGGATTTGAATAGCTTCTCTATTGAAAATGAACACCTCAAAGCAGTATTCCTAGACTATGGGGCGATACTCCACCAGCTTTGGTTTAAGGATAAAAATGGAGTGCCTACAAACCTCATCATGGGTTTGGATCAACCTCAAGACTATTTGACGGATGACTGGGTAAGAGGGGCTGTTGTAGGGCGTTTTGCTGGACGTCTTGAAAACCCAATTCAAATAGAAGGAACACCAATCGAAATTGAACATAAGGATGGAGTATTACTCCACAGTGGAAGCAGTGGGTGGCACAAAAAGCAATGGACTCCGCTTGCTCAAGAAAACAATCACAGTATTACTTTTGAATATCAATGTCCCGACGGAAGTAGTGGGTTTATCGGTACGGTTCATGCTCGTGTAAGTTACCGTTTAGACGGCTCTAGTTTAGGTATTGAATATCATGCTGCGCCTTCTGAAACTACTCATATCAATCTGACCAATCACGCATACTTTAATTTAAACCCCTCCAACAGCATAGGAAGTCAACAGCTTAGAATAGACGCAGATCATTTTTTAGAGTTAAAAGAAAGTCTAGTTCCAACGGGGAAAAAGCTTGCTGTGGAGAACAGTACATTTGACTTTAGAGAAGAAAAGGCGATTGGCAACATTCGGCTGGACGATTATTTTGTAGTTAACCAAAATAAAAAAGAGATCGCTTCATTGTATTCCCAAGATACTGGGATTGTAATGAAAACACTTACCGATCAACCGGGAGTTGTAGTCTTTACCCCACCCCATTTTGAAGCCATTTGTTTTGAAACTCAAAAATTCTCAAATTCACCAAACATTCCCACATTTCCCTCGACTTTAATCAAAGCCAATGAGGAATACACTCATCGAACCCGATTTGAGTTTAGCTTAAAAAACGAAGCTTAAAAAGTTTCCATAAACGGAAGATTCCTAGGCCTATTAAACTTCCAACAACAGCTCCTGCAAAAATATCCATTGGGAAATGAACTCCTATATAGACCCTACTGTAGGCGATCAAAAATGCTATAAAAAGAAGGGCTGGTAGTAAAAAACGATAGGGTTCCTTAAAAATCAGGCCAAAAAAAACGGCGAGTGCAAAGGAGTTTGATGCATGTCCTGAGAAAAAGCTATAACGACCTCCACAGCTGGGTTTAACCAGACGAACTAAAGTTTTAATTTCCTCATCATAGCAGGGGCGTAATCTCCCGACTTGAACTTTAAATAAATTGGTCAACTGATCTGTACAAAATACCAAAAGACCCGCAAAGAGCAATAGGTAAACGGCTGTTTTCCAGGAATATCTAAATCCAAAAAACAACCAAAGTCCGAAATAGACCAATATGTTTGAAGCCCGATGAGTCATCATCATCCAAAACCAGTCAAAGGATGGAGTACCTAAGCCGTTTAGCCATAAGAATAAGGCTTTATCCCAAGATAAAAGAACTTCCATTTACGCTAAGTTTTCCATCTCTTTATCGTAAAATTTAAAAGCAGCTTCGATTAAACCATGAGATTCTGATTTTAGAGCAGCTTCATCTTCCTTGTCAAACTCCTCAAGCCAATGTATATCGTCATTATATACATTTAGAATAAAACGCGGATATTCAGTATGGATGACAAATAAGGCATCTTCTAATTCAGAGTTATCGGCAATGAGAAATTTTGGTAAATCCATGAGTCAATTGAATATTAATTTGTTTGTAAGATATCGAAATCGAATAAAAAGTAATAATGCAGAGGCTGAAAGCCCTGAAAGTAATCCTATCCATATCCCGATTGCTGCAAGCTCAGTGTGGATTCCGAGATAATATGCGATAGGAAAACCAAAAATACCGTAAGAGAAAAAAGTAATCCAAGCGGGGATATTCACATCTTGTAATCCTCTCAGTGCACCTAAGACAACGGCTTGTAAACCGTCTGAAATCTGGAAAAAAGCAGAAACAATAAGCAAGCTAGAGGCAATCTGAATAACTTCTGTAACGTTTGTATATTCTAAAGGATTAGATCCGTCTAAATAAATCCAAGGAAGCAGTTCGTTTAAGGAGAGAAACAACAGACAAAAAATCACATCAAAAATAAAAATGAGCATAAATATGGAGTGCGCAACCTCTCTCAATCGGACGATGTCTTTTCTTCCTTTTTGGTTGCCTACTCGGATCATTGCAGTGACCCCCAAGCCCATAGCAAACATAAAAGTCATGGAAGATAGGTTGAGTGCAATTTGGTTTGCGGCCTGAGGATTTTTGCCTAAAAATCCAGAGAGCCAAATGGCTGCTGTAAAGAAGAGTACTTCAAAAAACATCTGCAGCGCTGAGGGAAACCCCAGTTTAAAAATTTTACAAAACAGACTCATTTGAGGCTTTTGAAAAGTGATTTGCTGCACATAGGCCACAAATTTTGAGCTAAATCTCACATATAAGCCCATAAAGAGCAACATGGAACACCGAGCAAAAAGACTTCCAATTGCGGCTCCCTCTACCCCTAATTTTGGAAATATCCAGAAACCAAAAATTAAAAAATAATTTAAAATAATATTGATAACATTTCCTATCAAAGTAGCATACATGGCGGGACGCGTATATGACAAGCCCTCTGAAAACTGCTTAAATCCTTGGAAAAAAATCAAGGGTACTAATGAAATACCAACCCACTGCAAATAGGGATAAGCCAATTCCACCACTTCCTCTGGTTGTCCCATCTGATAAAGCAAAGGTTTGCTAAACAGCACAGCTGCACTCAATAAAATTCCCAAAAAGATACAAAGCATCAGTCCGTGTATAAACACTTTTCTAGCTGAAGCTACATCTTTGGCTCCATCAGCCTCAGCCATCAAGGGAGTGATTGCAGTTGAAAAACCAATACCAAGTGACATGGCCACAAAAAAGAAGCTATTCCCCAAAGAAACAGCTGCGAGTTCTGCAGTTCCTAATTGGCCAACCATGATGTTATCAACTAACTGAACAAAAGTGTGGCCCAAAAGCCCAATAATGACAGGATAAGCTAGAGTTAAATTGTATCGAAATTCCTTGTTGTATTGAGAAAAGCTAGAAATCATTAACGGTAAAAATTAAAAACCGTACTGATCTACCAAATAGACCAAACTACTCATAGCTGCTGCACCCAGTTCCAATTCACGTTTGTTAATGGCGTCAAAGGTATCATTTGCAGCATGATGAAAATTAAAATAGCGCTGAGAGTCGGGTCGCAAACCAGAAAGCACAACCTTATTATCCCGAAGTGGACCAATATCAGCTCCACTCCCACCCAGTTCAAAGCGATCTGCCATGTAGGGTCTAAAATAAGGTTTCCAACTATCAATTTGTTTAAATTGTGAATTAGTGGCTTCAAATACAAAGCCTCGAGGTGAAAAACCACCTGCATCAGATTCAAGTGCAAAGATGTGTTTTTCTTTGTTCCGCTTTGCATATTGCGCATAAGCTGTTCCACCACGAAGTCCATTTTCCTCATTCATATACAAGACTACTCGAATGGTTCTTTTGGGCTTGTAATTCATTTCCTTAAAAAGTCTTAAAACCTCCATAGATTGAACGATTCCAGCGCCATCGTCATGAGAACCATCACCAAGATCCCAAGAATCGAGATGTCCACCCACTACGATAATTTCATCTGGAAATTCACTCCCTTTAATCTCTCCTATAACATTGTGAGAGGGTACATCAGGAAAATTTTTACAATCCAATTTAAGGTAAAACTTGAGGTCGTCGTTTAATGCCAACATGGAACTGAGCAATTGAGCTCCATTAGTACTGATGGCAGCGGCAGGAATACGCATAGTATTGGGTAAATCACCGTAACGCATACTTCCAGTATGGGGAAAGTCGTCAAGACGTAAATTCATAGAACGAACAATAACTCCAACTGCACCGAAGCGTGCTGCTCTTGCTGCTCCTTGAGTTCGTTGGTTGACTGTTTTGGAATAAGCCTCAAAGGTATTGATCAATTCAGCAGGCATAGGTCGGTTAAAAAAGACAAAATTTCCTTTTATTTTTTCCTCCCCTAAGGCTTCAAGTTCTTCAAAGCTTTTAACTTCAACTACTCCAGCCCGTAAACCGGAGGATGGCGTAGCAATAGACCCCCCTAAAGCACATACGGGTACATTCATACTCATCCCAGGACCTGTAATTATACTGGCATATTCAAAGGTCCCTCTAACCCACTTGGGAACCATGACCTTTTGAAGATACACTCGATCTAATCCCAAGGTTTCCAATTCGGTTTTGCCCCATGTTACAGCTCGCTCTGCGTTTAAAGACCCCGAAAGACGCCCACCTATTTTATTAGAAAGATGGTCCAGCCAATCATACGCTTTTCCAGAAGTTAAGGCCTTGTGATAAAGCGTTTTGATTTGCTCTTCATGAGCAGAAGATTGAGCATTTAGCTGCACTGACAAACTGAAAATAAAAAGTAAAATAACCTTCTTCATAATATCTTATTTGGGTGCAAATTGGACAATATTTTCAGAGCTAATGGGATTTTCGCCAAGTATTAACAGTCGTTCAACCACATTGCGCAGCTCTCTGACATTTCCCGTCCAAGGGTAAGCGTTTAATTTGAAATAGGCTCCATCACTAAATGACTTTTTTTCAAGACCTTGTTCTTTAGACAACAAGTCCACAAAATGTGAAACCAGTAAAGGGATGTCCTCTTTTCTATCATCTAAAGAGGGGACGTGAATCATTATTACGGCCAAGCGGTGATAAAGATCTTCTCTAAATCGACCTTCTTTGATCTCATTCAACAAATCCTTATTGGTAGCAGCAATGACTCTTACATCAACGCTAATGTCTTTTTCATTTCCAACGCGTTGAATCTTTTTTTCTTGAAGTGCTCGCAATACTTTAGCCTGAGCTGCTAGACTCATATCAGCAATCTCGTCTAAAAATAAAGTCCCTTTATTGGCTGCCTCAAACTTTCCTGAACGGTCTTTGACTGCTGAAGTAAAAGCCCCTTTTACGTGGCCAAAAAGCTCACTTTCAATAAGTTCAGAAGGAATAGCGGCGCAATTTACCTCGATAAAGTTTTCTTTACTTCGATCACTCTGCTGATGCAACTGATGAGCAACCAACTCCTTCCCTGTTCCATTTTCGCCGGTAATGAGAACACGAGCGTCTGTTGGAGCCACCTTGGATATCATTTCTTTCATCTTGATTACCGGTTCGCTCTCACCAACTATAGTATATTTTTGAGCGACCTTACGCTTTAATTTTAAATTTTCCTTACGCAGTGTTTTGTTTTCAATAGCATGACGAACTGCGGTAAGTAAACGGTTTAAATCTGGCGGTTTGGCAATAAAATCATAGGCCCCGAGTTTCATCGCCTCTACAGCCGTTTCCACATTACCGTGACCAGTCAGCATGATAAAGGGAACATAAATTCCTTTGGCTTTAGCAGCTTGCAAAACTTCAATACCGTCCATTTTTGGCATTTTAATGTCACATAAAACTAAGTCAAAAGAGTTTTTTTCAAGTTTGGATAAACCTTTCTTGCCATCCTCTGCCTCGGTAATCTCATAAGAAGCACTTTCTTCAGATAAAATTCTAACCATCACTCTTCTGATCGGTTCCTCATCCTCTATAATTAAAATTTGAGTCATTTTAAAGTGGTTGGTGAATTAGCAAAAGTAAGGGTTCGTTGAGGGAATGGAATTTCAATTCCTTCTTTTTCAAAAGCCTCAAATATAGTGTAGCGCAAATCACTCTTTACAATGTTTGCAGCAAAACTACTGTCAACTGCGATATACAATTGGAATAGCAGTGCGCTATCTCCAAAATCATTAAACAATACAAATGGTTCTGGACTAGATAAAACTTTATCGTGGACTTGAGCTATTTTTAAAAGAATTTGCTCGATTTCTTTGGGATTACTCTTGTAAGCAACTCCAACATTTACTATCTCTTTAGTGATGATGCCATTCTCCGTCCAGTTAAATAACGTAGAGGTTAAAAATTTATGATTGGGAATGATAAGTACTTTGTTTTCTCTAGTTACCGCTCTAGTAGTTCTCAATTTGATGTTTTCAACTTGGCCAATTTGTCCATCTACTTCAATGATATCACCTACAAGAACTGATTTATCTACCAGTATAAATATCCCAGAGATGATGTCCTGAATAAAGGTTTGCAAGGCGAGACCAACACCGACCAATAAAGCTGCAGATGCAGCAAATATAGCGGTTAGGTCCACACCCACATTTTGCAAGATGATAAGAGCTACAACTATATAGACAAAATAGTTGATAAAGGAGAATAGGCTTTTAAACTTAACTCTCGTATCGTTAGAGAGGGTTCTAAAAAGTAATTTTCTCAGAATTTTCAACATAAAGTTTGTCAGAAGAAGAACTAAAATGACAAATAGTACTGTCTTTGGGGTAAAACTTACAGAGCTCCCTATGGTGAACTTGTAGTTTAAGAGATCAATAAATTTATTTATAAGATTCATAATTATTGGGGAAGTTACTATAAAAACAAAACCCATCCTCGTTAAAGGATGGGAAAAATTGCTATGAAAAAGAAAATAATACCAACAATAAATGCTAGTATTATTTCAAATATATAATTTTTTTTTATAATGGTATAGTTTAAGCAAACATATCCTTCACTTTTTCAAAAAAAGATTTATCTGATTTCTCAGGTTTAGGAGTAAAATTAGGGTCTTCAAGCATTTTTTCAAAAAACTGTTGCTGCTCTTTGTTTAACTTTTTAGGGGTCCAAACATTGACGTGAACAAGTAAATCTCCTGTTCCATACCCATTGACACTGGGTAAACCTTTCCCTCTAAGACGAAGTGTTTTTCCTGACTGTATTCCAGGCTCTAACTTGATTCTGGCCTTACCTTCAAGTAAATTTAGTTCTTTAGACACTCCAAGTGCAGCTTCAGATATGCTCGCATACAAATCATAATGCAAATGATTGCCTTCTCGAACAAAAGTATCGTGAGCTAATTCTTCAATAAGAACTAGCAAATCTCCTGAAATTCCGTTTGCAGGAGCCTCGTTTCCTTTTCCGCTTACTTTAAGCTGCATGCCCTCCTCTACTCCAGCTGGGATTTTGATGGATACTGTTTCTTCTTTTTTAATCATACCATTCGCATCTGAGCCAGCAGGGCGATTGAGTAGGGATTGACCACTTCCTCCACAGCTTGAACATACAGTTGAGGTTTGCATTCTTCCTAATATGGTATTGGTTATTTTCATTACCTGACCTCTACCGTTACAGCTAGAACAGGTTCCGTACTGGACTCCTGGAGCCTGAACTTTACGGAGTACTTTAATTTTTTTCTCTACTCCTTTGGCAATTTCTTCAAGAGTTAACTTTACACGTATTCGCATATTACTCCCCTGTGAACGTCTTTGACCAGCTGAGCCAAAGCCTCCACCTCCAAATCCTCCGCCCCCAAAGGCACTCCCAAAAATATCACCGAATTGACTGAAGATATCGTCCATATTCATTCCACCTCCTCCAAAGCCTTGACTTCCGTCAAAAGCAGCATGTCCGTACTGATCGTACTTGGCACGTTTGTCCTCGTTACCCAAAACTTCGTAGGCTTCTGCAGCTTTTTTAAAATTGGCTTCCGCAGCCTTATCGTCCGGATTTTTATCAGGGTGAAATTCGATGGCTTTTTTTCTGTAGGCCTTCTTAATTTCAGAAGCGGTGGCGTTTTTGGAAACGCCTAAAATTTCATAATAATCTTCTTTCATAAGTTATTGGCCTACGACCACTTTAGGGTAACGAATAATCCGATCTCCCAATTGGTAGCCGGTTTCAACTATGTCTATTATTTTTCCTTTTTCGGCCTCTGTGGGCGCGGGTATCTGGGTGATGGCCTCGTGGAATTCTGCATCAAAAGCATCTCCAATTTTCGCAGTAGTAGAACTTAGTCCACTCGATTTTAAAACCTCTGAAAATTTGTTGTAGATCAACTTAAAACCATCAATATCAACGGTTTCTGCTCCATTTTCAATCTGCTGATTGGCTCTGTTAAAATCGTCTAAAACGGGTATGAGTGATGCAATCACTTCTTGATTGGCAGTTTTGAATAATTCCAAACGCTCTTTAGCTGTTCGCTTTTTAAAGTTTTCAAATTCAGCGAACAGTCTTAAAAACTTTTCTTTTTCTTGTTCAACAGAGTGTGTAAACTCTTCTAATTTCGCTTCTAAGCTAGGTTTTTTTGAACTCTTCTTAGTCTCTGCTTTTGAACTAGCTGTCTTTTTTTTTGGTGTTTTCGCTCCTTTAGTAGCCATTAATATTCATTTTTATATAGTTATACAAAAGTACTGCCAGACTTAAATAATGTCAAATTGTCATTCAATTAGCGCAACAAATTGTCAATAGCCTTCTCGACATCTGTGAATTGGAACTTATAGCCTTGATCGAGTACCTTTTGTGTACTTACCCAATGACTGTCTAAAACGAGATCACTCATTTCACCTGCTCCTAATTTGATCAAAAATGAAGGAATGGGAGGAAGGAAATAAGGTCGCTTTAATGCGCAAGAAAGTGCAGCCATCAACTGAGACTGACTGACTGGATTTGGTGCAACAGCATTGAACACACCTTCCCATTGTTGGTCAATAGCTGCCGAAAAAATTCCAACGAGATCGTCCATATGTATCCATGACTGTCCTTGCTTTCCGTTTCCAAATGCTGCTCCCAAACCGAAATAAACTGGAATTTTAAGGGTTCCTAAAACACCTCCTTTTTTTGACAAGACAAGTCCAATTCTAATTTTTGTAACAGGTACGCCCTCTGCCTTAAATGCGTCGACTTCACGCTCCCAGTCATATACCACTTTTTGCATAAAGGCAGTCGGTTCAACAGCTACCTCTTCGTTCATTACTTTTTCAAAATCTGAGGGGTAAATTCCTATTGCAGAAGCACTTACCAACTGTTTTACTTGATGGTCGCCCTTACAAGATTGCAATCCTTTTAATAGAAGTTGAGTAGACAAAACACGACTGGAATAAATTTTTTCTTTGTATGCCTTTGTCCAACGCTTAGAAACTGTTGCTCCAGCGAGATGAATGATACTATCAACACCCAAAAAACAGGCCAAATCAATCTCGTTTTTATTGGGATTCCAATAGTACCCTTGAGCCCCATCGATTGATTTAAGTTGAGATTTACGCGTAGTGAGATAATGAATTTGAATGCCTTGTTGAGTGTACTTTTCAATCAAACTAGTTCCCACTAAACCGGTTGCACCTGTAATCAGTAGCTTCATTTATTTTTTTTTCAAAAGTAGCTATTTATGGCTTGACCGCTCGTAACATTTCTCTTTTTCCAGGAGGGCCTGGAAGTCGTTCAACGGCAAACCCAACTTGCTGAAGTGCTCTTCTTACCGATCCTTTTGCACAATAACTTACCCAAACGCCACCTTTGTTAAGCAAGTCGTAACATTTTTTCATCCAATGCTTTTCCCACAAGTCCGGCTGTGCATGAGCTCCAAAAGCATCGTAATAGATTAAATCGAAAAAATGATTTCCAGAAAACTGTTCGAAAAGGGTTTGGTGTTTAGTTAACTTAAACTTAGAAGTAAGCTTGTGTTCAGTTTCCCAAGAAAGCTGAGAAAAAGCTAAAAATGAAATTACTGCTTTAGAATTCAATAGCTCATTGTAATTCAATTGTTTGTAATCATTCACCGAAAGT
>CACCLB010000006.1 GCA_902546725.1 uncultured Bacteroidota bacterium | reverse complement strand
CCCTAGATAAGTTGGATAAAACCTATGGAAAAGGTGCCGTAATGAAAATGGGTGATGAAGCCGTAGAAGAGGTAGAAGCCATTCCTTCAGGTTCCATCGGATTAGATATTGCCTTAGGTGTTGGAGGTTATCCACGGGGTCGAGTTATTGAAATCTACGGACCTGAGTCCTCAGGAAAAACAACCCTTACCCTTCATGCCATTGCAGAATGCCAAAAACAAGGAGGTATTGCTGCCTTTATAGATGCTGAACACGCTTTTGATCGTTTTTATGCTGAAAAGTTAGGTGTAGATGTTGGTGAACTCATCATTTCCCAACCCGATCACGGAGAACAAGCACTTGAAATTGCAGACAACCTCATCCGGTCGGGTGCGATTGACATCGTAGTGATTGACTCTGTTGCAGCACTCACGCCTAAAAGTGAAATTGAAGGAGAAATGGGCGATTCTAAAATGGGATTACACGCTCGTTTAATGTCTCAAGCCCTACGAAAATTAACTGCTTCTATCAGTAAAACTAATTGTACTGTGTTCTTTATCAACCAATTAAGAGAAAAAATTGGTGTGATGTTTGGAAATCCAGAAACCACTACTGGAGGAAATGCTTTAAAGTTTTATGCCTCTGTTCGTCTCGATATTCGTCGTTCTACGCAAATTAAGAGTACTGAGTCTGAAGTTTTAGGAAATAAAACTCGGGTCAAAGTGGTTAAAAATAAAGTTGCCCCCCCATTTCGAACAACTGAATTTGATATCATGTACGGAGAGGGAATTTCTAAAATAGGAGAGATTATTGACTTAGGTGTCAACTACGAAATCATTAAGAAGAGTGGATCTTGGTTTAGCTATGGCGAGACCAAAATTGGCCAAGGGCGCGATGCGGTAAAAAACCTATTGCTAGACAACCCCGAATTGATGGAAGAGTTGGAACAAAAAATTATGGAAACGCTAAAAGCGGTAAATCACTAAGCTGTTTTCTTTTTCCAAACCTCAATTGCTTCAACAGCCTTCCCTTGAGGGTCGTTTTCCAAAGTAGTCTTTATCTGTTTGTGAAGCCTGAGTTGCAACACCTCTATCGTCTGAGACTGTACCTCATCTGCTGAGATGATATTCAACGCCTTTACTCTTAAACTTCCTGGATAGCCATGCGTCGTATACCAAGGAAATTTACGCTTGCAATCCAAAAATACTAGGGGTAAAATTGGGAGCTGGTGTTCTGTAGCCAGTTTAAAAGCTCCTTTTTTAAACGCATTGAGTAAAATGGTCTCATCCAAAAACTCTTTTTCAGGAAAAATACATACACTATAGCCTTTTTGAATCACTTTTTGGGCGCGTTCATATACGGCAAATCTGCTTGATGAAGAGGAGCGGTCAACCATAATTGCTGCCCTTTTATAGAGGTAGCCAAAGATGGGAATGTTAACGAGCTCCTTTTTCCCTACAAAAACAAAAGGGGTCTTTCGCATACGCAACATCAGCATAATATCCATATAACTACTGTGGTTTGCTATGAGCATATAACTGGTGCCGTCTGAAGGAAAATCGTTGACTCTCTTAACCCAAAAACCAGATCCAAATAATACAAAAGGAGCCCAAATATTACGCGCGACCCAAAAAACATAACGATAACCATTGGGTAATAAAAGTAGGAATGCTAAAGGGAAAAAAAGAAACACTACAGGAAATGCCGCAAGAGCATAAAACCAAATGCGCCATAGAATTAAAAATGCTTTATTCACCAGACAAATATATTCATTTCCAAACGTTTACTATTAAAAATAATGTACAGCTGTTGCGCTCCAACTACAGGAAGCTTACCTTTGCGTAAAATAGTTTAAATGGCTAGAATTTTAACAGGAGTACAATCTACGGGGACTCCACATTTAGGAAATTTGTTGGGAGCTGTACTTCCTGCAATTGAAATGTCAAAAGCCAGTCAAGACGATTCCTTCTTATTTATCGCTGACTTGCACTCTTTAACCCAAATAAAAAACGGTGAGGTGCTTCGCGAGAATACTTTTGCTACTGCAGCTACTTGGCTAGCTTGTGGACTCGACATTGAAAAAACTCATTTTTACCGTCAAAGTGATGTGAGTGAAGTAACCGAACTTGCATGGTATCTCAATTGCTTTTTCCCTTATCAAAGACTTACACTGGCCCACTCTTTTAAAGATAAGTCTGAGCAATTATCTGATATCAACGCAGGGCTTTTTTCCTATCCAATGCTAATGGCCGCTGATATTTTACTTTACGATGCTGAAATTGTTCCAGTTGGAAAAGATCAATTACAACATTTGGAAATTACCCGTGATGTAGCCTCTCGATTCAATCATCAGATGGGGGAAACTTTTGTTATTCCACAAGCAAAAATTCAAGAACATGCCCAATACATTCCTGGTACTGATGGTCAGAAGATGAGTAAGTCTAGAAACAACACCATTAATGTGTTTTTGTCTGAGAAAAAACTACGCAAACAAATCATGGGGATTCAAACCGATAGCACCCCGCTGGAAGAACCAAAAGATCCTGAAAACTGCAATGTTTTTGTTCTCTATAAATTGATGGCTCCTTCTTCATCTGTTCAAGCTTTACGAGAAAAATACCTTGCTGGAGGTATGGGTTATGGTTATGCAAAACAAATACTTTTTGAGTTTATCCTTGAACGCTTTGAAAAGGAACGCACTCAGTTTGAATACTACTTTCAACACCCTGAAGAAGTCCATATAGCGCTTGCTAAAGGTGCTGAAAAAGCTCGAAAAGTGGCACACGAAGTGCTTTTGAGGGTGAGAGATAAGGTCGGCTATTAGATCCACTCAAATTGTTTTCCCGGCAAGGCACGGATCAAGCCTTTCATTTCCATTTACATTAGTTGTGAGGCAGTAGTACTTACCTTCCATCCCAATTCCAAGGCTAACTCATCTAAGGGGACCTTTGTTTTTTGTGACAGTATACTAAAAACCTTTCGCTCCTGTTCGTCCAAGGACTGGAATAGGGCTTTTTGAATTCCAGGTTTTAACTGTTCCTCTGTCTTCCAACCCAAAGCATCTATCAATTGTTTTGAGTCGGAAAGTAACTGTGCTTTCTGTTGAGTAATAAGTTGATGACAGCCTTCGCTTTTGATGTCTGTTGGTCGTCCTGGTACTGCAAAAAGTTCCCTTCCATAACGATGTGCAAGATTTGCCGTATTAATACTCCCTCCTGCTACTCCGGATTCAATTACTACAGTGGCATGTGCAATGCCAGCTATAAGTCGATTTCGCTGTGGAAAATTTTCTCTTCTAAATGGCGCATTTGGAAGAAAATCTGTCAATAGGCATCCCTGCTTACTGATTGCTTGAGCAAATTTACTGTGCTCTGCGGGATAGATACGTTCTAAACCGTGTGCGAGGCAAGCAACTGTTTGTAACCCCTGCTCTATGGCTTTTCGGTGAGCAATAATATCTATCCTTCTAGCCATGCCAGAACAAATTATTGGATTAAAGGGCTTAAGGCTTTCGATCAAGGCTTCACAAAATGCTTTTCCTTGGGGGGTATGTTGTCTCGTTCCTACGATGCTGATTAATCTTCTGTTCTCAAAGTTAAGCTCACCCTGATAAAAAAGTACTAAAGGGGCATCTGCACAAAACGAAAGTGGTTTAGGGTAAGGAGCTGAACCAAAAAATACCGTTTTAAGTGCAAGTTGTTCTATTGCTTTTAGATCAGCTTGAACTTTGCTTCGATAAGATTTCCATTGGCTAAGTTCCTTACAAAGCCGTTCTCCTAAACCTTCTACCTCAATCCAATCCTTAAAAGAGGCACTAAAAACAGCTTCTGCAGAACCAAAATGTGAAACAAGCTTTACAGAACGATGCAATCCCATTCCGGGAAGCGATTGAAGGAGTAAACAGGCTTCTAAGCGTTTCATCACTTGGGGTTGACAGGCTAAGATACAAATCCTTAAATTGATTTATCAATTGAAAAGTATAACATTATTTTACTACTTTTGATTGAAATGCAATTAACGCGCTACATCCAAGAATTACTTTACCAACACGAATGTGTAACCATTCCCTGTTTTGGAGCTTTTCTAACGCGTTCTTTTGAAGCTCGGGTTAGTGCAAATGGAACCTTTTCTCCCCCTCGTAAAGAAGTCAATTTTAACCAACTCCTTATCGCGAATGACGGTGTATTAGCACATTATTACGCCCAAAAAGAAACCGTTTCCTACGAACAGGCCTTGCGCCTTATTGAAAAAGAGGTAAGCAGTTGGAAACGTCGTCTTCAAACACAAACTCTCCGTTTCCCAGGGGTAGGAGAAATCCGACTCAACAAGGCTCGAAAGATAGAATTTATCCCGTGGGGTAAAGTCAATTTCGACCTCAACTCGTTCGGATTGTCCTCTTTCCAAAGAAATCCCTTAAATAAAACTACAACACTGAATATTATGGAAAATTCAAACAAAGAAGATTTGATGTTTACCCCAGAAAAAAAGAAGGCTCCATCAAAAAAGTCTCCTGTTTTACGCTACGCAGCTGTTGGCTTAATCGGTGTTGCTCTACTTTCAGCTGCCTATTATTTTAGTGATCAATACGTTACTCAAGAGCGTATCCTTGCACAAGAAAAGGCACAACAACAAATTGAAAAAAATGTTCAAGAAGCGACTTTCGATCTTGGTACACTGAATGCAGTTGAAGTAAATGTGGCTGCCACACCAGCAGTTATTACTCCTGATCAGATGTACTATAGCGTTATTGCAGGATCGTTTCGCTCGATTGATAATGCAGAAAAAAAGCTAAGCCAGCTTATTGATGAAGGTTATCCTGCTGCGCTAGCACAAGCTAATCCTGATGGTTTATACCGAGTTGCCTATGGAAGGTATGATACCAAAAAAGAAGCAATCAACATGCTTTATTTTTTAAAGTATACCTTGGAAGAAGACGCTTGGTACTTAGAAGAAAAGTAGGCTACATCTGATAAATCCAACCTTTTGGATTGAGTACCTTGACATTGTTAAAAATACTAAACTGAATTTCTGTTTTTCCTGTTTGCTGGTTAGTAAACACTTCTCCTATAGCCTCTTTAGCCTTGACTTTATCTCCCTTTTTGACATAGAGTTTTCCCAAGTTTTTATATACTGTAATGTAATTACCATGACGGATTAATACCGATGGATTACTCCCTTTAAAAGTAACTACAGACATTACCTCCCCTTCAAAAACTGCTCTAACCTGAGTAGCAGGAGCTGTCGCTATAGTAACCCCATTGCTTTGAATTGTAGTAGTTTTTACCACAGGATGCCGTTGGGGACCAAATCCTTGTATGATTACTCCTTTGTCTAAGGGCCAAGGTAACCGTCCTCTGTTGGCTTCAAAATTAGCCGCTATCAGCTTTGCTTCAGGTGTCAATTCAAAAGTTTTCTTTCCTCTTTTTCCAGCCGCTTTATTTGAAGCTGCAATTGCTGCTCTAATCAAGCGATCAATTTCTCTGTCAATCGCCCTTGCTTCTTTTTCTTTTTTTGAAATCTGAGCTGCTAAACTGCGTTCTTTACGCCTTAGGCTTTTGATCAGATTTTCTTGAGCGTTTCGCTCTTTCTTCAGTTGTTCCTGTACCGTTTTATTCTCCTCAACCAAAACAAGCTTTTTAGACTTTTCTTCGATCAATGCTTTGTTTAACTCTTGCAAAAGTTGGGTTTTCTCTGCTATAGCTAAACCCTGTTTTCTTCTGTACTGAGTGTATTGTTTTAGATATTGAATTCTCTTGTAGGCCTGTAAAAAGTTTTCTGAAGAAAATAAGAACATCAACCGATTCTGTAAGGATTTACTAGCATAAGAATTTTGAATCATTTTGGCGTAATCCTCTTTAAGTGCTTCCAATTCTTTTCGCTGATCACTGATGTTACTTTCGTTAAGGTTAATTTTTCGAGTCAGTAAATTAACTTGAGCATTGGTCACTTTAATCAATTCTTCTCTTACACTCAGTTTAACTTGTAAATCTTCGGCCTCGGTTACTACATTTTTTCGGTTTTTTTTACTTGAAAAGAGTAGCTCATTAATTTGTTTTATTTCATTCTTTAAGCGAACACGCTGAGCCTCTAGTTCTTGCTGCCGCTTGGTTGTGGATTGGCTCAATACCACTCCCGTCCCGATCCAAAAAAGCACCAAGAAGAGAAGTGTACGGCTCATTAAAATGAAAGTTGCTTATACCCTTGAGGTATTTCAAAAGGAAAACTGATGGCTCCTGGCAAATCTGTTCGTGTAAATTCCAGATTTAACTTTTGTAGCCTTTCCCCATCCGCTAAAGTAATTTCAATTTCTTGGGGAATATACTCTCCTTGAATTCGCTGGTGATTGGTATACTTTATAGTAAGGCTTTGAAGTGATCCAGGAATCAAAAAACGCTGCTCTTTCAACAAAAAACTGCTTGGGTCAAAAAATAAAGTGGGCTGAAGTCCCGATTTTCTTCCTTGAGGAATAAGAATATAATACTGCGGATTTGAAATTTGCTTCCATTTCCCTAGTGAAGGATCTAAAAACGGTTTCCCCAAGAATAAGTTTTCAATATCATCAAATGTAAAGAAGGTATTGAACGGAGCATTAATCAACTCAAAATCTCCTTGAAAATAGTTTTTTTGAAATTTCTCATAAAATGAAACTCCTTGTTTGGTCACCATAAGTTTAGCGATAGGGATGACCATGGAAGCACTCATCCAAACCGTTTTTTGAGCTTCCATTCGGAGCTGAACTATAATCTGTTGCTGCCTTTTACCGTCATCATAAACCGCTCGAATTCTCGAACGAAGTCTGTTCACTTTGGGATAGTTTCCTTTAATTTTTGAAGCCAATGCATTGACATCCACATTTTTGACAGGAGTGTTTGTAGGTAAAACAGCCACACTCTTACAGGCTGAGAGTGTGAAGAATACACCTATTGCAATAATCCCTAATATGTTTTTTCGATTTCTCATTTTAATTCAGAGTAGTCCCCTATACTCACAAAGGTAGGGTTTCCGTTATAATGAGCGTGATTTCCAATCATGGCTTTTTCACAATTAAGATCTATAATTGTACTGTGTTTTTGAATCAAACTGTGTTTTAAAGTTGAATTCTGAATCCGTGTTCCCTCTCCAATACTCACTCCAGGACCTACAGTACTATCAACTATACGCACGCCTTTACCAATAAAACAAGGCGGTATAACAGTGCTGTTTTCTATTTGTGCTGTGGGGTCAATCAATTCGTTGCCTTCTTTGTGTTTAATGATCAACATTTCTGTATTGGTATTAAGGGTTACTTCAGGATTTCCACAATCCATCCAATTCGTTACGGTTCCCGGTTTAAAAACCGCTCCCTCTTCCATCATTGCTAATATCCCTTCATTAATTTGATACTCTTTTCCCTTCTCCAATTTTTTGGAAACTACCTTTTCCAAGGCCTTTTTCAATCGCTCAATTTCTTTAAAATAATAGATTCCAATAACTGCAAGGTCAGAAACAAACTTTTGAGGCTTTTCCACTAGGTTTACAATAGAATTACTCGAATTGAGCTCTACCACTCCAAAAGCTTCAGGCTGATCTACTTGTTTGACCCAAATCACGGCATCCGCCTCTGGATCAAGTTTTAAATTTGCCCTGATCAAGGTGTCCGCATATGCAACTACAGTAGGTCCTTTTAAAATTGACGCTGCACACATAATGGCATGACCCGTACCTAAAGGTTGCTCTTGTCTAAAGAGGTGTGCTTCAGCTCCTAACTCATTTGCCAGAGCAACCAAAGATTTCTCAACCTCTTCTCCAAAATAAGCGGGTTCACCTAAAATAAATCCTATGTCAGATATCGGCTCTTCAACCACTCTTGCAATTTCACGAACCAGTTGATGTACAATTGGACTTCCTGCAACTGATATCAATGGCTTTGGAGTAGTCAAACTATGTGGTCTTAGTCGGGAACCTCTCCCCGCCATTGGTACTATGATTTTCATTTATTTAAAATTGTATGATTTACCGTAACTGATGAAACCAAAGTGTTCTACACATTCAGATGTTTATATATGTTATTTTTTGCCCGTACTTCCAAAACCTCCTTCTCCCCTGTCTGTTTCTGATAATTCTTGGGTAAGTTCCCAATCAATTTGCTCAAATTTTGCAACCACCAATTGGGCGATTCGCTCTCCAGGTTCAATTGTAAAGGCCTCATTGGACAGATTAACCAAAATTACTCCTATTTCTCCTCTATAGTCTGCATCTATGGTACCTGGCGCGTTCAAAACTGTAATACCAAATTTTGCGGCTAAACCGCTTCTGGGTCTTACTTGAGCTTCATACCCCTCTGGAAGGGCTATTTTAAGCCCTGTGGGTACAATTTTCCGCTCTAAAGGTTTTAGGGTGACTGCGGCTTCTAAAACAGCTTTTAGATCTGCTCCAGCGGAAGCTTTTGTGGCGTAAGTGGGAAGGTCGAAATTACTTTCATTTTGAACAGGAACAGTAATCATCTCAGTAAATTTTGTTTGTTAAAAATACAAAAACCGCAGAGGCCGTTTGTCCCATTTTTAAAATTGTTTCTTCGTTTTATTAACCGATTTTTACTCTAAGAAAGCTCTTGTGGTAAGCCCTCTAAATAGGTTCTCTTAGAGGCTTTAATTTGGTCCTCTTCTTCGGTAGTAGGATAGTAAAAGTAGGACGGCGCTATGATTTCTTTAAGTTGAGTAATTTGGATTTCTATAAAATGCTGAATTCTAAACTTGCCCTTATTAAAGGGTCTAAACTCCTCTTCTACTTTTTTAAATCTTTTGTTTTGAGGGCTTAGTACTTTGGCTTTGCCTCCACACTGTATCCCTTTTTGTTTCCAAATGTCAATCCCCGTCACACAAACATTGGGGTTTTCTAAAATATTCATTAAGCTTTTGGGTGACGCGATATTGGCTATGATTAATTTATTTCTTCCTTTAAAAAGAAATAACTGTTTTGGAGAGACATTGGGCTCTCCTAAATTATTGGAAGTTGCCAACCACAATAAAACGATCTGCTCTGATTGGATTTGTAGGTTCATAATTCAAGGGGGCTTGCATAATGAGTCTAATTTTCTTCACAATTGAAATAGCGGACTCCGTCCCATCTCCGCTTAAAGAAATTTTCTTTATCTGCTAAAAAATCTTCAAAAGGGGTGTTAGAAGGGAGTACTGAAAGCCACATGATTGGATAATCTTCTGGTACAGAGGTACATTCAAATGATTCACAGGGATGTCGGTAGCGATAACGCGCATGTCCGGCTTCATGATAAAAAGTATACAGCCTTTGGACAAGTGAAAATTCTTCCCAAAAAGATTTTATAATTTCAAAGCTAACGGTTCCTTCGTCACAAATATTGTATGCTCTACCTGCATGATCTGCGGTAACTCCAGAAGCAAAGTCAGGCTCTGTCCCAAAAAATACTGAAACTAAGCGCCCTTCTCCAGGGTCAGGCTTTCCTGAACGTATTGCATCCTTAACAAAAAGGTCCCAATAGTCTTCAAGAGTACTTTTTTCATTAATAACTGCATAGAAAGGATCCGTGATAACATCCTTTTCCTCTTCTTCAACAACTTCTGGTTCTTGTTCTACGACTTCCTCTTGAGTGCATTGAAAAAGACTCAAAGACAAACAAAAAAATATCGGATAAAGGGTGCTTGATTTGTTCTTCATTTTTCTGCATCATTAATATATGAAAATTAAAAATATAACTTTTATCTTCAAAAGCCAATAAAGCAGTAAAAATTAACTTTTAAAAAATAGGCTTGATCACTTACCCTTAACTGTTGAGAGCCTCCGCTCCTCCAACAATTTCTAATATTTCATTTGTAATTGCTGCTTGTCTGGCTTTGTTATAAGTCAACTTGAGTTGGTCTCTAAGCTCAGTAGCATTGTCTGTGGCTTTGTGCATGGCTGTCATTCTGGCGCCGTGTTCACTAGCAAAAGAGTCTCGAATTGCCTTGTACAATTGCATTTTTAAAGACTTGGGAAGTAAGTCATTTACGATTTCAGCCTTGGATGGTTCAAAAATATAATCTGCACTGGCTGTTTCGACTTCGGTTGAAGAAGCCACTATAGGAAGGTAGGGTTCTACTTCTACAATTTGAGTAGCCGCGTTTTTAAATCGATTGTAAACCAAAACAACTTCGTCGAAGCTTGCCTCAGAAAATTGGTCCATAATTTGCTGTGCTACTTTCCCCGCGTTTTCGTAGGTTAACTCATCAAAAACACGATCGTGAACCGCAGTGATTTTACCCGTTTTCTGTAATACTTCTGAACCTTTTTTTCCAATAGTAATCAATGAAACCTCCTGTTGAGCAAAGTCTTCGGCAATAAGTTGACGTGTTTTTTTAATGATATTTGCATTGAACGCACCACACAATCCTCTGTTGGAAGTAATCGCTACAATCAATACCCTCTGTTTATCACGGACTTGGGTAAATGGATTCTGACTGTCTCCTTCAAGTGTACTGCTCAGGTTTTGAATCAATTCCGTCAGGGTGTTGGCATAAGGACGCATGGCGGTAATGGCATCTTGAGCTTTTTTCAATTTAGCAGCAGATACCATTTTCATAGCACTGGTAATCTGCATGGTTGAAGAAACTGATGCTATCCGATTCCGTATTTCCTTAAGGTTTGCCATAGCTTATGCGTATTGCTTAGATGTTTCTTTTGCGACTGCGTTAAGGACATCCAAAACTTCATCAGTAAGCTTTCCCGCTTTTAACTCAGCAAGAGTCTTGCTGTGCTTTTTACGAAGCGTTTCAAGAAAGGATTGTTCAAAGGCTTTCACACTCTCAACAGGCACCTCCCTCAATAAGTTTTTAGACCCTGCATAAATAATCGCAACTTGGTCTTCAACGGTAAACGGGTCATTTTGAGCTTGCTTTAAAATCTCTACGTTTCGCCTTCCTTTTTCAATAACGTTTAAAGTAGCTGCGTCAAGGTCCGAACCAAATTTTGCAAAGGCCTCCAATTCACGGAATTGGGCTTGGTCTAATTTTAGTGTTCCCGCAACTTTTTTCATTGATTTGATCTGTGCAGACCCTCCAACTCGTGATACTGAAATTCCTACATTAATTGCAGGGCGAACTCCTGAGTTAAACAAATCAGACTCAAGGAAAATTTGTCCATCGGTAATCGAAATTACATTGGTAGGAATATAAGCAGATACATCTCCTGCTTGAGTTTCGATAATGGGTAAAGCTGTAAGTGATCCTCCTCCTTTTACCTTTGATTTTAAAGAATTAGGAAGGTCGTTCATTTCTTTAGCAATGCTGTCATCATCAATAACTTTTGCAGCTCGTTCTAGTAAACGTGAATGCAAGTAAAATACATCCCCTGGATAAGCCTCTCGCCCTGGGGGTCTTCTCAAAAGAAGTGACACCTCGCGATAAGCTACGGCTTGCTTTGATAAATCGTCATAAATGATCAAGGCTGGTCGCCCTGTATCTCTAAAATACTCTCCAATTGCAGCACCTGCAAAAGGAGCGTATACTTGCATGGGAGCAGGGTCAGATGCATTCGCTGCAACAATAGTGGTATAAGCTAATGCCCCTTTGTCCTCTAGTGTTTTGGCAATTCCAGCCACCGTTGAAGCTTTTTGTCCTATGGCTACATACACACAATATACTGGTTCACCTGCGTCGTAAAATTCTTTTTGGTTTAGAATTGTATCAATACAAACGGTTGTTTTTCCGGTTTGACGATCACCAATAACCAATTCACGTTGACCTCGGCCAACGGGTATCATGGCGTCAATGGATTTAATTCCAGTTTGAAGTGGTTCATTCACCGGTTGGCGGAAAATAACTCCAGGAGCTTTGCGCTCCAATGGCATTTCGAAAAGTTCTCCTTCAATGGCTCCTTTACCGTCTATTGGATGTCCTAGGGTATCTACAACACGTCCAACAACTCCTTCTCCTACATTGATAGAGGCAATTCGTTGAGTTCTCTTTACGGTATCTCCTTCTTTTACACCTTTGGATGCTCCTAAGAGTACAACCCCTACGTGATCCTCCTCTAAGTTTAGCACCATTCCTTCAAGGTTGTTGTCGAAAGAAACTAATTCTCCGTACTGCGCGTTGGAAAGTCCAAATACGCGAGCAATCCCGTCTCCTACCTCCAATACAGTTCCTACCTCGTCTAAGGTATTCGCTGAAGTGTAACCGGCGAGTTGCTTTTTTAATATTGCTGAAACTTCAGCGGGGTTTACGTCTGCCATGATCAATATGCTTTAGATCGAGTTCGTTTTTGTTAATGTAGTTTTGATTGTGTTCAGCTGGTTCGATACACTTGCATCGTATTGCATGTCACCAATCTTAAGAATATACCCTCCAATAATGGATGGATCAATCTTGTTTTCCAGAATTGCTTTTTTATCTGAAAGCTTTTTCGCTTCCTGCAAAACTTGTTGTTTCAATTCAGCTGTCAAAGCAATTGCTGTTGTAACTATTGCTTTTACCTCCCCCTTTTGAGCGGCAAATAATTCAATGTACTGCTCGCAGGTGCCTCCTAATAATTCCATTCTGTTGTTCCTTGCTAAAAGAGAAAAAAGTTTTTGTGTTTGAGCGCTCGCATTGGGCAAAAGCTCGTTGAGAATTACTTTTTTCTTCTCGGCAGCCAGCATTGGGTTTTCCATTACCGAGCTCAATTCCTCATTTTCCTTCATTAATGCTGAAAGCGCCTGCATATCATCAGAAACCTTTTGTGATGAATCCGCATCTTCAGCAAATGCTAAAGTTGCTTTGGCGTAACGAAGTGAAGCTCGAGTTACTTTCATTATTTCAGATCAGAATCTTGTATCAATTGGTCGATCAATTGAACTTGTTTGTCTTTGTTTTCCAATTCTTTTTGAAGCACTTTTTCCGCTATGTCCATTGCAATAGAGCCAACTTGTTCTCTTAGCTCGTTTATTGCCGCACGTTTTTCATTTTGGATGGCTTCCTGTACTTGTGTCAGAATTTTATCTGCTTCAGCTTGTGCTTCTTCTTTAGCTGTATTGATCAAATCAGCACGAGTACTGTGTGCTTCTTTGAGCAATGCTTCTTTTTCAGCACGTGCTTCTTTTAAAATGCGTTGGTTATCCGATTGCAAACTTTCCATTTCAGTTCGCGCAGCTTCTGCCGAAGCTAGGGCGTCTTTGATCGAAGTTTCGCGTTGGTTTACCGCACTCAAAATAGGACCCCATGCGTATTTTCTTAAAAGAAAAAGCAGTCCAATGAAAATCATTGATTGCCAAAAAAACAGGCCTATAGAAAACTCACTTATTAATTTTTCCATCGTTTAAAACTTTGCGTTAAAGTACCTCTGTAAAGGAATATGTTGTTTATACCGCAAATAATGCAGCAAAACCAATTCCCTCTACAAGAGCGGCAGCAATTAACATTGCTGTTTGAATCTTACCGTAAGCATCTGGTTGACGGCCAATGGCCTCCATTGCAGAACCACCGATTCTACCGATTCCCATACCTACTCCGATTACTACTAAACCGGCACCTACCATTACTGGAATTTCCATAGTTATAAATTTAAATTAAACATTCTTTTTAGACACATGACTGTGTATGCTTTAATGATGCTCGTGTTCCTCTGCGGCAAAGCCGAAATAGAGTGCTGAAAGCATCGTGAAAATATAGGCTTGTAACAAAGCCACTAACAATTCTATCAAAGAGATTGCAAAGGCCAATCCAAAGGATAATGGACTTCCCAACCAACTTTTAAAAATAAACATCAACCCTATCAAACTCATCAATACAATATGTCCTGCTTGCATGTTTGCATACAGACGAATCAATAGTGAAAAGGGTTTTATAAATATTCCTAACACTTCGATAGGAATTAAAATAATGTACAAGGGTATTTTGGCATACCACTTCATTGAGGATCCTAATGGATCAAAAAGGTGAAGCCAATAATCTTTTGTCCCGGTAAAATTTGTAATTAAAAAGGTTAAAAGTGCCAATCCAAAAGTGACTGCAATATTCCCAGTTACATTTACTCCTAGTGGAGTAAGCCCTAAGAGGTTTAAAAACCAAACAAAGAAAAAGACCGTTAACAGGAAGTTCATATACTTCATGTATTTTTTTTCACCAATGTTTGGTCTTGCAATATCATCGCGTATGTATAGAACAATGGGTTCAAAAAAGCGTCCTACCCCAGCTGGAACCCCTCCATTAGCAGCATAGGTTTTAGCGAGTGATGTAAACAACCAGAACATTAAAAAGGCGATCAATAACATACTGACAACTCCTTTTGTAATGGATAGGTCAAGAGGCGCAATGTTAGTAGCGTGATGGGATTCATCATAGTTGATAGTCCCCACCTCATCTGTCTTATATATTTTACCGTGCTCTAATTTGTAATAATTTGAACCGACATGAGCAACCTCTTCACCGTGATGAAGTTTGGTCGAAGAAAAAGTTTGTAAGCCTTCATCCCAAAGTATGACAGGTAACGGAATGCCGATGTAAACGTGCTTTCCCTGATCGTTGGTGTAAGAAAACAACCTGAAATCGTAAGCGTCTTCAAGGTGATGAGAAATATACTCTTTTATTTCTGTCTTTAAATCTTTGGGTGTTTCGCTATCTTTAGCATACAGATTATGAGGCGCTGAAAACAATGCTGCCAAGAGGACAGAAAAAAGGATAAATTTGTTAAGCGCTGACGGCATAAAACGTTATTATAAATAGTGTTTTTAAGCGCTGCAAATGTAAGGCTTTCGAATAAATAAAGAAACAATTAAATGCTTTTTTGAATTTCTTTTAAATAAGGGGTGGTTTTTAGAATAAAATGACTTCTTATACAGAGACTTTCTGTGCTCTTTTGTCCCTATTTGTATCGTCTTGCAAGAAGGATAATTTCCAATACTAACCCCAATGCATAGGGGATAAAGAAAATATAAAACTCTTGACGAATAAGAATCCCGTCTAAATGAAACTTTGGGTGAAAGAAAATAAAATAGGTGCTAAATTTGAGTGCTACAGTAAACAAGTAAAGCACTGCTAAGTTGCTCTTCTTTTTGTCTATACCCCATCCCAATAGGACCAAAGCCACTAATGCCAAAACTGCATTAATCCCATAACTTTGAATTAAAAAGGTTTGTGCTAGAGGATTAAACTGAAGGTGGAAAACAAGTCCAACACCCATGAGCACGATAAGTGAAATGATAAAGCTTAGGGATTTTTTCATTCGTTGTCCCAGAATTTTTTGCTTTGGCGATAGATTAACCACAAAATGGTGAGCAGTCCAAAACCCGATAATAAAAGAGTAGCAAGCTTGTTGGGAAGCGTATAGGTTCTATCTAAATAGGTGCCAAATTGTATCGCTCCATACATAATGATGGCGATTTGAAACGCTAGACTTGAAAAAATGAGCCATTTATTAGGCTGTTTTTTCATGTGAGTCTCTTAATTTCTTTACGCCTTCCTCTGATGTTTGCATTTTACATTGGGCATTAAAGATCGCTCCTGCTTCAACAATCAGCTTTTGAGTCAATACCTCTCCTTCTACGTTAGAGTTGGTCTTTAAACTCAAAATTCCAGAGACCATAAGCTTCCCTTTAAAAAAGCCTTCTATCTCAGCGTTAGTACATGAAACCTCACCTGAAACTTTAGCTTCTTTACCTAAAATTACTTTCCCTGTGGTTTCGACATTACCTTCTACAGAGCCATCAATCCTGATGTCTGTCTTCGCTTTTATGGTTCCTTTTAACGAGGTGTTTTGGTCAATTTTGCTATACTGTCCGTTAGTCTCTGATCCTTTCATCTTTATGGGGTTTCCAGTTCTTGTTTTTTAAAATTGTTCGATATTGGGACGCTAAAGCTACAAAATTCTCACTATTTCGTTGAATTAACTCTACTAGTCCTCCATTTGTTTCTATGTTTTTAACCTCCTTAGGGTCTCTAATTCCGTGTACAACTACAAAAATATAATCTTCGTTAAACGGATCAAGACTCACTTCCCATCTTTGTTTTACGGTTTGTAAGCTTGTTTTAATCTCTTCAAAGAAATCCTGAGATTGTTTCATTTCTGAAGATAAAAATGGAAAAATCCATTTGTAGTTTTTGTAAACAACACCACTTTCTTTTAAGTCGTCATAGGCTTCGATTTCCTCTATTAAGGCTTTTGCATTTTTTGCTTCCTCCGTAGCGCTGTAAGCACTAGTTACATCTGCTAATGCCAATTTCCATGCTTCAACCCCATTAAGCCTTCCGCTTATGTGAGCTTTCAATAAGGCCGCCTTAGGTTCAATACTACTACCGCTAGCTAAAATCATCAAAGGCTCAATTGCTTCTGTAGCCTCTGTAAACTGTTGCTTTTGAAATAATTCAAGTATATCTTTATAAAGAGCTTCAGGGGTAATCAGCTCCGAATTGTCAAAATTTTCAGGATCAGAAATTAGTTGAGCAAAGGCTGTTTGTGGATACTCTTCTAGGAGAATGGATTTGTACTCTGCTGCCAAAGGATCGTTTTGAGTTGATGCCATTCTAAATAAGTGATACAATGCTTGCACTTTTAATTCGTCCGCTGGCTCTTGAGAAATCAAATGCATCAAACGTTCTTCTGCTAAAGGATAATTTTTAAATTTTTCTTTATAAATCATTCCTAACTGGAGGTAAGCTCTGTGATTCAGACTTTTTATACTGTCTCTTTCCTCTTCTGATTGAGGAAGTGAAGCGACAAAATTTTCTGGTGTTTCCTGTATTATTTGAGGCTTTAAGGTTATATTTTCCAATGAAGCCGTATCGACTTGATTGATGTTCTCAATTGCCAAAGCACTTCTCCAATTGTCAACATTGGGACGACTACCCCAACGTGCTAAATAATTTTGCTTCCCTTGTAAAATTAGATTTGAATTGTAAAAGTAAAACGTTGAGCTTGATCTTCCTAGGAGCTGAAACCGACTGCGGTCTTCTTTGGCTTCTAATTCGTTTTTTGCAAGAAGTAATTTCTGATCAATGAACGACTGAAAATAGTCAAGCTGTTCAGTATCAGACAGTGCTGTAATTTTTAGAATACTATCCGTCTCTTTTACTGTTTCTTCATAAATAATGACATCAGAAAGGTTTTCCAGTTGGCGGCTTAATTGTTTATAACGGGTTGAAGAAGGGTCAAAAAATGACAGTAAACGATCCAAATACTGTCCCGTTTCGATATAAGATCCGTTTTCAAAATAATAACGGACCAACTCTTGATAATTTTGAATTTCTGTATAGCTGTCAACCGTTGCTGCTTGTAGAGATTTATCAAAATATGCAAGTGCTAAGCTATCTTCACCTTGGTTGAGGTACATTTTTGCCAAAGCACTGTGAATACTGTGTGCATAAGGTTCGTTTTCATAATTGTTTAGCAAGCGCGCTACTTCATCTTGTTTTTCTTCAAATTCCAACGAAGGATTTAATATGCTCTGCTTGATTTTTGCTTCGATCAAAATATTTCTCGGTGCTTTACGTTTGAGTTCGCTTATCATGACATAGGCTAATCTGGCGCTGTCAAGCTGATTCATGCCTTCTAAAAGTTGCCCTGATATAAAGAGGTAACGAGCTCTGTTTTTTCTTTTAGGTTCATGCGCTGCGGCTCTTTGAATATAAAACGAAGCAGAATCCATTTGACGCAACCGAATAAATGCATCTGCTAAAGTTGCGTTTGCAAGCGGGTAAAACTTATTTTTTGATGTCAATGATTGAACTAGCGGCCCCAAGTTTTCTACAGCCAACTCAACATTATTAAGACGAATATTTGTTTTCTCCCTCCATATTTTCCCTTCTGTATATACCGATGGGTTCGCCCCGCTCTCTAATAAAAAATTAAATGCCTCAAGAGCAGGGAAAAACCTGCGGTCAAAATACCGCGCTTTTCCCAACAACAAATACGCCTCATCAATCTGAGAGTTGTATTGGGTTTCGTCTATCTTAATGGAGTGCTTTTGAATGGCCTTAACTGCTTTTTCTTCAGCCCGATCAAAACCTGGAACTATGGTAGTTTCATCAAAATTTTCTCCTCTCAAATTGATCGGTTCAACAGGAAGTAATTCGTAAAAATTTTCTTCAAAGGCCTGTCCTAAAATTGCATCTCCTACAGCAAAGGCCTCTTTGCCGTTGAATAATACATTGTATTTTGTGGTCAAGGCATAATATTGTCTATTGAATACCCCCTTTTTGGTTGTGCTACAAGACCACACCATCCCAACCAAGACCAACAATACCCAAAAAGAAAGATACTTTTTAAACATAGAAATCACTGTAGCTTAATAACTTAAAAACTCTTGGTTTAGTATGTAATAGTAAATCTAATTTGAAAAATAGGATTCGAGCTCCTTCAAGGTCTCTGGTGTAGTTTCGATGTCCTTGATTGCCAATCCTTTTTCCAAAAGAACAATTCGATCGCAAACTTCTGTTACATGAGTCAAGTCATGACTTGAAATCAAAAAGGTAGTCCCATGCTTTTCTGCTTCATCCCTGATTAATTTTTTTAACCGAATTTGTGTGGATGGGTCTAGATTTGCAAAGGGTTCATCTAAAATCACAAGTTCTGGTTTCCCGATTAATGTCCCCACGATTCCTGCCTTTTTTTGGTTTCCTTTAGACAGATCTCTCAAGTACTTTTTTTGTCCCAATATCTCTCCGTTGAAAAAGGGTTCAAACTCTTGAACCCAAATGTTGATCTCTTCCTTTGATACTCCTCTTAAATTTCCCAAAAAATAGTAGTATTCCTCTGCTGTTAAATAGCCAATCAGATAACTTTCGTCTATAAATGCAGCAGTATAAGGTTTCCATTCTTCACTCGTTTGGACGTCAATTTGATTGATGGTCACCTTGCCAGTACTGGCTTCAATCAAATCTAAAAATAAACTGAACAAGGTTGTTTTTCCAGCTCCGTTATTTCCAACTAAACCGAATCTTTGCCCTTTGGGAACCTCCAGGTCTGGAATTTCTAAAACTGTTTGCCCTGAATACTTTTTTGAAAGATTTGTTGCATTTATCATGAGACTAATTTATTAAATGATCCGATAGTTTGATATTTCTTTTTTTGGTAGGTCTTTACAATTAAATTCAACAGTTGTTTTTGAAATATCAGCCCTAATAGGCCAACAACTGCAAGCCCAAGAAGTCCCGCATAAAAACCAAAAAAAGCATAGGGAAGATAAAACACAAGAAGGGGTAGAATGAGTTTTGGCAGTACAAAGAGCAATTGAATAAAGCTGAAGTTTTGGGTATTTTCGAATGCCTTTGCCTTGATGTTTAGTTTGATTGGATTGGTATTGAAAGCCCCTGAGTATAAAGTAATCACGGAGCCAAAACCAAAATTAAAGACTCCTGATGCCCCTATGATTAACATCACCTTCGGTCCAAAAAAAAGGTATGGTAGTGAGAGTATCGAACTTACGATTACCGAAAACATCATCAGATACAGTTTAGATTTCAAATATTTTCGATAAGATAAATTTTGGCACATTAAAAAACTATAATATTCACTATCCCAAGCAGGTACGTATTGACCAAAGGTTATCATAAATCCTCCAGTGATAAATAAACCTGCAAAAACAAGCATTGAAGGCATTTCAGAGTACTGGTCTTGAGTAAAGAAAAATAAACCGTAAAAGAGAAATAATACCCCCATTAGCACAACCTGTCTCGCTCTAATATTGCGTATGATTAATCGCAAATCGTTTTTTAAGAAAAACCCCATCCGTTCCCATCGGTCAAAGAAATCTAGATTAGATCCGATGATCCGTTCCTTCTTTTTGCTTAATCCCTTATCCAAAAAAAGCTGCCGCCTTAAAAATTTATCTGCTAATAAAATGGATGTAGATAAAATGACGACTGGTACTGCTGCCCAATAGAGGTTGGTATAAATGAATTCCAAGCCCATCCCAAAATAGTGAGATATTGAAAAACTAAAAAAATAATCGAGAAAGTAACCTATGGTAAAAACTCCTAAAAAAACAGCTGCAATTTTATTGCTTTTGTTTATCAGAAAAGTCAAATAATTGGCGCTAAGGTAGAGGCATATAATCGATAGAAACCAAATCCAAACTGAATACGTCATCCCGTTTTCAATACTGTGGACTATGCAAAATGGAAGTAAAACAACCAAGGGTACGGCATTAAAAATTGATCCTAAAGAACGAAGTAATACTCCACGAACAATCCCTCTTTTTGTAATCGGGAGAAGTAAAAGTGCCTTTACTTCAGTAACCGGTATGGCCTGAAAGAAATAGCGGATGAGTAAATCTACTGCAAAATAAAGTCCAAGGAATGAGTTGATTAAGAATATAGGGTCTGTTTCTGGATTTTGTTTTTTTAATAAATAATAGCCCCCTATTCCGAGAAATAGAAAAGCGACTAGAAAATAAAGGACTACAAATCCCAAAAAGATTCTAATGGCAAGTTTGAACTGCCATTGGGGAGCACGAAAAAACTTTTTCTTGCTTAAACTTAAAAAATCTAAAAGTGAAAAAGACTTCATTTGGGTTTTATTTGCTTTAATTTCTCCTCAAGTTTAGGCATATTTTTTACATTTGCAAAAAAAGCTATGCCTTCATTTCATTCCCTACGGGTATCAGGAATTGATCGTGCCTCAGCGGATGCTGTGGTTGTCTCTTTAGAGGTTCCTGAATCCTTAAAAGAATCCTACACCTTTACTCCCGGTCAATATGTTTCTTTAGAAACTACCATAGATGAGGTCGTTGTAAGACGATCCTACTCTTTGTGTTCTACTCCTGATGAGCCCTCTCTAAGAGTGGGTGTGAAAAAACTAGATCAGGGTGTTTTTTCGACCTATATCAATGAATCTTTAAAGCTTGGAGACTCTCTAAAGGTAAGTATCCCTGAAGGTCGTTTTGTCTATGAAGCTGACAAAAATGAGGGAACCCTTCTGGCCATTGCTGCTGGTAGTGGGATTACACCCATATTTTCCATATTAAACTCCTTTCTAGCTGCTAAATATGGACAAAAGTTCACCTTAATCTACGGTAATAAATCCCCTGAACAAACGATGTTTTATCAGGAAATAAAAGATTTAGAAGCCAAGTACTCCGAGCAACTGAGTGTACATTGGGTTTTTAGCCAATCCAGCGAAGAAGGTGCTTTGTTCGGTAGAATCAACCCTTCAGTTATCAATTTTGTCCTCAACCAACAAAACCGTTTGCCCGATCACAGCTTTTTGTGTGGCCCAGAACCCATGATTATATCTAGTAGTGAGCAACTACAGCGCAAAGGAGCCTCCAAAGACCGTATATATTTTGAATTATTTACTGCCAGTTCAGATACTGTAGAAGTTGAAAACCAGGCTGAAAAAGGCCGCTTCACAATTACGTGTGACGAACTTACACATACGCTTGATCTGGTTCCAGATAAAACGCTATTGGATATCGCCCTAGGCGCAAAACTAGAAGTGCCTTACTCCTGCCAAGGAGGGGTTTGCAGTAGTTGTATCGCTAAAGTAAAGGAGGGAAAGGCAAGCATGATCACCAATCAAATTATTACCGATGATGAAATTGAAGAAGGATTCGTCCTGAGCTGTCAAGCCATTGCTCAGTCAGAGACTATCCATCTTGATTATGATGATGTCTAGTTACAGTAAGTAAAATATCACAATCGCTTTTAGCAGTAAAAGTATATAAATCAGTGTGTTTACTTGTCTATTACTTCGTCCTTCAAGAGCTAAACCTGTCATAAAAATTAAAGGAGATAGAACGATTTCATAAAAGTTGAAGGGTCCCTCATTATTCACTAGTAATACAAGGGCGCCTACCCCAATCAAGTTTAATAGAAATAAAGAAGATAAGTTTGATCCAATAATTCTAAGGCTGGTCTTTGAAAATAAGATCAGTAAAAGCATGAACAAACAAAACGCTAAATAGCTTAAAAATTCAACTGAATTTAGGTTGTAAACTACCTTTTCAATCTCCCAAAAAGCCCAATCATGCTCAAAATTGAAAACTACTTTAAAAGTGTAAAACAATAAATTAATAACTAAAAATGGAGTAATTACTGCCAAAATCGCCCTTAAATTGATCTGCTTTTTTAATACTAAAACAAGAAATACCGTGAAGAACAATAGGTATAATTTGGGCTCGAAAAAGGTCAAAAGGGTAACGTTCAAGGAGATGTTGAATAGGGGTTTTATGGTCTCCCGTGTCCTTTCTAGTGTTGAAAGATCCAAAAAAGTAATCAATAGAAATACATTGAGTATTAGTCCATCAAACTGTATGCCCTCTGCTGGAATAAACAACAACTCTAGAGGGAAGCACAACAAAATAAAAGGAGGGATATTTACATAGCGGTTTTTACTTTTAGTGTAAATCAGAATTCCTATAAGCAAAAGGACAACACAAGACTTTCCAAGGGCGAAAAAGCTGGTGTAAAGTTGCCCCTCTCTGTATACTGACGGATTGGTGTGAAAAAAATTGAGAACCAAAAAAATTCCCACAAAACTCAGGATCCAAGAAGTTAAATTTGTTTTGCGAAAAAGGTTGGCTACCATATTCGTTTCTCTTAAATTTGCAAGGTAAGTAAACTACTCATGATGAAAAACTTTTTTGAAGGTATCGCCTGGTTGTTTGAAGAAGTCTTATTTCTTCCCTATACCGTTTTGCGTCAACTGGAGCAAACAAACTGGACTCTAGCCAATAGTGTAAACTGGATTTTTTTAATTGTAGGATTTTCAGCTATGGTTTATTGGGTATTGCAACTCAATTTGTTTGAAAAGAACGGAGAGGAAGACAAAGATCCCTCTGCTCATTCTTTCTTATAAATCAAAGCCTATATCTTTTCGGTAATACATTCCTTCGAAAGAAATTCCCTCAAGGGTCTCATACGATTTTTGAACTGCCTCATCAATATCTTTTCCAAAAGAAGTAGCAGCGAGTACTCGTCCGCCATTTGTTAGGACTCTATCGCCATCTCCTAGAGTTCCCGCATGAAAAACCATATCTGTTTTTCCTAATCCACTAATTGATTTCCCTTTTTCATAAGCTTCAGGATAACCGCCTGAAACTGCCATTACCGTCGCGGCAAAATGAGGTTCAACTTCCAGCTCTATTTCATCTAAGCGGCCTTGGTGAACTGCCGAAAATAGGGCCATTAAATCCGTCTTTAATCTTGGCAATACAACTTCTGTTTCAGGATCTCCAAGGCGAACATTGTACTCGATTACTTTGGGGATTTCGCCCACTTTAATTAATCCAATAAATACAAATCCTTTGTAAGGCATTCCGTCTTTCTGGAGCCCTTCAATCGTTGGCTTTACAATTTCGGCATCTATTCTATTTTTAAAAGCTTCGGTGACAAAAGGAACAGGTGATATGGCCCCCATACCTCCAGTATTCAGCCCCACATCTCCTTCACCTATACGCTTGTAGTCTTTTGCCATCGGAAGGGTAACATAAGATGTTCCATCTGTTAACACAAAACAAGAAAGTTCGATTCCTGAAAGAAATTCTTCAATCACAACTTTAGTTGAGGCGCTGCCAAACTTTTTATCTATAAGCATGCGTCTCAATTCACTTTTTGCATCCTCGAGCTTTTCTAAAATTACCACTCCTTTTCCAGCAGCTAGACCGTCTGCTTTTAAAACATATGGAGGGTTGGTCTTTTCTAAATAGGCTTCTCCTTCAGCAAAAGTTGAAGCGGTAAATTCCGCATAGGCTGCCGTTGGGATAGCGTGTCGCATCATAAATTCTTTAGCAAAGGCTTTGCTGCCCTCTAGGGTTGCTGCAGCTTTTTCTGGACCAATTACTCCGACCTTTTGCAAGTCCTTATCCGCTAAAAAGAAATCGTGTATCCCTTTAACTAAGGGTTCTTCCGGGCCTACGACAACCATCTCAATCTGATGGTTGAGTACTGCTTTTTTGATCCCTTCAAAATCAGTTACACCTAAGGGGAGGTTTGTTGCACATTTTGCGGTTCCAGCATTTCCTGGTGCAGCAAATAACTTATCACAGTCCTTACTTTGTCTTAATTTCCAACACAAGGTATGTTCTCTCCCTCCACCACCAATAACCAATACATTCATTATAAAATAATTTTCGCAAAGATAACCACTAATAGTTATT
The DNA here is from genome assembly GCA_902546725.1 of uncultured Bacteroidota bacterium. GTDB lineage: Bacteria > Bacteroidota > Bacteroidia > Flavobacteriales > Flavobacteriaceae > MS024-2A. Next base: position 96,779 of record CACCLB010000006.1, on the reverse strand, counting down.
CCAATAGGTGGATTTCTATTCTTTTAAAAAAGCTCTTATCTCCTTCTTAAAACGGTCTAAAATATCCTTTGAGATTGTTTTAGGTTCAGGTATTTCAAACTGCTTATTTTCGAGTTCCTGGGATGTTGTGCTAATAAAAAACGATTCCATGCCTTGTAAGCGGCTTTTTTGATTGGGGTGCTCTAGACCGTCTGATAGAAAAAGTACTGGTGTTCCAAAAGCCACAGCAGGTAATGCGGAGTGTATCCTCGAGCTGACTACAAGCTTGGCTTTTGCTATACCTTTTAACTGTGCTAGCGCTGCATCCATTCGCTCTTTTTCGGTATGAGCTTCAGGGTCCATAAGCTGGCTACAGTATTGTATTTCCTCATCCGTTTGGCTTAAATAGGCCTCAAGTATTTTTATCGCTTTGCTGTATTTTGAACGTTTTAAGGGTTGCTTTATCAGTTGTAGTGTACTTATAAATAGGCGTTTTAGTCCACCTTTTTTTGAAGTATCTTGTTGAGGAAGCAGTCGTTCTAAGGGACTAATAACTAAAATACCTTTTCGCTCTTGATCCTTTTTTATAAAGTTTTCTCTTTTTAAACTCAGTGTCAAGCAGCCTGAAAAATACGTTTGTATTCCGTGATTTCTCAGTGTATTTTGAGTGTATAAATCTCTACACCCAATGGGTTCATTCATTATAAAATAACGAATTCCCTGAGGGCTAAGCATCCCTTTTTCTGCTGTAGGGTTTAAATGAAAAGAGATGAAAAGGGGGATTATTTGATCTGAAGGAGGCCAGTTTTGGGGTTCTTCCATAAACCATCCATTCATCAATAATCTGGCTTTAGGGCCATTATAACGATGTAATTGATCACGATCAATGGACAACACTTCTTTTGAACCAATCCATTGACTAGCAGCAATGCTTTGGATAAAATCTCCCAAATTATTAGAGTTCGGATAGCCCAATACTGCTGCCTTAGTTTTCATCTTCAGTAAGGTTTAATGATTTCTCAAAAGCTTCTGCTCTTCGTCTTATGGGATAGTGATTTTTGATTCTTTCCCTTGCTTTTTCTCCCAATTCAGTGGTGTTCTTTATACGCTCTACAAATTCTATTACACTTGCCAAAGCTTTAGCCCCCTCAAAAATATGTCCCGTAGCTCCTATCGCATCTGGTATTCCAAAGACACTATTGCCCAAGGGAATACATTCACATAACATCGCCTCACACAGTACATTTGGAAGTCCCTCAATTTGGGATCCTTGAAAATAAAATTGATGCCTGCTGTTTTCTTTTTTTAACCCCTCCCGATCTAAAGTTCCCAAAAGACGAATGTTTTTTGGGAGTGATTCAAAGTCTTTTGGTTTTGTCTGAATTCCAGCTATGGTAAAATTGTAATTCGGCAAGGCCTCCGCCAACTTAACAAAAAGAGGGATTCCTTTTCGTTCATAGGTTCGCTTATCTGCAATATTGGCAACTGTTAAAATACTATTGGATGTTTTATTCCCTTCTCTTTGCCAAAAGGTATCGTCATAAGCAGTCGGTACCTCCCGGATTGGTGTTTTTAGATCAGGCATAAAATTTAAAATTCCAGATTCTGTTTTATCCTGGTTTGTTGCTGATGTGCATCCTTCTGACAAGCTTTTATGTACTACCCAAATTTCACTTGCATTTTTATAATTCCACCGAGCTAGTGACTGTCTTAAATTATTCTTTAAAAAAATCCCATAATCAAGTTTTTTGCTGGATACTGCATCGTATCCTCCTACGATGATGACGCTTCGCTTGTTAAAACAATTCGCCCAAAATATGGCAGCTGTGGAATGGTAGTCGTTAAACCAACTGTAAACTACCTCTGACTTGATTATATAATAAAAGCCCAAAATAAGTTCCCTAATTCTATTCCAAAAAAATCTTACCACATCACTGTGCGGAGCTGACTGAATCAACAACACCTCATACCCCATTTGCTTTAGGAGTAAGCTGTCTTTTAAAACAAAGGTGTTTTTTAAACTGTAAACTAACATGACCTTTTTTTGGCTCATTTATTTTTACTTATTCTTTTATAAAGGAAACAAGAGCATCCGCTATTTTTCTATTGTCTGAAACCCGCGGAACCTTATTCTGACCTCCCAATTTTCCAATACTTTTCATATAGCTTTGAAACCCGTCACGCTTTACTTTTTGAATCACTAATGGGCGTAGAATATTCCCCTTGATTAAGTCGTCGTAATAAATGTTTTTGTGCTGCATCTGCTTATCGATATGCAATGCAAATGCTTCAATATTTGATGGTTCTTGATCAAACTCAATAAACCATTCGTGATAGGGAAGTCCCGACTTGGGTTTGATCTGAGGTGCAACCGTAAACTCTCGTATAGTTACATCATTTTCCTCTCCCTCAACTGCTTTTTGAAGGGCTTGCTCTACCTCACTTACAATTACGTGTTCTCCAAAGGCAGATATAAAATGTTTGATTCTACCACTCACTATGACTTTAAATGGGTCTAAAGAAGTAAACTGTATCGTATCACCAATATTGTACCTCCACAAACCAGCTGTGGTCGAAATAATCATGACATAATTGACCCCTACTTGGACCTCTTCCAATGAGTGGAATTCTTGCTCCTTTTCAAAAAAGCTTGATGCTACTATGAATTCATAAAAAACACCATGGTTCAAAAGCAATAGTAATCCCTTATCTGACTGACTGTCTTGATAGGCAAAAAAGCCTTCTGAGGCAGGGTAAAACTCTATACTGTCTGGTGTTCTTCCGATTAATTTTTTAAAAATTCCTCTATAGGGTTCGAAGTTTACTCCACCATAAACAAAAAGTGAAAAGTTTGGAAAAAGCTCCCCTACGGCTTTACCTGTTTTTTGAATCAGCCTCTCAAAATACATTTGAACCCAGGACGGAATGCCTCCTATAATGGTCATGTTTTCTTTTAAAGTCTCGTCCACGATGGCATCCACCTTGGTTTCCCAATCCTCTATACAGTTCGTTTCCCAGCTGGGCATTCTGTTTTTTTGGAGGTAAGCAGGAACATAATGTGCTACAATCCCAGACAAACGTCCTAAGGCAACTCCATTTTTATCCTCGAGTACAGGGCTGCCTTGAAGAAAAATGTGCCTCCCGTTTATTGCTTTTGTACTCCCCGTTTGGTGTATATAATTAAGCAATGCTTCTCTAGCTGCCCGAATGTGTTGAGGCATGGAATCTCCCGTAATAGGTATGTATTTTGCGCCAGAAGTGGTTCCGCTTGACTTGGCGTAATACAACGGCCTTCCAGGCCATAAAACATCCGCTTCTCCTTCTAAAACTTGATCTATATAAGGGCGTAGTTCTTCGTAATCCCGAACAGGAACACTGGCTCTGAAACTTTCTGTGTCAGTAACTTTTTGGAAACCGTGATCTTTCCCAAATTTTGTTTTTAAGCCTTTTTGTATTAATTCTTTGAAAACTTTGGTTTGAGCATCCAAGGGATTGTTGATCCACTTTTGGTTTTTCTTATGCATTAAAGCAGCATAAATTTTAGCAGCAAAAGCTTTTATCATTCTTCAGAAAAATTAAAAAAGTTTTTAGGATCCATGGGGTATCCCTCTACCCATAGCTCGAAATGCAAATGAAAACCCGTAGTTAATAAACCTGTATTCCCGGCTAGTGCGATCACTTCTCCTCCCTGAACCACATCCCCCTGTTCTTTGCTCAAGGCGGCATTGTGCTTGTAAACAGATAAAATGCCTTTGCTGTGCTCTAATATAATTACATATCCCGTCTGAGCTGTCCATTCAGCAAATATCACCCTCCCGTCTGAAATGGCTTTAATGGGTGTGTTTTTCTCCAATACAATATCAACTGCATAATGTCCCTCTTCGGGATTAAACTCTTGAGAAATGGGTCCTAATGCTGGCGGTAACAGTAGTGTTTCCAAAGCAACATTTGAGCTGCTGAGGTCTGGATTGTACTTGTCTTGCTGAGAAACGAAAGCTCTTAGTAAAGAATCCTCTGGAATAGATGAAATAAATTCAGGAGCATCTTGATTGTCTACTTGAAGACTTTGATCTGTAAGTTCTGGATCTTCTAAGGAAATCTCTTCATTCAATACAGAACGAACTGCGTTGAGATATTGTAAATTTTGATTGTAAAGTGTAATTAATGAATCGGTAACGAAAAGGTTTTGAACAGCTTGCTTTCTCAATTCAGAGGAATCGTAACCTGGAATATATTCTTTTAAAGGAGTATAAGCCACGGTAGAAAATACGAGACTAACTAGTGCCACTATGCCAAATAAAGTTGCCAATAGTAGGGAAAGCTTAGTGATTCTGTATTGGGTTCGCTCCTCAAAGGTTTCTTCATTGATAATCACCATACGGTAGGGTGTGGTCAATTTTTTAAAAAAAGTGCTTTTTTTGCTGTCTTTTCTATCCATATCAAAAACAAAGATACGGAATCCTTTATCTGGGTAATATGCCTCTTTCTATTTTCATGTTTGGGAAACTAAATATTTCTGTACATTTGTTTAAAATAACAAATCAATGATGTTGTCTTTAACATTTTTAGGTATGATCGGTGGACCGCAAATTATTTTAATCATTGCAGTAGTGCTGTTGCTTTTTGGCGGACGTAAAATTCCGGAACTTATGAAAGGCCTCGGTAGTGGTATTAAAGAATTTAAAAATGCTACTAAAGAAGAGGAAGAAAAGCCTAAGGTAGAAGAGGAGAAAAAAGCTTAGTTCAATTGTTTGAACGAGCTAAGAATAGTATTTAATTCAAACATATACTCCCGTTTATTTGCCGAAGGAGCAAAAGCAAAACCTTCCACTACTATCCATCTGTTATAAACGCTGTCCTTAATAGCATAGTTTACAAAGGGTCCAGCCATAAAGTCGTTCGCGACCTCCCATGTTCCTTTGGTTAAGTAGGTTGGTTTACCATCGAGTTTCGTCTGAAAAAAATAAGGTCGAAAAGCTCTTTCTGTGATAAAATAACTGCCCTTTAACCTCCCCGGCACATAGAGTTTTCCAATAGAGTCGCGTATGTCCAAAATTTGTTTGTTGAACTTGGTGCTTATTGTATTAGGATCAAGAGTGTATGCAATGATATTTAAATGTCCCTTGCGTATGGGCTTTTGAATCCAAACAAAATTGGTCGTGTCTTTAACGGTTTCGTATGCAGAAGGGTAATCCATTTTGATTCCAAAACGGTCACTTAAAGTTTTCTCTGTGGTCAGTGATTTATTGATCCTCCTCATTTTCTCTTTACGTTCATTTTCAGCTATGGTCCTTCTTAACAAAGAGGCATTTTCTTCAAAAAAGAATTGTTGAATTTCAGCATCCTCCCCAGTAATACTGGCTAAAATTTGAGGCCGTGCAAATTGGTTTTGAGCCAACTGAAATTGTGCGAGAGTGTCCTTTTGAAACCAAACTACATTTCGTCCCTGTCTGGCGAAACCCGTAAAGGTTTTAGGATTTAAATAATTTAAACTGTATTGGGGCTCGTCAATTGGAAGTCCTTCATAAATCTGTTGTAATTCATTTCTCACAGCCTCTCCTAGACTAGAATTCCAATCTTTTTCTGACATGACAATGTTTACGTGGTTCAAATTCCCACTTGACTCCGGAACATAGGCGTTTTTTCTGTCAATCTTATCCTGACAAGAAAGCAAAAAACTAATAACAATAAGAACCGTATACGTCAGTGTTTTCATTGGTAATTTGAGTTTATTGAGCTGTTCGCTTTTTAATTTATTCATTTAAGGCGGCAATTCCAGGGAGTGTTTTACCCTCTAGACTCTCAAGCATTGCTCCTCCTCCAGTACTAATATAACTCATTTTGGGAGCTAGTCCAAATTGCTTAACAGCAGCTACAGAGTCCCCTCCTCCTACCAGTGAAAAAGCTCCTGATTTCGTTGCTTCTCCTATGGATTCTCCGATGGAAATTGTCCCCTGAGCAAAATTTGGAAATTCAAATACCCCTAAAGGTCCGTTCCACAAAATAGTCTTGCACTTCAAAATAAGTTCGCGAAAAATTTCACAGCTTTTAGGTCCTGCATCCAACCCTTCCCAGCCGTCAGCTATGCTGTTACTCTCAAAAACTTTCTGATTTGCATCATTGCTAAAATCGTCTCCTGCAATCACATCTACGGGTAAATGAATTTCAACGCCCTTTGCCTTGGCTTTTTCCAAAAGCTCTAGAGCATAGTCGCAATAATCTGGCTCACAGATTGAATTTCCAACAGTACCTCCTTGGGCTTTTGTAAACGTATAAACCATTCCACCGCCAATGATTAGATGATCTACTTTGTCTAACAAGGATTCTATAATGGTAATTTTAGAGGATACTTTCGCCCCTCCCAGGATTGCAACAACGGGTGATTCCCCGTCTTTCATAACCTTTTCGATTGCTTTTACTTCACTTGCTAATAGAGAACCAAAGCATTTTTTGCCTTCAAAATATTTTGCCATTATAGTTGTGGATGCATGTGCTCTATGAGCTGTTCCAAAAGCATCGTTGACGTAAACAGTCCCTAAGCGAGCGAGTTGTTGAGCAAATGCTTCATCTCCTTTAGTTTCTTCTTTATGATATCTTAAATTTTCCATTAGTAAAACCTCTCTAGGCTTTAAAGCAGTCGCTTGTGCTTCGGCTTCGGCTCCTACAACCTGACTGCAAAAGTTTACATCTACCCCCAATATACTTGAGACTTCACTAACAATGTGCTCTAAAGATAACTTGGGATCCCTTCCATCAGGACGCCCCAAATGGGATAATAATACACAGCTTCCGCCTTGAGAAAGGATGTATTCAATTGTTGGTTTTGCTGCTTGTATTCTAGTTTTGTCCGTTACTTCTAATTCTTCGTTAAGCGGGACGTTAAAATCAACACGAATAACGGCGCGTTCATTTTTAAAGTTTTGCTGTTCTAAAAGTCGCATATTGTAAAATTTTGGGCAAAAATACGATAATGCAAATGGCTACGATAGCATTTTTAAAAGAAGTTCCACAAGCCCTTCATAAATGTGAACCAGTAACTGTATATTTACTCATGGTTTGGAAACATACAATCGGTCAGGAAAAAACTAAAGACCACTTATCCTACCTGCTTGAGTCTAATCAAGTTCCTCATGCTCAGCTATTTAACTCTGTTTGTGGGCGAGGAGGTCTTGTGCTAGCAATTGAGTTTGCTTTAGAATTATTGCAGATTTCCGAGGACCTTAAAGAGATCAAAGCCTTAGGTGAAATATGTCAAAATCCGAATCTGCATTTTATTTATCCAGTTGTAAAAAGAGGAACTGAGAAGCTTGTCTACTCTAGTGATTATATTTCTGAATGGTACGAATTTCTAAATGAAAAGCCATATGGTGATTATACAGATTGGTTTGATCATATAGCTGTAGGGAATAAACAGGGTTTAATCGGTGTTTCTGAAATTGAAAAATTGCATCAGAATTTATATTTAAAAGCTTTTGGGGGGGGAAATAAAGTCTGTGTGCTTTGGGGCTTGGAAAAAATGAACGCCGCTGCAGCCAATGCCTTTCTCAAGCTGTTGGAAGAACCACCCGATAACACGTATTTTATACTGTTGTGCGAGAGTGTCGAAAATGTCTTACCCACCGTACTTTCGCGTTGTCAAGAAATAACTTTAGGACCAATAGAAGAATCCGCATTAGCTCGAATGATCCCTGAGAATCAAGAGAATAATCTTCAGCTACTCAAACAGGCGGGTGGTAATTATAGTAAGCTGCTCACTCTAATTTCTGATAAGGAAGAAAAGGTATATGAGGCTTTTTTGGTCCAAGGTCTTAGAGCTGCATTTAAAGCAAAGGGGAATAAAAATGTTGTGGTAGATCTAATGAGTTGGGCTAATGAATTGGCCTTGCTTGGAAGAGAAAAACAAAAAGCTTTTCTGAGATTTGGAATACAATTTTTTCGAGATGCCTTTTTAAAAAATTACAACTTAAATGAATTGGTACATTATAAATCCGAAACGGGCTTTGATATGGATAAACTGGCTCCTTTTGTTCACAGTAAAAACATCCAAGAGTTGACAGCGCTTTTTGAAAAACAGCATTACTACATACAACGCAACGCAAATGCTAAAATGATGTTTGCTGAAATGTCTTTACAATTGACTCGGCTAATCAATATTCCCATGCCTAAGTAAGCTTTTGAAACACATAAATTTTGGAGGAATATTCTTTTGTTAGCAGCGCTTTCAAGTTCGAATACAAGCCAATAACAAGGCCTCTTAAAAAAGGAAGTTTTCTTTTGGCATAGGTTTCTGATAAAATTGAAATATAAAAGGAATCAAACCAAAGAGGATAGGTTTTTAATAATCCAAAGCCATGAGCTTTTAACTTGTGAACAAGTCCTTCTGGTTTAAAGTGCCATAAGTGTCTAGGAACATCGTATGCTGCCCAATAAGGTCCGTAATAGCTCGCATCATAACTGGCTATATTTGGCACTGCTACTATTAGTAAGCCATTGTTTTTTAGCAGGTTACTGTGCTTTTCAAGGGTAGAATCCAGGTCGCTAATATGCTCCAAGACGTGCCACAGAGTTAAAATGGAATAGGTCTCTTTTAGTGGAAGATCATCAATATTGGCATATGATTTTATCCCTTTTTTTTCCACTATTTGACGCGCTTTTAAATTCGGCTCCGTTAATGATACATTATAGCCTTTTGTCTTCAAAGAATTAGCAAAGACTCCGATACCTCCTCCAATATCGAGTAATTTTTTTTGTTTGCTGTGTTTTAGAAGAACCTTGAGTTTATACCTCAACATTAATTTTTGTGCAATAGCGTATAAAATTCCCTTTAGCCCCTTAGGTTGCTCTTGATGAGAAACATAGTCATCATCAGGATAATAATCTGATATATTTAAATCGTCTCTAACAATGGTTCTTCCTAAATTTCCTGAAGAGTCAAAGTGAACTGAAAAGATCTCCCCTGAAACTAAGTGATCTTGAACTTCTATTGTTTTATGTGTTGACTTCATAGGTGTTTCACGTGAAACATTTGCCCTTAGCGTCCCATGCTGACCAGCAGCACACTGATGTCGCTAGGGTTGATCCCACTGATTCTAGATGCTTGTGCAAGGGTAGTGGGTTGAATTTTATTCAGCTTTTCCTTAGCCTCATGGGATAAGGAAGCCAGTCGATCGTAATCGAAAGCCTTAGGTATTTTGATGTTTTCAAGACGCTTTAGCTTATCCGCTGTCCGCTTTTCCTTTTCGATATAACCTGCGTATTTGATTTCAATTTCTGCCTGTTCTAAGATGACGTCGTCCATATTCTTTTCTTCAAGGAAAGCGGTAACATTTTGAAAGCGTAATAAATCCTCTCGTTTTATGTTCGGGCGAGAAAGTAGTTTGGCAAACTTATCTGTTTGTTTTACAGCTACATCTTCTTTGTCTTGAAGTAAATTATTCGCCTCTTCAAGGTCGTAGCTCGTCTTTTTTAAAAAAGAAACTAACGCATTACTTAATTTTTCCTTTTTCTCCACAGCTCTCATGCGCTCATCAGATGCCAAGCCCAATGCGTAGGCTTTGGGTGTCAATCGCTGATCTGCATTGTCTTGTCTTAACAAGGTGCGGTATTCAGCCCTGGAGGTAAACATTCGGTAAGGTTCGTCAGTACCTTTTAGAATAAGATCGTCAATCAATACGCCAATATAGGCTTCTTCTCTACCTAAAATAAACGGGGTTTTATTTTGGCATTTTAGATGCGCATTTATCCCTGCCATGATCCCTTGAGCTCCGGCTTCCTCATAACCGGTGGTACCATTGATTTGCCCTGCAAAAAATAAATTCTGAATTCTTTTTGTTTCTAAACTATGAAAGAGTTGAGTGGGAGGGAAGTAGTCATACTCAATTGCATAGCCTGGTCTAAAAAACTTGACCTGTTCAAAGCCTCTTACCTGTTTTAAAGCTTTGTATTGAATGTCGTCTGGAAGTGAGGTTGAAAATCCATTGACGTAAACCTCAACCGTGTCCCATCCTTCGGGTTCAACAAATATTTGGTGCTGCGACTTGTCGCTAAAACGATTGATCTTGTCTTCAATAGAAGGACAATATCGAGGACCTGTACTTTGTATCGACCCATTAAACATCGGTGATCGGTCGAAACCTGTACGCAACAAATCATGTACTTCTTCATTAGTATGGGTAATGTAACAGCTGCGTTGCTTTTCAAGGGGTTTGGTCAATTCCGTAAAAGAGAACTTTGAGGGTTTAATATCTCCCGGCTGCTCTTCCATTTTACTGAAGTTTAAAGAACGACCGTCAACACGCGGTGGAGTTCCGGTTTTCATACGTCCGGCTGTAAACCCTAACTCTTGAAGAGCGGCTGTTAATCCTGTTGAGGCCTTTTCTCCTGCGCGACCTCCTCCAAAGTTCTTTTCTCCTATATGAATCAAGCCGTTAAGAAAGGTGCCATTGGTGAGTACTACTGTTTTACTGTAAATTTTTAAGCCTAAAGAAGTAACTACTCCAATAACATGATCTTTGTCTACAATAAGATCTACTACCATGTCTTGATAAAAATCAAGATTGGATGTTTTTTCTAAAAGCGATCGCCATTCAAGCGTAAACAAGCTGCGGTCTGACTGAACTCGTGGACTCCACATGGCTGGACCTTTAGATTGGTTCAGCATTTTATATTGGATTGCACTTCGGTCTGAGGCAATTCCTGAGTAGCCGCCTAAAGCGTCTATCTCTCTCACAATCTGTCCTTTAGCGATACCCCCCATAGCGGGATTACACGACATTTGAGCAACATTCTGCAGGTTCATAGTGACTAAAAGCGTCTTAGACCCAAGATTTGCTGCTGCTGCTGCTGCTTCGCAACCCGCATGACCAGCACCGACTACAATCACATCAAAAAAAGAATCAAACATGGCTGTTTTGTTTCACGTGGAACATTTTTATAAAGTCATCTTCTAATTCCCGCATTTTTAATTTCTGCTCAGTATTGGCGTCTTTATGCCCTAAACAGTGTAAAATGCCGTGAACCAGAACTCTAAGGGTTTCATTTTCAGTGCTTTGTGACTCCTCTTTTGCTGAGAGGCCCACAGCCCATAAAGAAATAAAAATTTCTGCGCTGAGAGATTTATTTTTGGTGTAATCAAACGTGATAATATCCGTATCGGTAGCGTGGCTAAGAAATTTTTGGTTGAGCTCAAGCATGCGTTCCTTGGAAATAAAATTGTAAGCCAGTCGGTCGATAGAAAAGCCAAATGTGCTAACATAGGATTCCATAGCAGTCCTAAGCTCTTCAGCTGATATGTAATCGGGTATGTTATTGAATAGGATAATGTCTCTAATTTTTGCAAATATAAAGGATTTATAAGGTGTGCCGCTTATAAATGTTTGGAAGCTGTTATCTTTGCAGGAAAAAAATGGAGACAAAGGTACGATTTGCACCTAGTCCTACTGGACCTTTACATATTGGAGGCGTAAGAACTGCCTTATTTAGCTACCTTTTTGCTAAGAAAAACAAGGGGGTCTTTATACTTAGAATAGAGGATACAGACCAAAACCGTTATGTTGAGGGCAGTGAAACCTATATACAGAATGCTTTAGAATGGGCTGGAATGATCCCTGATGAAGGACCGTCAAATGGAGGTGCTTTTGGACCTTACAGACAGAGTGAGCGGAAAGCTATCTACCAACAGCACATACAAGAGCTCATTGCTAGGGGCAAGGCATATTATGCTTTTGATGATGCCGAAACCTTAGCCGAAGCGAGAAAAAATGCAGAAATCAAAGGAGATACCTTTAGATATGGAGCTGAGAACCGAATGCAATTCAACAATAGTTTAAGCCTGACTAAAGCTGATGTTAATGCTCAATTGAAAGGAGATTATGTTGTAAGGTTAAAGGTAGATCCAGGAAACATCATTACGGTTTATGATGAAATTAGAGGAACGATCCAACAGGACAGTGATTTATTAGACGATAAAATACTCCTCAAAGCAGACGGTATGCCGACCTATCACTTTGCTAATGTGGTTGACGATCACCTGATGGAAATAACCACAGTAATAAGGGGCGAAGAGTGGCTTCCCTCTTTGCCAATACATCAACTATTGTATGATGCTTTTGATTGGGCCGCCCCTCAATTTATGCACTTGCCCCTGATTTTAAAACCTTCTGGTAAGGGAAAACTATCCAAAAGAGATGGTGACAAAGACGGGTTTCCTGTATTTCCTTTGAATTGGGGAGATACTGCTATAGGCTTTAAAGAAAGCGGTTTTTTAGCCGAGGGCTTTATAAATTATCTTGCGCTATTGGGCTGGAACAGTGGAACTGAACAGGAGGTCTATAGTTTAAAAGAATTAGAAAGTAATTTTAGTGTCCAAGGAATTCAAAAAGGGGGGGCGCGCTTTGATTACGAAAAAGCAAAATGGATAAATCATCAGCATTTGAACGCAATGGAAGCAACAGATGTATACCATTACGATTTAATAAAAAAACAGCTTCAAGGGGTTGATTCGTCAAAACACCTTGCTTTGTTGGAGCTTCTAAAAGAACGTCTGTTTACGTTGAATGATTTGGCAAAAGAGATTGGATGGATGCAAGATCCTGAAAGCTATGATGAAAAAATTGTTCGAAAACTACTTTCCAAAGGGGCTTCCGATATAATGGCGGCTATAAGTGGTGTTATAAACGATCTAAACGATCTAAGCGGATTGAAAGAAGCTTTAATGCCTTGGGCTAAAGAGAATGAAATTAATACCGGCGTGATGATGCAGTCACTGCGCATCGCTTTGGTTGGTAAACTTGCTGGGCCTGACTTATTTAAAATTTGTAGCATTTTAGGGAAAAATGTAACTTTGAATCGAATAGCTTTAGCTATTTCCTTTTTTAATTCAAAAACTTAAATCTTATGACTCCTTACGTACTTATTGGAATATTAGTCCTCGTATTATTGACAGGGCTTTTTGTAGTAAAACAACAAACTGCTGCCATCGTTGAGCGGTTTGGGCGGTTTTTAGCCATTCGACAATCCGGTTTACACTTTAAAATCCCTTTTATTGATAGAATAGCTGGAAGAATTAGTCTGAAAATTCTTCAATTAGATGTGATCGTCGAAACAAAAACCAAAGACGATGTCTTTGTAAAGCTTAAGGTTTCCGTTCAATACAAAGTGGTTCAAGAAAAAGTATATGATGCTTTCTATAAGTTAGACTATCCACAGGATCAGATTACCTCTTATGTATTTGATGTTGTCCGTGCAGTAGTTCCCAAAATGAAGCTGGACGATGTATTTGAAAAGAAAGACGAAATTGCCAATGCAGTAAAGGGTGAATTAAATGATGCCATGATTAATTACGGGTATGATATCATTAAAGCTTTAGTAACTGACATTGACCCTGATAGTGAGGTAAAAGCTGCAATGAACCGTATCAATGCTGCTGAACGTAAAAAAGTAGCTGCTCAATATGAAGGTGATGCTGAACGTATATTAATCGTTGAAAAAGCAAAGGCTGAAGCAGAAAGCAAGCGTCTTCAAGGTCAGGGGATAGCCGACCAAAGAAGGGAAATCGCTCGAGGGCTTGAAGAGTCAGTAGACGTGCTCAACGGAGTTGGAATTAATTCCCAAGAGGCTTCGGCCCTAATTGTCGTTACCCAACACTACGACACCCTACAGTCAATTGGAGAAGAAACCAATAGCAATTTAATTTTATTGCCAAATTCACCCCAAGCCGGAAGTGAAATGTTAAATAATATGGTTGCTTCCTTTACGGCTAGTAATCAAATCGGAGAAGCGATGAAGGCGGAAAATCAAAAGAAAAAAGATAAAAACTCGGAGTCAGACTCCTAAACCTTTTTCGCCCAATTATCTCGTAATCCTACTGTTTTGTTGAAAATCAACTGTGTTGTACTGCTGTCTGGATCAACAACAAAATAGCCCAAGCGTTGGAATTGAAACCGTTCTCCTGCTTTTGCTGATTGGAGACTCGGTTCTGCAAAACCATTTTGAGTGCTTAATGAGTTGGGATTTAAATGCTGCTTAAAATCAACATTTTTATTTTGATCGGGAGCTTCTTCTTGGAAAAGCCGGTCGTAAAGACGAACTTCAATCGGGACCGCATGATCAATACTCACCCAGTGCAAGGTGCCTTTCACTTTACGTTGACTCTCTTCCGTCCCGCTACCGCTTTTACTTTTTGGGTCGTAAGTACATATTATTTCTGTAACGTTTCCTGATGCATCTTTAATTACAGATTCTCCTTTAATAATATAAGCGTTTTTTAATCGAACTTCCTTACCTAAAGTCAACCTAAAAAACTTCCGGTTTGCTTCTTCCTTAAAGTCTTCTTGTTCGATATATAAATGCTTTGAAAGGGGAAGGCTTCTTGTTCCAAGCTCAGGCTGTTCTGGATTAATTTCTCCTTCTAAATTTTCGGTTTCTCCTTCTGGATAATTGGAAATGGTGAGTTTAACTGGATTTAGTACTGCCATAACTCGGGGAGCTGTTTGATTGAGGTCCTCTCTAACCGAGTATTCTAAAAGGGACATATCGATGACATTATCTCTTTTTGCAACACCTGCAGCGTCTACAAAATTACGGAGAGCCTGGGGGGTATATCCTCGTCTTCTTAAACCTGCTATAGTTGGCATTCTTGGATCATCCCAGCCAGAGACAATACCCTCTTCGATTAAGCTCGCAAGCTTTCTTTTACTGGTAACTGTATAGGATAAATTCATCCTTGCAAACTCAGTCTGTTTTGGCCTAAGGGACTCCTTTAATGGACTAAGGGCATCTAAAAACCAATCGTATAAATCCCTATGCGGTTTAAACTCCAATGAACAGAGCGAGTGAGAGACTTGCTCAACATAGTCTGATTGACCATGCGTCCAATCGTATAATGGATAAATGCACCAATCGTCAGCTGTTCTGTGGTGAGTCTTATACATGATTCTATACATCACAGGGTCACGCAGCAACATATTCGATGATGCCATATCAATTTTAGCTCTGAGAACATGAGCTCCTTCTGGGTGTTTACCAGCTTTCATCTCTTCAAAAAGCTGCTTATTTTCTGCTATAGATCGGTTTCGAAAAGGACTGTCCGTTCCGGCTTTAGTTGGTGTTCCCTTTTGCTGTGCAATGTCTTCAGAAGGTTGGGAGTCCACATAAGCTAGATTTTTTTCAATGAGCTCCACTGCCCATACATACAATTGTTCAAAATAATCTGATGCATAACACTCTGCGTCCCATTGATAACCCAGCCATTTAATGTTTTCTTTTATAGCATCAACAAATTGTTGCTCTTCTTTAGCGGGATTGGTGTCGTCAAAGCGGAGATTCACAGGGGCATTATACCGCTCCCCAAGATTAAAGTTTATACATATCGCTTTAACGTGACCAATGTGTAAATATCCATTTGGTTCTGGTGGAAAACGAAAACGTAAATCAGATTTTGAATATCCGTTTTTAAAGTCTTCCTCAACAATATGCTCAATAAAATGTAGGGATCGCTCCATGATAATTATTTGTGGTAAAGATAATGAATGCAAAGATGGGAAGAAAAGCGAAAACTGTCTTTATATTTGCAATCTCAATGGGAAAAATATTTTTGAAAAATATCCGTCTTTACGCCTTTCACGGTTGTATGGATGAAGAAGAAAAAATCGGTAGCGACTATGTTGTCAATGTCGTTGTACACAGCAACTTGGAAAAATCATCCAGTACAGACGCCTTGGGTGATACAGTAGATTATGTTTCCTTACATGCAATTGTAAAAGAGGAAATGGGTATACGTGCCAAATTGCTTGAAATGGTGGCTGATCGGATCATTAAAAGAATATTTAAAGAACACCTAGAGGTTTCTATGGCAAGGGTAAAAGTCGCCAAACAAAACCCTCCTATCGGTGGAAATGTTGAAGAAGTCGCCGTTGAATTAGAACTCGAACGATCGGGGGTAAAATTCGATTAATAATTAGTACTTTTGACCCATGGCATCGTGGCCGAGTGGCTAGGCAGAGCTCTGCAAAAGCTTGTACAGCGGTTCGAATCCGCTCGATGCCTCTTTATTTTTCAAAATAGAGTTTTCCTCCTAGCTTTTTCTGATAAACTTTTTTTACTGGATCGCCGTAGACACGAAGTACACTTCCTGCTATAACCTCGGCGTTAATTAAGTCTGAAACTGTTACATACGCATACCCGCCTCCAATTAATTTCGTTTGTACTTGAGTCGTTTGCAGTTGTTCTGCTTCACAACTTCCTCCAGTGTTTACATTGAGGTTAAAACTAGATACGGTTCCTTCTAACTCGATTCTCCCACCATTTGTTGCTACTGCATCCAAACGATCCGTATAAATTTCGAAATCCATAACTGCTGCTGTACTTGACTTTAGATTAAGGCTTGTTTGTACTAGTGGAACTTGTGAGGTTATTTTCGCTTGCTGTGTGGCCGTTATTTCATTTAATAATTTGCTGTGATATAAATCTACACGGGTCGGTAGCGAATCTGAAAGGCTGCCTAAAGCAATTTTAAGTTGCAATACCCCATTTTTCATTCCCAGAATTACGTCGTCTGATTGGGAACCATAGACTACCGCTTTGTTAACTTCTGAGGCGATTAGATTAACTTCTAGCCCAGAATAAACTTTAACTCCAATAAAGGGTGAGGACGTAAGCGTCCTTCTTTGATTGTCCTGTGCGTTAACAAGATAAACGCTCACAACTAAAAACAATGTCAGTATAATTTTTTTGTTAAGCATAAAGCAAAAATCTTCAATTATTTAATGGGAGCAAAGTCTAAGAAACGTTTTATGATATTGACCTTTTTTACCTCAATTTTTATTGGGTCCCCGAGCTGATATACCTTTTTTGTTCTATCGCCTATTAATGCGTGTCTGTCCATGTCAAAATAAAAGTAATCATCTTTTAGATCTACCGTACGGATCATTCCCTCACATTTATTCTCAATTAACTCTACATAGAGCCCCCTGTCGGTTACCCCTGAAATTACACCTTCAAACTCCTGACCAACTTTGTCTTCCATAAAGACCATTTGCATGTGTTTTATAGATTCTCTTTCTGCTTTGGTTGCCAATTGCTCTCTTTGAGAACTGTGTTCGCATGCTTCTTTAAGAGCAACTTCTGAAACTGGAGGGCCTTTGTCTAAGAAGGTTTGTAGTAAACGGTGAACCAAAACATCAGGATAACGTCTTATGGGTGATGTAAAATGGGTGTAATAAGAAAATGCCAAGCCGTAATGTCCAATATTCTCAGTTGTATATTCTGCTTTAGACATGCATCTTAAAGTTAGGGTGTCAATTAGGTTCTGTTCCTTTTTCCCCTGACAAGAAAGTAATAGATTATTGATTTCTTTATTTATTCCCTTTGTTGTTGGGTTGAATGAATATCCAAAAGTACTTACCGCCTGCCTTAAGTTTACTAATTTTTGCTCTTCTGGATCATCGTGGACACGATAGACAAAAGGGAATTTTTTTTGTTGTGAGCCTATAAAAGCAGCAACTTTTCTGTTTGCCAAAAGCATGAATTCCTCAATCAATTTATTCGCATCTTTTGAACTTTTAAAGAATACCGAATCTGGCTTATTGTCCTGATTTAGATTAAAATTTACCTCAACACGATCAAAGGAAATTGCTCCTTTTTTCATTCTCTGTTTTCTTAAAAGCTTTGCTTGACGATCCAACTCCAGTATTGCAGCAAAAACTTTGTCAGGTACTGTGTATTTGTGATTTGTTAAAGAAACTGATGAATCTACCTCAGCTTTTTGGTGTTCTAACATATACTGTACTTCCTCATAAGCAAAGCGATAATCGGAAAATATCGCTGTCCTTCCGTACCATTCTTTTAAAACTTTTCCTGAGGAGTCCAAAGTAAAAACTGCAGAAAAAGTAAGCTTTTCCTCTTTTGGTCTTAATGAACACAAGCCGTAAGAGAGTGCTTCCGGCAACATAGGCACCACCCGATCGACGAGATAGACAGATGTTGCACGCTCATATGCTTCTGCGTCCAGCAAAGAGTTTGGTGTCACATAATGAGATACGTCTGCAATATGAATACCTACTTCTATCTTGCCATCACCAAGGTCTTTAAAAGAAAGAGCGTCATCAAAATCTTTCGCTGTTTTTGGGTCTATAGTAAAAGTAAGTGTCTTTCTAAAATCCTTTCTTTTTTCTATTTCTTTCTTATCGATAGACGTGGATATTTTTGCTGCTGCTTGCTCTATACCTTGCGGAAATTCGTATGGTAGGCCGTAATCGTGTAATATTGCGTGATTCTCTGTCTCTGTTTCACCAGGTACACCAAGACTTTTTACAATAGTTGCGTGGGGCGCGTCTTTGTTGTTTTCCCACGATTTAAAGACAACAACCACCTTTTCTCCGTCCTTATACTCTTGTAAGTCTTTCTTTTCAATAAAAAAATCAGTATAACTTTTACTGTTTCTGCAATTGACAAAAGCAAAATCTTTCTGCCGCTCCAAAACACCAACATACTCTTTTTGGGCTCTTTCGACTATAAACACGACATGAGCCTCAAAAAATTTATCTTTTCTGTGAATACTGACTTCTACTAAATCACCATCCAATGCCCTATTTAACTGTTTTCTTGGGACAATAAGCACTTCTTCATAGCCCTCGATCTTAACCACCCCTTTGCCTGTAGGTATAATACGAAGGCAAGCTTCTTCTGTTTTTTGCTTCTGTTTGTTGTAATGGTACTTACCTCTTTGATTAGCTACAATGATTTGTTTATTATTGAGCAGATTCAATACGCGAATAATATTATTTCTTCCCTTTGTATCTCTAATCTCAAGTTTGGAGGCAAGCTGTTTGTAGTTAAAAATTGTCTTTGGGGAATTTTTAAATAGTGAGACTATTTTTCCTTCTAATCTTTTTAAATCTTTCTTCTTTTTAGACATCTAGTTAATGGCTTACAGCAAAGGTACGATAATCATCTTCCTCAACTTATGAACACTATTAACATATTTAATTAATTTATTTTTATTTCTTTTAAAATATGATGGTGTATATAGTTTGTTAGTAGTAATAATAAAATAATTGATTTTTTCTTTTGTATTAAAAAGGAGTAAAATAATCCACAGCTTTTTAAAAGAAGTTCACATAATAAACCCTTAAAAATCAAAATTTTGTGGATGTTGTTTACCTGTTGTTTATAACGCGAATTGTATATAAAAAAGGGTAAATTTCATCATCTATTATTATTGATAAACACATATTTTTAGTCAACTAATTTGATATAAATATTAAGTTAAAACTTGGCCGTTTTTTGTTTTTTTATAGAGGAAATAAAATATGTTTTTATGAGAATAGTTTTTTAAAATTTGTAAACAACTATTGAATAAACAAGTTCACAGCTCGTTAACAATCAATAAAGCTTTTATAATTTTACTTAAAACATTAAAAATGAATATTAGTATTGGAAATGATCATGCTGGTCCAGTGTACAAAAAGGAGATCGTTACTCATTTAGAATCAAAAGGGCATATTGTTTATAACCACGGTACAAACACAGAAGACAGTGTGGATTATCCAGACTTTATACATCCTGTTGCCGAAGATGTTTCTTCTAAAAAATCTGCATTAGGAATAATTATATGTGGGAGTGGTAATGGTGCATCCATGACCGCTAATAAACACCAGGACATAAGAGCAGCACTGTGCTGGAATGCAGAGATCGTTAGTTTGGCTCGTCAACATAACGACGCCAACATATTAAGCATACCTGCGCGTTTTGTATCTATACAAGATGCCCTAGAAATGGTAGATGTTTTTATTACCACTGCCTTTGAGGGAGGACGTCACCAAAAAAGAGTAGATAAAATAGCTTGTTCATAAGATGCTCCATTTTGAATGTAAACAGTTTGAAGAGCTTTCGTTAAAGGAACTGCACGATCTCTTTGCTTTAAGAGCCGAGGTATTTGTTGTTGAACAAGACTGTGTTTATCAAGATATAGACGGAAAAGATACAGCAGCTCTCCATATCATCGGCATTGATAAAGGCAAAAAACCAGTTGCTTACTCAAGAATATTACGGGCT
Organism: uncultured Bacteroidota bacterium; assembly: GCA_902546725.1. Taxonomy (GTDB): domain Bacteria; phylum Bacteroidota; class Bacteroidia; order Flavobacteriales; family Flavobacteriaceae; genus MS024-2A. The sequence goes on along the minus strand of CACCLB010000006.1, from coordinate 76,748 downwards.
GGGCACGCATATAAATCATATACAGCAATCGGAAGAATTGTGGTGGCACAGACGCATAGATCACAAAATTTTGGACATGAATTGGTGAAATATAGTTTAGAAAGAGCAGGCGAACATTTTAATGGTGTGCCAATAAAAATTTCTGCCCAATCACATCTGGTTCCTTTTTACAATGTTCACGGTTTTAAAACGGTAGGAGAAGAGTATTTGGAAGACGGAATACCGCATATAGCGATGACACTTGAGTACTAGTTTTTACCTACACAGTTGAACAAAGACTGTACGTCTTTAATTAAGGTATCAAGGGGAGGAGATTTTTGTCCCCTAAACAAAAGCATTCCTGAACCAGAAAATAGGGACTCAGGAGGTAATTCTTTAACAGCTATACGCAACAACCTCTTGATGCGATTTCTATCAACTGCTCTTTGAAAAGATTTTTTAGGCACGGAAACCCCCGAGAAGTAGAAATTCTGTTCAGCGTTTTTTAAATATTTTAAAAGCAGGGTTTTTGTCTGTACAATCTCACCTTTGTCAAAAAGCAGATCAACATCAGTTTTTCCCTTTAAGCGTTTAATTTGAATCCTCTTCTGTATCGACATAATAATTATTGCTCTTGTCAATGTCGGCCATCAAATTACTAGGGTCAATAATGATTGTTTCAATAGTCTCAACACTTCCATCAAGAGCCAAGTCGTATTTTGGATTTGCCCAAGCCCAATCTTTATGTACCGTCCAACTAATACCATAAGGGTTTTCTTTTTCTCCACGCATGAGTGATATAGGGATGTAGTGTAATGCCGTATCACCGTTTTTATAAACAACCAAAACCTCTTGAGGCATTGGCATTAATTCCTTTCTTTCAAGGTGGAGTACGCTCCCAGTTTCAGTATTTTCTAGACCATTTATTGCGTAGTCAATTTTATTTGTGGTTTGAGTCCAGTCGGTGAGATACCACTGCAATTGAAGACCGGATACCCGCTCTGCAATTCTTCTAAAGTCGTTTGGCTGAGGGTGTTTAAACTTCCATTCGTCGTAATAGGCTTGAAGAATTTCAAAAAGCTTTTCTTTACCAACGATGTAGCCTAATTGAGCTAAAAACACAGCACCTTTGCTATAGGCAGTACTTTCATATGCTAAATTGTGTTTGTAGCGGTTTGCATTGGTGCTCTGAGGCATTTCAAAACCGGAATTAGCAAGGTTGAAATATCCCCTGTAAGATCTTTCTAGCGGGAAATCTTTGTTTTGCTCCAAAATTTCATTAGAAGCTAAGGCAGAAATAAAAGAAGTAAAACCTTCGTCCATCCATTCGTGTTTTGTTTCGTTGGTTGCCAGTATATGTTGAAACCAAGAGTGCGCCAATTCATGAGCGGTTACACCGAAAAGAGAGCCGTATTTTCTTCCTCCAGTAATTAATGTCAGCATGGCATACTCCATACCTCCATCACCGCCTTGCACTACGCTATATTGTTTGTAGGGGTAGGGACCAATTTTGGTGTTGTAATATTCCATCATTTTTGCTGTATCTGGCTGAAGCTTTTTCCAGTTTTCAATTATTTCAGCATCGTCTTTATAGAAAAAATGAAGCTCTACACCATTGGGCCCAGGGTAGGTATCGTGTATGTAATCCGGATCAGCAGCCCAAGTAAAGTCGTGCACTTCTGGAGCGATAAAGTGCCAGGTAACTAAGCTTTTTTTAGATTTTGGTCTTTTTCTTTCAGAATAGCCCTTTCCAATTTCATCAGCATTTTGCAAATATCCACTCGCTGCAACAGTAAAATCTTTATTCAGTGTAATTTTTACGTCAAAATCACCCCATACACCATGGAATTCTCTTCCAGTGTAAGGATCGGTATTCCAGCCTTCGACATCGTATTCTACCATTTTAGGATACCATTGCGCCATAGACAAAGCGACACCCTCTGCAGAATTTTTTCCTGCCCTTCTTACAACATCAGGAACCTGTCCCTCAAAGTTCAATTCAAGAATAGTGCTTTCACCAGGCAAAAGAGGTTCGTTTAGGGTTACCTCTAATATCGTTTCTGCCACTTCTGTTTGAACCAAAGTACCGTTTTGAGTAAGGTTTTTAACTCTTAAAAACCCCTGTTGCTCTATGGTTAGAGAGTCGATATCAACTTTAAACCTCCGGTTTTTGTCGGCAGCATTTTTAAGCCGTAAAGCCATTTCGCTTCCTGGCTGAAAGGCGTTGTAATACAAATGATAAAATACCTTATGGTGGGTCTCTGGAGAATTGTTAGTGTAAATCAATTTCTGAGTTCCATTATAGCGAGCCGTTTCGCTATCCAAAGTGACTTCCATGATATAATCAACTTTTTGCTGCCAATATTGTGCTCTGGTAACACTAAGGCAGCTTAAAATAGCGAGGGTAAGTAAGTGTATTTTCACAATTTGTTTTTTGAGATTTATTTAGGGACTAAAGTATGATTTAAATTTATAATGATTTTCCATACGAATTCCTTTCTCTGTATTTTGAAGGGAGATGAGTTGGTGGTGCGGATCGTGCTGTAAAAAAAGCAGTACCTCTTTTTCGAAGGAATTGTGTAAAATTTGCTCTTTTTCCTTTAAAGTTAAAAGCGGTCGGGTGTCGTATCCCATAATATAGGGTATAGGAATGTGTCCCACAGTAGGAACTAAATCTGCCGCATAGAGTATTTTTTTTCCCTGGTATTCAATAAGAGGCAGCATTTGTTTTTCCGTATGCCCATCGATAAGTTGAATGGAGAAAGGAAAGGGGGTCTCTTTAATAAATGGCCCAGGGTCTTCAATAAATTTTAATTGTCCGCTTTGTTCAAGAGGGAGTATGTTATCTGGCAAAAAGGAAGCTTTTTCCCTTGCATTAGGATAAGTAGCCCATTCCCAATGAGATTTATGAACCCAATAGTAGGCATTTTTAAAAGCAGGAATCAATTTTCCTGTATTGTCTTTATTTACAGCACCTCCACAGTGGTCAAAGTGCAAATGGGTAAAAAAAACATCGGTGATGTCGTCAGGATGAAAACCGGCGAGAGCAAGCGAAGAAACGAGACTGTAGTCACCCCATAATCCATAATGACGAAAAAAAGAATCCCCTTGTTTGTTACCCATTCCAGTATCGATCAGGATAAGTCGTTTTCCCTCTTCAACGAGCAAGCAACGCGACGCCATTTCAATTCTATTTTTATCATCAGAGGGGTTGGTGCGTTCCCACAGTGTTTTCGGGACAACACCAAACATGGCACCACCGTCTAACTTGAAATTACCAGCTTCTACGGGATATAGCCTCATTTTATTTTAGTTTTATTCGAGCAAGTACATCCGTGGAGGTAAGGTAAAGGTAGTCTTCTTGAGCGTCAAAGCCACAATTTGCCGTACTTTTACCTGGCATTACAGTTCCTATATGCTTACCACTTTCATCAAGCACCAGCACCCCTCCAGGACCTGTTGCAAAGACCACTCCAGAGGAATGAACCCGAAGTCCGTCAAAAAGTCCTTGGCGTGGTTGAGCTAAAACACTTCCATCAAAAAACGTCCTTTTATTTTTCAGCAGCCCGTTTTCTAAATCAAAGGCTGCAATGATACTGTGTTGGGAGTCTGAATTGCCAATATAGACCGTCTTTTCGTCGTTAGATAAAGCAATGCCATTAGGCCGGCTAAGAGATTTATCCAGCAGTACAAGGCCGTTGTCCTCGGACCATTTGTAAATACCGTTAAAATCAAGCTCTTTTAAAGCATCCCTATCCTGATCTTTTAATCCGTAAGGAGGATCTGTAAAAAAAATCTCACCCTTTTGATTAATTGCCAGATCATTTGGGCTGTTTAACCATTTCCCTTCAAAATGATCTACAAGGATTTCATATTCAGGGGTATCAAAGCTCCAATTTTTTAATTTTGAAACCGCTCGGTTAGCGTGTTGACAGAGAATTAAGTTTCCTTCATTGTCTAGGGTTAAACCATTGGCACCTTCATCAGTACTGTGAGGGGCGTGATTTGTCATTCCACTGGGACTTAAAAAAAGAGACAAGCCGTCTTTTTTAGTCCATAAATAAGCTTTGTTATTAGGTACATCGGTAAAAACGACCCCATTCAATTTGGAAACCCAAACAGGCCCTTCTGCCCATGTAAAACCATCTGCCAAGACTTCGATCTTTGTATCTTTATCAAAGAACACCTCCATTTTTGGGTCAAGGAACTCTACCGAGCCAAAGATTTGCTGACCTTTAGTATTATTAACCACAACGCTAACTATTATCAGAAAAAAGAGTCTCATTTTTTATTTTAAAAATTTAAGAATTTTTTATTTTAAAAGCTCTGTCAGCTTCTTGCCATATTCAATTAAAGAAATGGTTTCATCCGTTCGGGCCAATTTGATTTTATTAAAGATTATCATCGCTTCTCCATTACTTTCAATGTGATAGATATGATTTTTTTCAAAAAAGCTTATTAGTTTACTTGAAAAAAACTGACGGATTTTTGATTCGTTTTTTCCTGTAATTAAAAATTTGCTTGAAAAGTCAGGATACATTTCAAAGTCGATGTCCTTAAAGCCAGTAAGAGCCATTACCCGATCAAAGATCTTTTCAATGAGACCTTCTTTTTCCATTGTAAATACAGGAATTTCCTTATTTAATTTGAGTAGAATTAAAGTAGTATTAAATGTTTCTGCAGAAAAAGCCTCACCTTCGTTAAATGTGACATCAGATATTTCCCAAGAAACTCCAGCCTCTTCAAATATTCCCCTTAGGCAGTTAGATTTTCGCTCAATGGGTCTGATTTCAAAAAAATGAAATTCTTTTAGATAATTAGTATTCCAATCAACCTCCGGTTTAAAAACATATTCTTTCTCTTCAGCAATTTTATTTAAACGATGTTGCCTAGGAGAAAGTTTGGCAGAAGTATTTTCAAGAGAAATCTTTAATGATTTGTTATAAGTAGAATAAGAAACATGAGAGCTTAACCCTTCTAACACAACATTTCCCCCCAATTTTCTTTGAGCTTTTAAATAATCTACAATATAATCCATAAAGGTAATTCCAACGAGCTTTGTTTCCGATAAATCTATATTTAAATTAACGCCATCCGGAATAATCTTGATCAATTTATCTATTTTAGGGATACTCAAAAAGTTTGCAATTCCTTTGACTTTTAATTCGAACTTCTCCTCATTAATTTGAGTGACATGAGATCCTGAATCATAAATCATTTTAAAAAAATGGTTTAATGGTAATTTTGCTAATAGTATGTGGGTTGCTAGAACTATGGATAAGCCACCGATTAATCCCAAAAGTAGATTGGTGTATAGTGTTAAAACTAATGTAAACACGAAAAAAATTAATTGTTCCGGACCATAGTTATACACCTGTTTAAATATTGCTGGAGAGGCTAATTTATAGCCCGTAAAAACAAGTAAAATTGCAAAGGCGCTAAGAGGCACTTGTCTCATGATGGGGCCCAATAAAACAATTAGAATAAGCAATAAAATACCCTGATATAAATTAGACCATTTTGTCTTTGCCCCATTATGAATATTTACAGTACTTCGAATGATTACTGCAATAATTGGCAGGCCTCCAATAAGGCCGGCTGCTATGGTACTGAGCCCTATTCCCATTAAATCTTTATTAAGGTCTGTTTTTCTTTTGTAAGGGTCTATTTTATCTACAGCTTTGGCAATTGCTAAGGATTCAATGCTTGTAATAATCAACAACGAAAAAACAGTCGTCCAGAACTTTAAAGTATTGATTTTAGAAAAGTTAGGATGCATAATGGAGTCCATAAAATTTTCTGGAATTTCTAGTAATAGTTTTGGTCCAACTTCATACGATCTACCAAAAAAATTTATGCCGTGCGTTTCAAAGAAATTAAAAGCATGGACAAAAGGAATAGATAGTGTGATAACCCAAATTGGCGCAGGGAAGAACTGAAAAAAACGAAAAGAGATTTTAGAATGAAATAACAATACAATTAACCCCGTCATAGAAATCAAAACAACAAAAGGGTTTGCTTGAGGGAGAAACAAAAAGGCATCAATTAAATTTTGAATAATATTCGGACTGCTTGAGTAGGTCCCTAAAGCAACATGAATTTGTTTTGCAAAAATGATGACCCCAATCGCAGCTAAAATTCCCATAATTACTGAAGAGTGGAAAATATCTGCTAGACGACCTAGTTTTAGTAAGCCTAATAATGTTTGAATTGAACCAGAAACAACTATCGCAGCGAGTACGTAATTGAATGCTTGTCCTGATCCGTCGTCCATAAGGTTGATACCAAGAAGGATTACAGCAATTACTCCTTTAGCTGGGCCGTTAATTGAAACGTGCCCCCCCCTAAAGAAGGTAGTCACAACTCCACCCACAACAGCTGAAAGTATTCCTGCCATTGCAGGAGCACCTGCAGCTAAAGCAATACCCAAGGAAAGTGGCAGAGCGATTAGGGATACGCTAATAGCAGCTATTAGATCACTTTGGAAATTTTCCAGTAGGCCCTTAACTCCGGTATTTAGTTTTAATTTCATTTTACCTTTTAGAAATTAAATAGTTTCAACCCAATATAATGTAATTCTAAAGATCAAACTAGGGAACAAGATCTATTTTTTTACTTTACTAAAAAAGAAATTTATAAGAATCAAATGAGGCTAATCTTTATTTAGCGACAGAGATTCTATTAAAATTTTAAATAAAAAAGTATTTAATCAGAGAAAGTACTTTCACGGCACATAGTTATGTGTCTTGATCCAAATCTCTACGCAAAAAAATAGAGTTTCTTGTTAGCAGAGATATTAATCGTTCAGTTTTAGAACGGCCATAAATGCCTGTTGTGGAATTTCAACATTACCAATTTGACGCATTTTCTTTTTTCCTTTTTTCTGCTTTTCTAAGAGCTTGCGTTTTCTACTGATATCTCCACCATAACATTTAGCGGTAACATCTTTTCGCAGCGCTTTGATCGTCTCCCGCGAAATAATTTTGGCACCAATTGCAGCTTGAATAGGAATGTCAAATTGTTGACGTGGAATTAACGAACGTAATTTCTCACAGATTTTTTTACCTATACTGTAGGCATTATCAGCATGTATAAGAGCAGAAAGCGCATCAACCTGATTACCGTTAAGCAGGATGTCAACTTTAACAAGCTTAGAAGCTCGCATTCCAATGGGGGAATAATCAAAGGAAGCATAACCTTTAGATACCGTCTTTAGTCGATCGTAAAAGTCAAAAACGATTTCAGCCAAGGGGAGATCAAAATTCAATTCAACCCGTTCCGGAGTTAAATACGTTTGGTTGGTGATTTGCCCTCTTTTTTCAATACAGAGCGACATCACATTTCCCACAAAGTCAGCTTTAGTTATAATTGAGGCTTTTATATAGGGTTCTTCAACGCGGTCTAGCATCGAAGGGTCGGGCAGATCAGAAGGATTATTTACACTTAAAAAAGTATTGGGATCTTTATCTTTTTTGGTGTACGCCTTGTAAGAAACATTGGGAACCGTAGTGATTACCGTCATGTTAAACTCACGCTCCAAGCGTTCCTGTATAATTTCTAAATGCAACATACCCAAGAAACCACAGCGGAATCCAAAACCAAGAGCAGCAGAACTTTCAGGGAAAAACACCAAAGATGCGTCGTTGAGCTGTAATTTTTCCATGGAAGCACGGAGCTCCTCATATTCTTCCGTATCCACAGGATAAATCCCCGCAAAGACCATAGGCTTAACCTCCTCAAAGCCTTCTATAGCGTTTTGAGTAGGGTTGGCAGGATCAGTTATGGTATCTCCAACTTTAACCTCTTTGGCTTCTTTAATACCAGTAATTAGATAACCAACATCTCCGGCACGAATTTCTTTTCTTGGTTCTTGAGTAAGTTTTAATGTGCCAATTTCATCTGCAAAATAGGTCTTTCCTGTAGCGATGAACTGAATTTTTTGGCCCTTTTTAATTTGTCCGTTCAACACACGAAAATAGGTTTCTACTCCGCGGAATGGGTTGTATACCGAATCGAAAATAAGCGCTTGTAATGGCTCATCAGGACTTCCCTTAGGAGAAGGAATACGTTCTATAATAGCCGTTAAAATTTCTTGTATCCCTTGACCTGTTTTAGCTGAAGCAGGAATGACTTCTTCAGGAGCACAGCCCAACAGATCGACGATATCGTCTGTCACTTCTTCTTGATTTGCAGAGGGAAGGTCAATTTTATTAAGAACAGGAATAATTTCCAAATCGTTTTCCAAGGCCAAATAGAGATTGGAAATGGTTTGGGCTTGAATGCTTTGGGCAGCATCTACAATAAGCAATGCACCCTCACAAGCAGCAATAGACCGTGAGACTTCGTAAGAAAAGTCCACGTGGCCAGGAGTGTCAATTAAGTTTAACACAAAATTTTCTCCTTGGTGCTCATATTCCATCTGAATGGCGTGGGACTTGATCGTGATTCCTCGCTCGCGCTCCAGATCCATATTGTCAAGCAGTTGATCTTGCTTTTCACGCTCTGTTACGGCTCCGGTATAGTCCAGGAGGCGGTCAGCTAACGTACTTTTCCCGTGGTCAATATGGGCAATAATGCAAAAATTACGAAACTGTTTCATACGGCGCCTCCATTCATAGCTTGCAAATATAAGGCTTCTGGGGCAGGGTTTTTTGCTTATTTTTGTAAAAAATTAATCTTTTGGCTAAAATAGGCGATATAATATTAGCAGAATTTCCTCTTCTTCTTGCTCCTATGGAAGATGTCAGCGATCCTCCTTTTCGGGCGTTGTGTAAGGAGAACGGAGCTGATGTGGTCTATACTGAGTTTATTTCAAGCGAAGGATTGATTCGTGACGCGGCAAAAAGTGTTCAAAAGCTGGATATTTACGAAAAAGAGCGTCCAGTAGGAATTCAAATTTTTGGCGCTAACCTCGACTCCATGTTACGCTCTGTTGAGATTGTAGAGGCTTCAAATCCTGATATTATCGATATTAACTTTGGCTGTCCAGTCAAAAAAGTTGTTTGTAAAGGTGCAGGAGCAGGAATTTTAAAGGATATCCCTAAAATGGTTGCTCTTACGGAAGCCATGGTCAAACACACCAAATTGCCAGTTACGGTCAAAACACGCTTAGGCTGGGATCACGATTCGATTCATATTGTAGAAGTGGCGGAGCGCCTCCAAGACGTGGGCTGTGCAGCAATTTCTATTCACGGAAGAACTCGGGCTCAAATGTATAAAGGCGATGCTGACTGGACTCCTATAGCTGCAGTCAAAAACAACCCCAGAATGCATATACCAGTATTTGGAAATGGAGATGTAAACACTCCTGAGCAAGCCAAAAAGATGCGGGACGAATACGGCCTAGACGGAGCCATGATTGGAAGAGCGAGTATTGGCAACCCTTGGTTTTTCAATGAGGTAAAGCACTTTTTACAGACGGGAACCCATTTAGCCCCACCTAGATTAGAGCAAAAAGTAGCAGCAGCTAGGCGTCACTTGGAAATGGCAATTGATTGGAAAGGGGAGACCCTAGGCGTCCTAGAGACACGAAGACATTACACCAATTACTTTAAAGGTATACCAAACTTTAAGCCTTTGCGAACACGTATGGTAACTTCTAACGAAGCCGAAGGGGTTTTTGAAGTTTTAGACGAAATTCTAGAGGAATTTACCCTCAATCAGCCCGTGTAGTCCATCATTTTTCTGTCGAGTCCTCGCGTTGCCCAAGCCGTACTTAACAGGCCCAACACCATTAAGGTAGCCATTACAATTAAAAGGTTTTCCACTTGAAAAAGTACAGGATAGGAAAGACTTGTACCGGGGACATAAATAAAAGGGAAATGGTATTGAGCAAGTACTAAAACCGATCCGATAACCAGTCCAATTAGCCCGCCAATACTGCAGATTAGTATGCCTAAAAGAAAAAATATACTGTGTATTTTTTGAGGGGTTGCTCCTATGGACAAAAGTATTTTCATTTGCTTTTGCTTGTCTAAAATCATCATGATCAAAGCACCAACGACATTAAATAAGGCAATGAGCATTACTAATGAAAAAATAAAATAGATGGCCAAATGCTCGACATTGAGCATTTTATAAAGAGCGGCGTTTTGCTCAGCACGAGAAACAATTTTTATAGGAGTGTCAAACAAGGGAACTAAAGCTTCGGATAATTCTTCTTGAGTGATCGAGGGGTCTGTTTTAAGCACCAAAGAAGAATATTGTTGCGGATCGAGCTCCAATAAATTTTGCGCCAATTCAAGCCGAGAAAACACAAACTTTTTGTCCAACTCTTCATTGATTTGGTAAAGCCCGACAACTATAGATGAAACTTGATTAAAAGGATTTTGGTTTAGCAGCGATTGTTTTTTCTTTTTGGGAACGGTAAGGTTTAAAAAAGTAGTGTAATCATATACTCCGACCCCTAGGTTGCCTGCAAGACCGAAGCCTAAGACCACATCGGCACCATCGAAGGAAAGCCAATCACCTAAGGTGATAAGGTCCTCAAGAGGGACGACTGTGGTATAGTTTTGATCAACAGCTTTTAAGTAAGCCACCTGATTTTTTTCGTTATAAGACAAAAAGACTTTTTCTTCAATTTGGGGAGCGGCAGCAATAATCCCCCTGAATGTAGTAAGTTTTGAAAGGGTATTGTCTGAGACGTGAAAAAATTTTCCTCGCTGAGGCTGAATTTCATAATCTGGATCAAATGACTCAGAGAATGACAAACCAAAATCTTTAAGCCCACCAAAGGCACTGAGCACTACAAATAGAGAGGCAGTAGCAACGACTACCATAAAAAAGGCAAAGCCGTTGATCCTATTGATCACAGTTTGGCTACTCTTAGAAAAAAAGTACCGCAAAGCGATTTTAAGTGAATAGGGAGCCATTTGCTAAAGGAGTACTTATTTTTTTTGTCGTGAATCTAAAAATTCAGGATTGATAAGCGGGTTGCTACCCTCGTTTAACTCTTGATCTATACCCTCTATATAGTCCAAAGAATCGTCTAAATAAAAATGAAGTTCAGGAATTCTTCTCAGTTGATTTTTCATCCGCTGTGCTAAGTCATGACGCAGTTGAGAACTGTTTTCTGCCAAAGTCTCGATATAGGTCTTGGCATCGTTTACAGGAAAAACACTGAGGTATATCTTAGCGATAGACAAATCTGAAGTTACGTGAACCTTGGTAACCGAGACCAATAAGTTTTTTACAGACCCTTCACGAACGGCTTGTTGGAGGAGCGTTGCTATTTCTTGCTGAAGTACACGATTGATTTTTTGTTGCCTGGGCGTTTCTTGTTTATCCATAAGACGAAATTACATAGAAAAAAGGGCTTATTGACGTTCCCATTTATAATCACTGTTTAATCGGAAACTGCCCAAATGTTCTTTATTCCATTCACTTGGCTCGACTAACGAAAGGAAATCCTGCTCCTTTCCTTCATAGAGATGGTACACCTCACCGACTATTGGCTCAAATTTAAAATGCGCCTGATAGACTTTTTGAGTCTCTGAGGCAAGGGTTACAAATGATTTGATTTGATTTTGAAGGTCTTGCAATTCTGCTTGAAACTGTTTAGAAACCTTATCTACCCCCTTTTTTTTAAAGGCGTCTACATTGGGCACATCTATGATTGGACCACTCAAACTGCTAGCATAGGGCAACAATTTAGCAAAATAGCTTTGCTCTGTTTCATCCCAGACTACAGCATCAGGTTTTTTTTCTTTCATTACTCTTTTTGACAAAGATAGAATATATCTGTTCGATTAAAAACCATTCAATTTTTAGAACACAAACCATAATGTCTATTAAGCGTTTTAAAACAAAAAAACCATTGGGATAAATTCCCAATGGCTTGAGTTTACAGTTTAAATTTATTTTAACAATTTGGTGTAAACCTCAGTAATTTAACAAAAATAATTTACAATTAATTTTTAGTAGATTCTTGATTACTGTTTATTTTGTGTTTGGAATTTAGGAATATATAGTATTTTTGATCTCAGAAAAACAATATGTTTTTTTACAAGGTCCTATAGCTCAGTTGGTTAGAGTAGCTGACTCATAATCAGTTGGTCCCTGGTTCGAGCCCAGGTGGGACCACCAACAGAAAACCTCAACTAGTTGATTTACAACTCGTTGGGGTTTTGTTTTTACACAAAAACTCCTTTAGGGTACTATATAGGGTACTAAAATTCAGTAATTTTTCGTATATTAGAAAGAGTTAATTGACTGATTAATGGGACTTTATTACAGGTTGGACTATAAAAATAATAAGAATCACCTTAATCAAAAGGATTCTGTTCCCATCATTATCGATTACTACTACAAGGGAAAGAGAACTAAGGTTAGTACAGGGGTTGTTTGTCAAATTAAAGATTGGGACGATAATTGGAGAAAGAAAACTTCCAAAGACCCGATAAAATCTTCTGATAAGGATTACAGAGATAAAAATCTACTCATTAAAAATAAACTTGATGAAATCAATGGAATAGTTCTTACCATTAAAAAACAAGATAAAGAACCCTTAGTAGAACTTGTAAGAAGTTATCTAAGAAAGGATAAAAGAACTAAAGAGGTTGTTAGTAGAAAGGAGATTCATTTTTTACCCATGCTTACAGAATATGAGAAGTGGATTAATTCAACTTCCTACAATAACAGAACCTCAACAAAGAGAAGTACAAATACAAGTATCAAACAAATACGAGAATATACCTCAGAGTATCAAACCAAAAACAATGTATTATTATTTCCAGAGGACTTAGATAGTGATTGGGTATATGGATTTTGTAGATGGAGTTATGATAGAAAAGGTTTAAGACCCTCCACTATTAGAAAGAGAATGAAAGCACTTTCAAGATTCTCAAACTGGAGTAATGAAAAGTATGGAACCAATTTCAGTATAAAGAAACCAGATGGAATTGTACTTAGTGATGGAGGAGGAGAAGTAATCTTTTTCAAAAGAGATGAGGTACTCAAACTATACAATTATGATAAGTACTCTATTCAAAACCCGAATCACACTGAAGTACTTCAAAAGGAGAGAAGACTAATATATCTTGATGATTCTTGGGTTGATACTGATAACAAAAGATGGTCTTCTACATATACCTCTTTTGAGGTGTATAAAGACATGTTGATTTTTCTCTGTAACGTGGGGTGTAGGTTTGGAGATATGGTTAAAATGAAGATTGGAGATTTTGATTACGATACAGAAGAAATCAATGGAAAAAGATTAGGTTACTTTTCATTTTTTATGGAAAAGATTAAAATTCAAAAGGAACCTGTACGAGTTAGGATTAACAGAATGACTTTTGAGATTTGGAAGAAGTACTCAAAGAATAAAAACGCTCATAATTACCTTTTTCCAAGAACAAAATTTGGCAATGCAATATCTAATCAGAAATACAACAGTTACATAAAAGAAATCTGTAAACACATTGGTCTTGATAGAGGGGTAAGAGTTAGGGATTGGGATTTAAACGGAAAAGAGGAGAACACAAGTTTTATTCCACTTTATTCAATCGTTTCATCACATATCGGGAGAAGAACTTTTATTAGAGAACACATTGAGTTAGGAACACCGATTAGGAGTATAATGAAAATGACAGGACATACTACTCAAAAGGTCTTTGACGGATATTACAATGTTTTGGATAAGGATATCATGAAAGTAAACGATGGGCTATTCAATCAAGAACTTGACCAGAAAAAAGAAAAGAAATCAAAATCCATTACCGCAGAAACTGAAGAACAATTAAAAACACTGTTGAGGTTAAAAGAAATGGGAACACTTCCAGAAGATGTTTGGAAAGAGAAAGTAAAACAGTTGATTTCCTGATTACTTGCATACCATAAAATTCTTTGCTACCTTCACTCTATGAAGGTTAAAGTATCCTCACTTAAACATCATCCTAAGAACAAAGAAATCTACACCCTATCCTTTATTGAGGAACTGATGGAAAGTATTTCAGAGGTTGGATTGTTACAACCTCTAATTATTGATTCTCGTAATCAAGTAATCAGTGGAAATAGAAGATTTGAATCTATTAAAAAATTGGGATGGGAAGAAGTTGAGGTTGAAGTGAAAGAAGTTAAGGATGGTGAAGAGGAATTACTCCTTATCCACTTCAATAAACAACGAATAAAGAGTTTTAAGGAACTTATTAATGAATATCTAATACTTGATGGGTATTACAGAAAAGGACAAGGGAGAAGAACGGATTTAACTTCTGTTAAATCTAACAGAAGTTCTTCTCGTGATATAGTTTCTAAAGAAATGGGAATCTCTTCTTCTCAGTTACAAAGATTGATTTTTATTCATAAACATCACCCTGACCATATAGAACTCTTAGATAAAGGAATTCTTACTGTAAACCAATCTTATCTTCAAATACAACGAGAGATAAAAGAGAAAGAAAGTAGAGAAACCAAATCCAACAATAAATCAAAAACAACTAAGAACTCATCATGGAGGTTTTATCAGAAATCATCTCATGATATGAGTGAGTTACTCGATGGTGAAGTACAAACCATTTTTACTTCTCCACCCTATTGGAATAAAAGAAAATATTTTGAAGAAGAAGGATTAGGAAATGAGAAAACCTCTGAGGAGTTTGTACTAAATCTATCGGAACATCTAAGAGATTGTAAGAGAGTATTAAATGAACGGGGAAGTTTCTTTCTTAACCTTGGGGATACTTTTTATAATGGAAATCTTCAAAATGTTCCTCATAGGATAGTTATTAAACTTCAAGAACAAGGATGGATACTTAGAAATACCATTATCTGGTCAAAGACCAATCCCAAACCCTCATCATCAAAATCTAACCTTACTCCATCTTATGAGTTTATCTTTCATCTGACCAAATCAATGGAGTATGATTATTATCCAACACTCACCAAACTCTCAGATAAAACTAAACCTTCTCTTCCACCTCGACACAGAAGTGTAAATGGGGAGTACTCAAATTCTATATCACCTTACCTACCCAACATCAAAGGAAAGAACATGGGAGATTATTGGAATGAGGATATTGTGAGAACATCAGTTGCAAATCAAAAGTTAGATATTGAAGGAGAACACCCAGCTCCTTTCCCTGAAGAAATAATAACTCTACCAATCCTTCAAACCTCAAAAGAGTTTGAATTAGTATTAGACCCTTTTATGGGTAGTGGAACCACTGGAAGGGTTTGTGATAAATTGGAAAGGAGTTTTGTGGGATATGATTTGAGGATTTTTTAAAAACTTAATGACAAGGTTTAACGTTATTAGATAAATTAGGATTAATAATTTTTCCCAATTGGATAATAATCATTGGTATCCCAACGAGGGATTTCCAAGATATTATCGTCTATAATATAGGTCTTAGGGACAGTCGTTAATCCAAGTTTAAATTGATGTTTAGTCAATAGTTTTAAAGTGTCTTTATTATAATTTCCGTATGGGTAACACATGGTTAAAACATAATCTTTATCATACAGAGAATCTAAAAAATTAATTGAGGATATTATTTCTTTTTCTTGTTCGGTTTTATCAAGTGATGAAAACCAAAAATGTGATTTTCCATGACTTCCAAAATGCATGCCATTTGAAATCATCTCTTTAATTTGGATTTGTGACATATACAATGATTTTGATAAACTTATTTCATCCTCTTCCACAAAATCCTCTAATAATAATCGACAAATTTCGCTTCTAACATTTAAAGGTAGGACCTTTTGCAATAGCCTTTTAATAATTATTGTGGTTTTTGTGTCATAACGTGATTTAGTATTTATTTGTTCAATGTATTTAGAAAGTTTATCCGAATTATCAATCTTTTGAAAATGATAATTTATCCTTTCAAAAATTTTATCCTCCTTCTCTGATGCTAAAATTATATGAATGAGATTAACATCCAAAAGTTTGTTTTCTTTAACCGTATCTACTGGTGTAAAAAAAGCCCCCTTAATATTATTTTCAAGTAGGGAGGGAAAAACAAAATCATAATGGTCAACGTATCCGTCATCAAAAGTGAGAACACAATTCTTTTTATTTTGATCAAAATCAGAATTTAAAAACTTTTCAATAGACAGGAAATTATACTCCTTTTTAAGAAATTTAATTTGACCCAAAAAATCCTGATAATCCAATCCTTTGATTTTTGGGAATTGTGAGTTTTTCAGATCTCTAACATAATGATACATAATAAACTCTACCATATTCATGAATTTAATTGATTTGGTCTATCTTGATCACTATCACCGAGAAAAAATCTCACAGGTAATTCCTTTGATTTTTTATAACATAATTCAATTTGGATATTTCGGTATTCAAATGGTGAGAAATATGTAGGGATAACTTCCGATTTATTTTTAATCATTAAGTCAGAATCTATCCCTCTTGAATCAAAAATCAACATCTCAAATAAGTCAAAACTTTCTTTTTTTAAAAAGGATGAAATTGAATCAGAAATTTTTTTTCCATTTAAATCTCCCAAAACATCTACGACATGAAATACTTTTAATGAATTATATTCTACAACTCTACCTACAAATGTAATCTTATTATTTAAGATGGTCAAAAAATAATATTTAAAAAAGGGGTGTTTCAAATATCTTTTTTCTAAGTAATACTTGTCCTTTTTAGGCAAACACCAGTCTTGGTTTTGAGAGAATTTATGTTTACTTGAAAACAGAAAATTCTCAATTCTTTTATTAGAATTAAAAACCCTTAAGTTACTTTTTTTGTTACTTGATAAGTAATAATGAGACAATTTACCTGACTCCCATTTTAAACCTTTATATAGATTTTTCGCCTTGGATGAAATTCCTAAAGCGCCTATGAATATCGGTTTTCTTTTAAGTAATCTAAATAATAAAGATATCCCATCAGTTCCATTTTCGGATTTTGATTTCCAAATTGCAAGCCAAATATGATTCTCTTTAGAATCTGATGGTATAAACCCTAAGATTGATGATATTTTATCTTCCCTTTTGGTAACCAAAAAATTATATTCGTCACCACTTTTATGTTGGTAGTCAAAAAGAAGTTCACTTTTAACAAAAACATGATCTCTCTTCCAGTGGGAATTTAAGAAATCCATAAACTGAGGTTTATCTCCTTCTTTAAGTAGACTGATCATAGTTTCTTTCCTCTTGTTGTCATTTCTAATTTTTCAAAATATAATTTAACTGGCACCTTATATTTGTCTAAATTTTTTCTACAAACTGATTTAACTTCTGATTTTAATTCTTTAGTGTTTTCCAACTTCGTGAAGATTTTAGCACAAACAATGTTTCCCACAAGGTTATTTGGTTCTGAATAAACCGTTGAGTCATCAACTCCATTTACGGAATTGATAACATCTTCAATTTCTTTTGGAAGAACTTTTAACCCTCCCACGTTAATTAATTTATTTTTTCTTCCTATAATTTTAATATAACCATCTTCATCTGTTTCAACAAGGTCTCCAGTAGCGTACCAACCATCATTTAAAAAATCCTCACTACTTTGATTGACATACCCATTAACTTGAGTTTTTGATCTCAAATAAAGTTCATCACCCACTATTTTATATTCTTTTTCATCATCAACTATTTTAAAAAACAAACTATTAGACGATTTACTTTGTGTTTTGAGAATTCCTGTTTCACTAGTCCCAAAAGTTTGTAATAATTTAACTTTTGGTAGACTTGAGTTCAGTTTATTTAAAATTATTTCTGACATCCGTTCTGTTCCGTATGTAATAAGCTTCAGAGATTTTAATTTTGAAGAATCAAAACTTTCATCTATCATTAATAGGTTCAGAAATGTTGGTGTAGTGGGAAGAATATTTACTTGATATTTGTATATAAGAGAAATAACTAAAGAGGGACTTCTGTCTAGTGGAATAACAAAAGGAGACCCATTGATTAAACAATTAAATAAAGTGTTCAATCCTCCTATATGGTCAAACATTAATAGAATTATAAACCTTAAAGATTTTTGTCTTCGAGGAGCTTTAATAGATGATATAATTTTGGTAAGGTTTTGAATCATTACTTTTGGTTTTCCAGTAGTACCACTCGAAAACAAAATAATTCCTGTATCTCCCTTATTAGTCACATCATTAAAGACATCTTCTTTATTTTGAGTTAATTTAGAATTTTTAATGATTAGTTTATTTTCATCATTAAATGATAGAATCAAATGAGGGTTAACTGATTCAACTTTTTCTTGATATTCTGATTCTGTAGTTTTAACTATAGGAATTATGTTAATATTAAGATCCGACAATGATAGAAGTAGTGATATGGAATGAAAAGTATAATCTGAATAGATTAAAACTCTATCATGATTTCTAATCTTATTAGATAATAGGTTTTTGAATTTATTTGTTTGACTAACAAGATCAGAAAAAGTGTAAGTTCCATTAAGGTCAATTAAACACTCTCCTTCGTATTTTCTAATTACTTCAATCATTACAATCCACCAAGATATATTCTTTGACCTGTTACAAAAGAACTTTCATCGTTAATGAAAAAATCAGTCACATTTGAAATATCCTCAAAGGATCCAAATCGTTTTATTGTTTGCATATTTATGATTTCCTCAACTTTATCCTTGGGTACAACTTTAATCAAATCAGTATATACAGGAGTAGGACCTATTGTGTTAATGGTTATGTTATAGGTTGATAATTCTTTAGACATTATCCTACTCATTTTCTCAATAGCACTTTTGGAGGATGCATATACCATTTCTCCTTCCAAATCAAGAGGAACAGCTATTGTAGAAAAGTTGATTATTCTCCCCCATTTATTTTTAATCATGTGTTTAGAACACTCTCTTGAGAACAAAAAAGTGCCTAAATAGTTAGTTTCAAAAAGATCTTTTACTGTCTCGGATGGTGTAAGAATAGAATGATTTAAAGAAGCTTTACCTGCATTATTTATTAATATATCAACACCACTATTTTTTTTTATTTCTCTAACAGTTTTTTTAACCTCTTTTTCTTCTTTCACATCACACAAATAGTGAGTGTAATTTTTATGAGATAAGTCTGAATTAGATCTAGAACAACCTACTACATTATATCCTTTTCCTAGGTAATATTCAGAGAGGTATCTTCCTATTCCTTTTCTGTTACCAGTAATTAAAATGGTTTTTATTTTAGGATTCATCTACAATATATTCTGTCAATGTATTAATTGATATAAAAGGACTATTTCTTCTGGACATTGCTTTCTCTGATGTTAGCTCAATTTCTATTTCAAATTCCTCATCTAATAAACTTTCAACCTCAACGATAAATTGAACAAGCTCCATAGAATCAAAAACTGAAGATGTTCCAATTAACCTTACGTTTTCATCTAAAACAACATCCTTATCTAATTCAATTTCATTTTCTTTAACAAAATCTCTAAGTAATTTTACTAAACCGGATTTAATTTTTTCATTCATTTAACAAAAATATGATTTCTTATATGAAAAAATGTAATCCCGATATAAAAACCACTCCGATTAGGGTTTTGGGGAAAAGAACTTTTCTCAGTTACAAGAAACCTCATCTTTGAAATACTGATAGAGTAGTTAAATAATCCTTATTTAGGAGAGTCTATCAAACCTTCTTATTCCTTCATTCTGATACACTTTTATTAATTAACCTCTTAACTTTATTATCCCCCTTAAGACTATTTTCCCACTCTAATAAATCCTTTTCTGTGATGTATTTAGAATGAGTAGATACTTCTATCATCTTTAATCCTCTATATCTTCTCCAATCTTCTATGGTTACTCTATCTACTCCATAGAGTTCCATTAAATCTTTTTTACTCAATCTTCTTTCCATATACTTTTATCTCTTCTTTTTCTAATAGTTCTCTTAGTTTTCGTTTATAAGCTTGTTCATCACCTGATAATCGATACTTCTCAATTTTATGGTAGAAGTTCTTAATTAGTTCTGATTTCTTTTTTAGAATATCTACCATATGTCTTGCTTGTTCATCCGTTATATTTCTTATCATATTATTCCCTTTCAGAGTATTTTAAAAAACAGTAATAACCTCGTACTTGAAATACTTAATTAGTTCGAGGTTGATACTCTTTATTTTAAACTTTTCTATTATTTAAAATCTAACTACTACTTCACAATTAGATATAGTGAGTCCATTAAGGGAAATTCCCTTTTAAAAAACTATTTCCATTTTTCAGTTGAATCTAACAGACACTCAAACAAGAATTCAACCTATCTGCATTTTTACGAGTTCAGACCTTTCTTCTTTACCTCTCGGAACACTAATGACTGGTTTTACCTATCGGTGAGTGTTGGTCATTATTGGGTACTTCCCCCATGTGTCAGGTGTAGTATCTCGGTAGATTAAGTATTTCTTAAAGTAATCTACAACTCAGTAGAACAATTGGTTCTATATATAAGTATTAGGAACCTTAGAAAACGTAAAGAAAATGAGTGAAAAATGAAGAAATAACTTCTGCCAAATCTAACAGAAGTTGTTAGTACCCAAATCACGAACTTAGTACCCAAGGGTACTAATAATATATTTTTATATATTGTATATCAGTAAGTTATAAATAGTTATGAGTACATGTAGGACCACCAACAAACCCTCTAAGTCACTGACTATGAGGGTTTGGTTTTTATATAAACACCTTATTTTTAAAACTACAATTAATTTCAGTCAATGAACACCTCTTTTTTTTAGCCGGACATTCTTTTTTAAAATATAAAAGATCTTTAGTAATAGGATAGAATCTGTACATTTGAGTAAACAAAATTATGGAGCAACTATTTGCAAATTACGGGATTGAGATTGTCGTTGGTATGATAGCTTCAGTATTGATTGTTATTGCTGCAAGAATCGTATATTTTAGTTACTTTAAGTGAAATAAAGACAATGGATAAGGGTTTATTTATTGGATTAATTGTTTCTGCGGGAGCATTTATCGTATTTTTAATTTAAGACGAAAAGAAAAGATTTTTATAAATGTGAAATTAAAGCATTTAAAAAGTTTCTTGGGGTCAAATAACATTTGAGAGTATTGGTGCCTAACTATGG
Organism: uncultured Bacteroidota bacterium; assembly: GCA_902546725.1. Lineage (GTDB taxonomy): Bacteria > Bacteroidota > Bacteroidia > Flavobacteriales > Flavobacteriaceae > MS024-2A. The sequence continues at coordinate 55,751 of CACCLB010000006.1, read as the reverse complement.
ATACGGTCAAAACAAATCTCTATCGAGACTACCTTCGGTTTTTAGCTACGGAATTCAAAGTAGAATACAGCTCTTATGCTGAATATCACAACTGGAGTATAAACTACAGTAGTGAGTTTTGGGAGACCATTTCTAAGTACTTTAAAATTGAATTTGACCAGCCTTATTCTAAAGTTCAAAAACAGAAAGAACACCCTTGGAAAACAGTATGGTTTTTAGATTCTAAGCTGAATTACGCAAAACACATTTTTAGGAACTACAACACTGAGCACCCTGCTCTAATTTACCAAAGTGAGACGACTCCATTAAATGAAATCAGCTGGCAAGAACTTTTAGGTCAGACCCTCAGGTTACAAGAAAAACTAGTCAATTTAGGCGTGGAACAAGGCGATGTAGTTGCTGCTTATGGACCGAATACCCCAGCGACTGTGGCAGCATTTTTAGCTTGTAATTCCCTAGGAGCAATTTGGAGTTCCTGCTCACCAGATTTTGGAATAGAAGCGGTATGTGACCGTTTTATTCAGCTAACCCCTAAAGTACTTTTTAGTTATTCCAGCTATACCCATAATGGTAAAGAGTACAATACCTCAAAAAAAGTAGAACAGCTAAAGAAAATTTTAGGAAAAGCATGTGAATCCGTAAGCCTTGAAGAATATGATGTTTTTGAGAACAATACAAGAAGTCTAAAGGAACTCTCTTTTACTCCTGTTGATTTTTCGGCTCCAATTTGGATTCTTTTTTCTTCAGGAACGACAGGTAAACCCAAAGCCATTGTTCATAAAACAGGCGCCATGCTTTTAGAACATTTAAAAGCGCTTGGTCTGCATCAAAATGTTTGTCCAGGGGATCGGTATTTTTGGTATTCTACTACAGGCTGGATGATGTGGAACTATGCCCTGAGCAGTATGCTCTGTGGGGCAAGCCTTTGTGTTTATAATGGAGCGGCTAATCATCCAAATCAAAACGTCTTATGGGATTTTGTCACTAAGGCAAAAATCAATCATTTTGGTCATGGAGCTTCTTATTATCAGGCTCTTTTTAAAAACATTTCATTTAGCGTCAAAACTTCTGAGCTTGCTCTAAAAACCCTTGGTTCTACCGGTTCGCCTCTAGATGCTGCTACAACAGTTAAACTTCAAAACACATTTTCAAAAACACATATAATTTCTTTAAGTGGAGGGACAGATGTCTGTACTGCTTTTGTTGGAGGACATCCAGAATTAGACGTCAAGCCAGGGGAAATACAATGTAAAATGTTAGGAGCACCAGTATCGATTTACGATGAAAATGCAAAAAAAGTCATAGACTCCCCAGGGGAGCTTGTCCTTGAAGGGCCTTTTATTGCACTCCCCAAAGCATTGTGGGGAGATGAAGACTTTTCCCAGTATAAAAAAAGTTATTATTCGATGTTTGATAATGTCTGGAATCACGGCGATTGGGCAACCGAGACTAAATCAGGGGGTTTTATAATTCACGGGAGGTCAGATGCTACCCTAAATCGATCGGGGGTCCGAATTGGGACTGCGGAATTTTATGCCCTTTTTGACAAGAGAAAAGATATTGAGGACAGTTTAATTATTCACCTTTCAAAGGAAGGCGAGGACGCTCTGTACCTATTTCTAAAAGGAAATAGTAAAATTAATTTTAATGAATTAAAAAAGGCCATTCGCAAAAACTGTTCACCCCGACATGTTCCCGATTACATACATTTAGTTCCAGACATCCCCTATACCATCAGCGGGAAAAAGGTGGAAATCCCAATAAAAAAATTACTCAGCGGGATTTCATTAGACAAAGCCTTAAGCAAGGAAAGTTTGAGAAACCCTAAGGCATTGGAGTGGTTTACTGAATTTGCATTAAAGGACAGTTCTTTTTCTCACTAGCTGAAAACGCGAGAACTTAAGAGCTTCTGCTTCTAGAAGAGATTTCAATTTTAATTCAGCAGCTAGGAGGTTATTCTAAAGATGAGAAGCTTTTATTGAAACAGTATGTGTAATTTACACCAAAAACGAATCATCTTATGTTTCAGCTCTATCTAATGGGAGGGATATATATTCTGCTTGGGTTTGCACACTTTACTCATACGGAATTTTACAGACCACTGATGCCACAATTTTTACCGGCTCATTCTTTGTTAATTTATTTAAGTGGCTTTGCTGAAATTCTTTTAGGTCTTGGGGTTTTCTTTTCTTTAACTCGAAATTACGCCTTATGGGGCATCATGTTTATGCTTACTGTATTTATGATAATTCATATTAACATGCTTTTTCCAGGGAATCGTCTAGGGGTTTCACTGGGGTTACTGTGGTTGCGAATACCACTTCAATTTCTGTTGGTCTATTGGGCTTATATCAATACTTAAGAATCTTTTAAGCGCTTTTATTGAGGGCTACTGCTTTCTAATTTTGAAATGCGAAAAGGAGGTTACGTAACTGAAAAGATTCTCAGGGACAAGCTTTATGAAGTCTTATGGGTGAAGCTTGAGTGTTTTTAACAAGTTCTTTTTTACTTTATAAATTAATATTTTTTTTCTCGATAAGATTAAGGTATTGGTGACATTAAACGTGTTATAAAAAATTATATACAAGAGGCTTTGATTAATTTTGTTTAACTTTATTAAAAAAAGAAAATACAGCTATGCTTGAAAGAAAGCCATTAAACTCTATTGATAGAACCGCACGTAAAATCAGCTTTGACAGATATTCAAGATTTAAAACCTTACTTTGGTTTTACAAAACGATACTTTTTTAGGATTGATTTAATAGCCACACTTAGACTAAACACAATCTAAAACTGCAATTAAAAAAGGGGATTAATCATCGTTTGATTATTTACTACTAATTTATCGGCTACTTAGGTTTGTAAAACCTAATAATTGAGCCTGCTAACTATTATCTTAAATGCGCTTGACTGTACAAAAAGGAATTTTAAAAAAAGGCAACTAGCGAAATGTTTTTTTATTTATGATAATTGAGTAAAAAATGAGCTTTTGGGTAATAAAACTGTTAAACAAAAGCTAGTTTTCCAGTGATTTTGGATTTTTTTAACAAATAATTATGTTTTTTCGAAAAAAGATAACTATAATTGTTGTTGACTTTACTTTAAAAGTCATGGATCATTATTATTTAAACTAAACTATAAAGATGAAAAAAAAGTTAACTAAACATTTTCTTATCGCGATTACTTTTTTGTTCGCGACAGGAATTTATGCTCAAAACGTCACAGGTCTTGTGACGAGCGACGACGGACCACTTCCAGGCGCTACAGTATTGGTACAGGGGTCGAATGACTTTGCCACAACAGATTTCGATGGTAATTTTTCAATTGAAGCAAATCAAGGAGATATCCTAATTGTTTCATTCGTTGGTTATCAAACACAAGAGGTGGCTGTTGATGGAGATAATCTGACTATTTCCATGGTACTTGGAAATTTACTGGATGAGGTTATTGTAACAACAGGTTATGGAACTCAATCTAAACGAGATATTACAGGTGCAGTGTCAACTATAGAAGCAGATGATTTAACTGCTGTGCCTGCAACTACTTTCTCTCAACAAATGCAAGGTAGAGCATCCGGTATTAGCATTGTTAGTGATGCTACTCCAGGAGGTGAAGCTACTGTACGTATTCGTGGTTTTGGTACAATTGGTAACAACAACCCACTCTATATAATTGATGGTGTTCCTTCAACTAGACAGGGAAATTTAAATCCACAGGATATTGAATCTTTACAAATCTTAAAAGACGCATCTGCTGCATCTATATATGGTTCTAGAGCTGCGAATGGTGTAATTATAATTACTACTAAAAAAGGAAAAGTTGGTTCAGGAAGAATATCTTATAGTTCTTATTATGGATGGCAAAATCCAGAAAAAGATGTTGAAGCTTTAGACGCTAGAGGTTTAGGAGAATATCTTTACTTAGCTGATTACTATGCTGGTAAAACTCCATCTCACGGCCAGTATACTTTTAGCGGTACACCAGAAAATCCACAAATCGGAATTCCTAATTATGTATTCCCAAGTGGAGCTTCATCAGTTGATGAAAGTTTATATTCCTTAACTCCAGACAATATATATGCAATTACTAAGGCTGCCGATACTGACTGGTGGGAATTAATGAAAAATTCAGGTGCACCAATAACTCAGCATTCAATTGACGCTAGTGGTGCTAATGAAAATTCACAATATGCTTTCAACGCAACTTTTTTCAGTCAAGATGCTATTTTAAAGTATCAAGGCTACAAAAGAGCTTCTATTCGTGTTAACTCTTCTACCAAAACGCTTGGTGGAAAATTGACTGTTGGTGAGAACTTTACCGTATCACTTGACAACAGACAAGGTGGTTTTGGAAATGACAGTGAACAAAATGCTGTTTCTGGTGCATATAAACACCACCCATTATTACCTAACTACGATATTGCTGGTAACTTTGCAGGGTCTCGTGGACTTAATTTAGGTAATAACTACAACCCTTATGCATCTCAATCAAGAAATCAGGACGATAGAACTCGAAGAGCAAGAATCTTTGGTAATGTATTTGCTGAATTAGCAATTGCAGACGATTTTAAATTCAAAACTAGTTTTGGTGCTGATGTTGGTTCCTCTCAAACTCTTGATATTGGTAGACCACAACCAGAATACGTTGAAGGAAACTTCATCAATAGCTCAAGAAGCGCTAGCTCTTGGGGTTATGAGTGGGTTTTTACAAATACACTATCTTGGGATAAAGAATTCGGAGCACACGAAGTAAGTGCGCTTGCTGGGGTTGAGGCAATTGAAAGATTTACTGAGTATTTTGGAGCATCTAGACAACGTTTTCCCTTTGAGACAACTTCTATTATAAGTTATCTTGACCTTGGTAATCAGGGAACTGCTGGTAACTATGGTAATATTAGTGGTGACTTTTCATTATGGTCACAATTTGCACAGGCTAATTATCAATATAACGACAAGTATTTAGCTCAAGTAACTGTACGTAATGATGCTTCTTCTAGATTTAGATCAGCCACTAATAGCGCGTTTTTCCCAGCCTTTAGTTTAGGTTGGAGACTTTCTGAAGAAGACTTTATGTCTGGTCTAGGATTCATCGATGACTTAAAACTTCGCTATGGTTGGGGTCAAACAGGAAACCAAGAAATAGGAGATTATAACGCTTACACTCAATTTAGATCATCTGCATATAACTCAGGTTATCCAATTGATGGTAGTCCAAGTAGTCCTACCTTAGGTTATGATGCTTCACAATTTGGGAACCCAAATGCTAAATGGGAGGCGACTACTTCAAACAATATTGGATTAGATGCTCTATTATTTGATCAAAAACTTTTCATTGAATTTGATCTATGGGATAGAACAACCACAGATTTATTATTGACAGTTCCAGTTATTTACTCAGCTGGGGATGCTGGAGCACCGGCATTTAATATAGGTGAGATGTACAACAGCGGTTTTGATTTTGCATTTGATGTAAATGAAGACTTTGGAGACCTTAACGTTTCTATAGGAGGTAATGTTACTGCTTATGTTAATGAAATCAGAAAACTAGATGAGTTTGATACTCCAATTTTCGGATCAAACAGGAGGGTGCCTGCTCTTAATATTACAGAAGTTGGTAGCCCAATTTCATCTCTGTATGGCTTCCAAGTTGAGGGTATATTCCAGTCTCAAGCTGAAGCAGATGCATGGGCACCATATGGAACTACTGGATATAATGCCCCTGGTAAATTTAAATATGCTGATATCAATAATGATGGTGAAATTAACGATGATGATAGAACAATTATCGGAAATCCTCACCCTGATTTTGTGTTTGGTGTTAATTTAAATTTAAGATACAAGAACCTTAATTTGAATGTATTTGGTAACGGTGTAGTTGGTAATGATATTTATAACTATGTGCGATACTTTGCTGACTTTAACACATTCCAAGGAAATAGATCAGTTAGAGCGTTAACTGAGGCTTGGCAGCCTGCTAATCCATCAGCTCCAAGAGCTCAGTGGACAGCTGCTAACCCAGACGCTACATCTCCAATTATGGATGCAAATGATCAGATTAGTAGTAGAACTTCTAGCTACCTAATTGAAGACGGTTCTTATTTCAGACTAAGAAACGTACAACTTACTTACACTTTCGGTGACACAATTAATGATGCACTTGGAATAAGTGGAGGGAATATCTATTTCCAAGGTCAAAATTTATTGACTATTACTGATTACTCAGGACTCAACCCAGAAATTCAAACTGGAAACGATATACAGTTGGGTTATGATGGAGGATTTATGCCTGTATCAAGAACTCTACTTGTTGGATTGAACGTAAATTTATTTTAACAACTAATTTTTTAAAAAAATGAAAAATTTAAAAACGACGATGCTATTCACCTTGCTTGCAGTATTTACATTAATTACTGCTTGTGAAGATGAATTTTTGATCAAAGAGCCGCAAGCGGCCCTTTCAGGACCTGCATTAGCTAATGCAGACGGTGTAGAAGGAAAATTAGTCTCAGCCTACAGAACTCTAGCGGGTTATGGAATGAGTGGAGGAGGAACCTGGTATTATTCAACTTGGTCATGGATATTTGGTGCAATTTCTTCTGATAATGCGCTTAAAGGAACTGACGCTGGTGACCAGCCAGAACATTCATTTATTGAAAGTTATGACTTTAATACTTTTAACGTTCATAACCGCGATAAGTGGAGATCTGGTTATTGGGGAATTGGTAGAGCCAATGATGTTATTAATAGTGTTGCTGAAGCCGAAGATATTTCAGCTTCTCGTGCTGCTGAAATTGTTGGTGAAGCAAAATTCATCAGAGGATGGCAACATTTTGAAATGCAAAAAATGTATAGAACACCAAAGTACGTTGGTGATGCTGATTTTGATATCAGCGATCTTGAATCTACAAAAGTTCCTAATACCGGTAAAATTTGGGCTCAAATTGAGCAAGACTTTACAGAAGCAGCTTCTGCACTTCCTGCAACACAAGGTCAGGTTGGTAGAGCAACTAGTTGGGCAGCTAAAGCTTATTTAGCGAAAGCTAAAGTTTATCAGGGTGATTGGGCAGGCGCTGAACCGATTTTGATGGATATCATCAATAATGGTCCATTCGAATTAACGGATAAATTTGAGGATAACTTTCTAGTTGCGACACGTAACAATAAGGAGTCAATTTTTGAGATTCAATACGCGGTTTCAAGTGCAAATGATGAATCTGGAAATAAAGAAATTGGATTAGCACATCCTTATATTGCTCCCTGGGGTTGTTGTGGTTTCCTTCAAGCGCCTCAAGATTTGGTTGATTTCTACCAAACGGATGCTAACGGTTTACCACTTTTAGATGAATCTTGGAAAACAAATCACATTACTAATCCAACTGGAGCTAATATTGGTGAGCCTATTGGAAACCCAAGTGTTGATCCTAGACTTGATCACACTGTAGGTCGCCCAGGTATTCTTTACAAAAGACACCACATTATGCAAGTTGATTATATTCGTGATTTAACTTATGCGGGACCTTATTTTTCTAAAAAACACGTTTCAGAGCCAGAAGGTTTTGGTATCAGCGGTTGGGGAAATATTTCAGCAAACAACTTTAGAATTATGCGTTTAGGCCACGTAATTTTGTGGGCTGCAGAAGCTAAAGTTGAACTAGGTAAGTTAGAAGAAGCAAGAGCTCTAGTAAATAGACTAAGAGCCCGGGCTGCTAATACTGATAATTTCCATAAAGAAGCAATTCAAGGTGCTACTCGTCCTGAGTTCACGCTTACTGATAACTATGCTGCAAATTATAATATAGGTGAATACACCGCAGCTTGGTCAGATCAAGCGGTAGCTAGAAAAGCTGTTCGTTATGAAACACGCTTAGAAACTGCAATGGAAGGAAACCGTTTCTTTGATCTCCAAAGATGGGGAGTACAAAGTCAAGTTCTTAATGATTATGTTCAAAGAGAATCAAAATATAGAGTTTATTTACAAGGGAAGCAATTTACTGCCCCTAAAAATCAATTCTATCCAATTCCGACATATGCAATTGATAGATCGTTTAAAGATGGTGAGCCAACTTTAACTCAAGATCCTAACTACTAGGAATCAATTCTTGTAAAAGTAAGAACCGCAGAGTATATTTACTCTGCGGTTTTTTTATTCTTATTTATGAAATATTTTACTAAATCTTACTTGTTTTTAATTATTACAGCCCTTTTTTATGGTTGTTCTACCTCTAATAGTACTCTCTTTGAACAGCTTCAAGTCTACCAAACGGGAATTAATTTTAACAATCGAATTATTGAAACAGACGATTTTAATATTTTAACCAACGAATACATTTTCAATGGGGGTGGAGTTGCGGTTGCGGACTTTAATAATGACTCCCTACCAGATCTTTTTTTTACTGGAAATATGGTTTCCAATCGTATTTATATTAATAGAGGAGACCTTAAATTTGAAGATTTAACCGAGTCCTCAAATTTATTTTCTAAAGGATTTTGGTCTACTGGCGTTACTGTAGCAGATGTAAATGAAGATAGATTACCAGATATTTACGTTTGTGGAGCAATGCATGAAGAGAATAGAGCAAATAAACTATACATTCACCAAGGTTTAGATGAAAGCGGAAACCCTTTTTTTAAGGAAGAAGCGGAAGCTTATGGAGTTGCTGACCAGGGAAATAGTATGGCAGCTGCCTTTATCGACTTTGATAGAGATGGCGACCTCGACCTCTATGTTCTTAACAATGAACAAAACGAAACCATACCGACCAATTATAGAAAAAAAATTACAGACGGCTCCGCTCCTAGTAACGATAAGCTCTATGAAAACTTGGGCAATGGATCATTCCAAGACATTACCCTCAAAGCAGGGATTACCATTGAAGGTTTTGGACTTAGTGTAACCCCTTTAGATGTTAACAAAGATCAATGGGTAGATTTATTTGTTACAAATGATTATTTGACCAATGACCTTCTCTACATCAATCAAAAAGATGGAACGTTCAAAAATCAAATAGAAAACACACTATTGCATCAGAGTAAATTTTCTATGGGATCTGATGCCGCAGATTTTAATAATGATGGTTATACGGATATAGTATCCCTTGACATGCTCGGAGAGACACACCAACGAAAGAAAACAACTATCGCAAAAAGCTCGTTCTTCCAAAATACTTTAAATAAAAAATGGGGCTATCAAAATCAGCATATGCGAAATATGCTCTTTAAAAATAACGGAGGAAATTATCCTTTCTCAGAAATAGGTCAATATGCAGGAATTTATCAAACAGATTGGAGCTGGGCACCATTATTTTTTGATGCTGATTATGATGGGAATAAAGACTTATTGATAACCAACGGTTTTCCGAGGGATATCACAGATATGGATTTTGCAAATTATAAACTCAATGCAGGACCATTTACCCCAATTTCAATAATGTTAGACTCTATACCAATAGTAAAAATTCCCAACTATGCATATTCTAATACTGGAAATTTAAAATTTGAAGATACTACGGAGGATTGGGGCTTAAAAATTGCTTCCTTTTCAAATGGAGCAGTGGTTAGTGATTTGGACTTAGATGGAGATCTGGACTATGTGGTTAATAATATTAACGACTCAGCATTTGTTTTTGAAAATACTCTTTTAGACCAAGAAATCACACCAAATTACATACAATTAGAACTTAGAGGGTCTCCCCAAAATATTTTTGCACTGGGGGCAAAAGTTACCCTCAGAATCTCTGAAGATTCTTTTCAATATCAAGAGCAACAAATCTCACGAGGGTATATGTCTTCTGTAGACCCTATTATGTATTTTGGATTAGGGGCCAATGATGAGGTAATTTCAATTGAAGTATTGTGGCCTAATGGAGAAATGTCCGTAATTAATAACCCTGAAATTAACAAAAGACACACCTTAAGCCAAAATGATGCCCTCAAAGTTGAAACATTAAATTTTCCTTTTATTGAACCCAATCTTAAATTAGCGCATCAAGAAGTTTCTTCAGTATATGGGATAGAGTACTTTCATGAGGAAAAGAATGTCCAGGATTTTTTTAATCAACGATTACTACCAAATAAAGTTTCTCAAAATGGTCCACCTATGGCAGTGGGAGACCTCAATGGAGACAATAGGGAAGATTTTATTGTTGGCAGCGCCGCAGATTATTCCCCTACCGTATTTATTCAAACAGCTGAAAGTTCATTTGTTGACCAGCTTTTGTTTGACATTAAGGACGACATGGCATCTGAAGTAGAGAGCCTAAGTTTATTCGATTTTGATCTGGATGGAGATTTAGATTTATATATGGTCTCTGGCGGTAATCAGTTTGAAGAGAATTCAAGTTTATACAACGATCGAATATTAATAAATGATGGGAAAGGGAACTTTACACTCAAGGAAGGAGTCCTTCCTCTATCAACTTCAAATGGCTCAGTTGTACGACCAAATGATTTTGATCAAGACGGCGATATTGATCTTTTTGTGGGGGGAAGAAACGTTCCAAAAGCCTATCCTCTTGCTGCGAGCAGTTTTCTATTAGTCAATAACGATGGTGTATTTGAATTTGTGAAGGAGACCGTTTTTCCTGCTATAAATGATATTGGAATGGTTAGAGACGCAAGATGGGGAGATTTAAACCAAGACGGTAAAGACGATCTTGTTATTGTAGGTGACTTTACTGGGATACAGATTTTTTTAAATCAAAAAGAAGGATTTAGTCCTCTTGAAAATGAGCTTTTAAAAGATGCTACAGGACTTTGGAGAACAACGCTATTAGTAGATTTTGACGAAGATGGAGATTTGGATATACTCTTGGGGAATCTCGGTAAAAACAATATGTTCAACATGACCCCTTCAACTCCTTTGCTAATTTCTACAACAGACATTGATGGTAATGGTAGTGTAGACCCACTTATGTTTTGTAGTCAACGCAATTCAAAAGGGGAATGGGATATGTACCCAACACAGTTTTGGGACAACCTAGGCCAACAGAGTCCAGTTTATCGTAAAGAGTTTAATTCGTATACTTCTTTCTCTAACGCTAATTTAGCCTATTACAGGAACAATAAAATTATCAGCGAGGAAACACTATTAAAAGCTAAATACGATGCATCTATGTGGGCCGAAAACCTTGGGGAAGGTAATTTTAAACTGAACGAACTACCTGAATTATTACAACTGGGCCCCATCAATGATTTTTTGGCTGCTGAATTTGATGGTAAACCAGCAATCTACGCAGTAGGGAATGATTTTGGAGGACCTCCATTTGAGGGTAATTTTGATGCTTTTCAAGGAGCGATCATGACTTTTGGAAAAGAAATTAAAGTTTATTCTCCCCAAGAATCTGGATTTTTTGCTTTTGGTGATGCACGTGATTTGGAAAAGCTTAATCTTAACGATAAGCAACTTATTTTGGTTTCACAGAACGGGGGAAAGTTAAAAGTGTTTGAGTAAAATTAGATTGTTTTGAACACTTAGCTCCGAAAGGCCTATTATTTTTCAAAAAAACATTTTTATTGTACCTTCATTTAAGGGTACTAAGTTGCCACCATAGAGATCTAATTTTCTCCTTTTGATGCGCTTGCTTTTTATGAGCCAAGACCAACACATAATGCAAAAAACGTATTTCGACAGCGGTCAACTCGAAACAGAGGGCATGCTTGTTTCGGGTAAAAAGCACGGAGAATGGAGACATTATTTTGAATCAGGAGTCATTCGTATCATCAGCATTTATGAACATGGAGTTAAGGAGGGAAAATCCTATTGGTTTTATCCCAATGGCAATATTGGGTGGGAGGAAAATTATAGCCAGGGAATTCCCCAAGGAAAGTTTTTGTATTATGACGAAAGAAGACAATTGAGAAGTGAAAGAGTATTTGAAAAGGGGAAAGAGGAGAGTTATATCTTTGACGGAAAAGAATTGAAGAAAAATTAAATTGCTTAACTTTGAGTTTAAGCAATTTATATGAGAACTTTAGTGTGCCTTTTCCTAGTTTGTACTCAACTTCAGGGTCAATCTTATTTTACTGAACAGTACGAACCTTTTGACGACTCCATTGATTCGCCCGAAACCTTCTTGGGGTATGAGATAGGGTCTCAACATACAAGACACGATCAGATCGTAGCTTATTTAGCTTATTTGGCAGTTGTTTCTGACAGGGCCCAAATCTCTTATTACGGTAAAACACATGAAGGTAGAAAACTTCCAATTTTAGCAATCAGTACTGAAGCGCATCTTTCCAAAATCGATGAGATACGGAAAACTCATGTTGAGTTTGCATTGGCGGGAAAAGAGCTCAAACCAAAAACCCCAATTGTGATTAATCTAGGGTACAATGTCCATGGTAATGAACCGTCGAGTTCAGAAGCGGCCTTACTTGCTGCCTATACCTTAGTTGCCTCCCAACAGAGCCAGATTAAAGACTTTAGAGAGCAAGCTCTTATTTTTGTGGATCCTACCATCAATCCAGATGGGAGAGATCGACATACACAATGGGCAAATACCTATAAGGGGAATCCGCTAGTGTCAGATCCCAATGATGCCGAGCATAATGAAGCATGGCCAAGGGGGCGAACAAATCATTATTGGTTTGATCTTAATCGAGATTGGCTTTTGGCGACCAATCCTGAAAGTCAAGGGAAACTGGAGTGGTACCATCAGTGGTATCCTAACGTAGTAACCGATTTTCACGAGATGGGGAGCCAAAGCACTTACTTTTTTGAGCCAATGAAAGCTAACGGCTCTTTGGATCCTATAATGCCAAAAGACAACTATATCAAACTGAATGAGCTTTTTGCCACTTATTTTTCAAAGCAACTTGACAGCATAGGGTCATTGTACTTTACCAAAGAAGTTTTTGACGGAACCTATCCAGGCTATGGTTCGTCATACCCCGATCTTCAGGGAGGCCTAGGTTTACTTTTTGAGCAAGCCAGCTCAAGAGGATTAAAGCAAAAAACGGCCTACGGATACATTAACTTTCCTTTTACGATACGCAATCAATTTGTTTCCAGTTTAGCGACAGTTCAGGCAGCAGTAGAGAATCAAAATACTTTAAGAGAATATCAACGGGACTTCTTTAAGAGTGCTTTGGGTCGAAGTGCCAAGAGTAAAATTAAAGCATATACTTTTGAAGACAGGGATCAAAATAAAACAAAGGCATTTTTAGACAAACTACTACGCCATAAAGTTGAAGTTGTTAGGACAGCAGAAAACAGTTTTTCAGTTCCTACAGAGCAAAAGCAATACCGTATGGTTCAAACATTTTTTGAAACCTATCAAGCTTATAGAGACAGTGTTTATTACGATGCTTCAGCCTGGTCTGTAGCCCACTTTTACAACATCAAGTATAAAAGTGTAGCGAAGGCCCCTGAGGGTGAGCGATTAACACAGATTTCAAAACTCTACGGTTTAAATCCATTAAGAAAATCTAATTATGCTTACGCAGTTAATGCTCAAGATTACAATATTCCAGCATTGATTCAAGACATGCAAAGTGAAAAAGTGGTTGCCTCTGCAGCATTTAAACCATTTCAGTCAAGTGACGGAACTTCTTTTGCCTATGGATCTGTTGTTATACCGGTAGCACTTCAAACCCATACTGACGATCAACTATTTGAGATTTTAAACAAGCTTCAAGAAAAACATCAGATACAAATTCACAGCCTTTCTTCTGGATTTAGCTCGAAAGGAATTGACCTAGGAAGCCGTTATATAAGACCGATAAAAAAACCTAAAGCTGTTATGATTATTGGAAATGGCACTCGTTCATATGAAGCTGGAGAGGTGTGGCATTTGTTGGACACTAGAGTTGGAATGCCGATCACTAAAATTCATCAATACCGATTCAGTAAGCTCGATTTAGATCAGTATAATACTTTGGTTTTGGTTTCGGGGACTTATGAATGGAATGAATCAATGGTTACCAAACTTAAAAACTGGACTGCTAAAGGGAATACAATTGTTGCAATAGGAACAGCAAATAAGGCATTGATAAAGCATAAAATTATCAAAGAGAAGTTAATTACAAAGATAAAAGATTCCACGGCCATTGTAAAAAGCAAGCCCTATGCAGATGCACCTGAAAACATTGGTAGAGAAAAATTGGGAGGCGTCTTTCTAAAAGGAAACCTAGACCTTACACATCCCCTAAATTTTGGTTATATCAATCCAAGCGTTAGCCTATATAAAAACAATCTGGTATGGTTAGCACCGAGTAAAAATCCTTACGGTACTCCAGTAAAATACGATGGAGACCCACATATAGATGGATATATTTCTAAGACTATTAGAAAGGAGTTTCTACCCAAGTCAGCGGCAGTAATTGTCTCTAGTGTTGGGAAAGGAAGAGTGGTGATGTTTGCAGACAACCCCAATTTTAGGGGAACGGCATACGGCACCAACAGGATGTTTTTAAATGCTATTTTCTTAGGGAATCACATTACTGTACCAAAACTAGACGCCACATCAAACAAGGAACATTAAGGAGTTAAGAGGGTTCTTTTATAAAGATGCTCTTCAATTTTTTCTTTTGAATAATATACTGGGAAATAAACATCCTTTGCCCAATCTTCGTACAAATTAGTATAAAACGGACTGTCGGGATTGCCTGACTGGCCAGGAGCATTTGTTCCTATGGTGGCATCCCAATCTCCTGTATTGACAATCATTCTAAAACTTGCACCACTGCTTTGACGCTTATTGCTTCCTGTGGAACCAGGCGTATAGGCGTTGCCCCCTCTTGGAAGTGAAGGCAGATTAAGTTTCTTTGCATATTGAGAAGAAGCTACAGCCCCAAGAGCATGAGTGATGGAGCTGTGTTTGTACGCTTCTTGACCGTATTGCCATTTTAAGGGCTCTTCTCCTAGGGATTTTTTTAAATTACCAAAGGCATTTTTAAAAGCCTCCATTAGAAAAGAATTCCTCGAACTGTCTGATTTAAAAGGACTGTCTTTTGGTTTTTGAATCCAATCCAAAATACGTTTAAGCTGAAGTTTGCCTAAGTGTTTTTTTACATTTTCTGGCACAAATTTCTCATGGGCTAATCGTTGAATTTCATCCTCCCAAGCTACGTAAATACCAGCTTCGATAGATGTGGGTTCAAGGCGTTGATCCCAATTGGAGAATTTATTTTGGAGCTGGGCGAGTTGCGGATCAAGGGGAAGCTCAAGCAACAAAGGAATCAAAGTGCGAGCGGGCAAAGAAGCAACATCCGTTTGTAAACGCCGCATATCTTCCATATTTAAATGGTTCTTACTCTCCAAAAATTCATTTACCCGATCCCCTCTGTAAGGATCAGACCACGAAAAGCCGATGGCATTCCAATGTTTGTAATCTTCAGGGGTTACATTTTGATTTGCAGTAGCGATAAAACCACCTTTCGGATTCAGTTCGTTTGGCTTTTGAATAATGGGCAGGTATCCATCCCAATCATAACTTCCATCTCCTGGTACAGGGACAAGACCTGAAGAGTGATTCCGTACAGGTGCAATACCAACTGCTTGCCAACCAATAGTTCCATTTTTATCAGCCCAAATCATATTTTCTCCTGGGATATGACTGTAATTGCAGGCATCTCTAAATTCCTCCCAGTTTTGAGCCTGATCCATACGCAAGGATGCAAGATAAGGAGATCCACCAGGTTCTAACCAAGCACAGCGAACGCCATAGGCTTTTAGCGCCTTTTTGTTGAGATAGGTTATGGGACCGTGATGACTGTAATATAATTTGATGGTTTCGTTTGGACCATCTTTTACTTTGACCACTTCCTCAATAATTTTAAAATCTTTCCACTCACCTTTATATTTGTATTGTAGCGGGTTCTTTGGATTGAGTTCATATTGGTAGAGGTCTTCTCCGTCAGTCCTAAACACGGTCAATCCCCACGCACCGATTTCATTATGGCCTATTGAAATACCGGGGATTTCTGGCTCGCCTCCACCAATGACATTCCATCCTGGTGCAACCAAATGTGCCATATAACGCAGTGAAGGAACAGCAATCGTTCGATGAGGGTCGTTAGCCATATAAGTATTGCCATCGACTGTTTTTGATCCAGCAACGACCCAATTATTACTCCCAATGGCTAGGGAGTCTTTTGATAATTCGTTGAATTGATTTAACAAGCTAATGGCTTCAGCAGTTCTGTATTCTGGTTGAAGGTCCCGAGGCTCAAATTGCACCCCTTTTCTAAATGCAAAATACGGTGCGAGTAGGTCTTCAAAAAGAAGCTGTTGATCAATTTTAGGATCTAAATCCAAGACGGGTTCTTGAGGGTGTAACCAGAGTAGATCCTTGACTTTGTCAGGACCAATAAGTGCAACTGCTCGACCGATTTCAAGTTCCTGACCAATATTTCCCAGCAGTCCTTGATGTCTGGAAATGACCACTTCTGCCGTCCACGGTTGAGGTTCAATCCCTAAAATTTTAAAGGGTAAGGGGAGTTTTTCAGGAGTGTTTATAACAGACTTTATATAAGCATTAACTCCTGAGACGTAAGCTTCAATAATGGCTTTTCCTTCAGGGTGGTAATGGTTTAGCTCACGATCAAGATCCCCTCTATATTTAAAAAGCCGCGTTCCAATATCCCGTTTTAATTCTCTTGCGCCTAAAATTTCAGCGACAGTTCCAGTCGCTTGCCTTCTCCAAATTTCAAATTGAAATAACCGATCTTGTGCTGCTGCATAACCCTGAGTAAAAAATAGATCGTGTTGATTTTGAGCATATAGGTGATTAATCCCCCATTGATCTCGAAGAATCTCTACACTTTGTTTTAAACCTTCAACACTTTTTTTTTCCTGCTCAACAAGAGTCGACTCGGTACAATTATTTAAAAGGATGAGACTTAAGAAATAAACAAGTTTACGCATATCAATTATTTTTTTTATTGAGTATCTGAAGATGGAATCCATCGAGTACTTAGATCTACTTCGGACATATCTTTATCCAAAGGGAACAAAGGCCGCTGAACTCTTTTATAGTCTAATCGTTCCAAGTCTTGATCTACACCACCTGGGGTGAGCGCCATAATCCAATCCCCTCTAAGATTGTAGAGTTCAGGAACGAGATAGCCTATTTTTACCACTAAAATATCACTGGATCTAGGGTCTAACCCCAATTGGGTAAAGTCTTTTTCATGATGATAGGGTTTTCTTTTTTTGGTTACGATCACGCGGATACTTCCTACTCTGACAACGGCCTCAACCTCAGCATGAACATCGCCTTTATAAATTGATTCAACAACACCTTCTAAGAGAATGGGAGGAGCAAAGCGATCATCAACTGCCGCACCTACCGATGCTTTTACTTTTCCTCCAACCCCTGAGTCTAAGGCAGCCTGAATCATTTTTGGACCAGGGATCGAGGCGTAAATAAGTGAGGGACCATTTTTTGTTTTAAACTCAGGGCGACTCAATAATTCTCGAAGTGTCCATGTCACATCACCCGCACCACCAGCCGTTGGGTTATCACCCATATCACTTATCACGAATGGTTTTTTATCTGATTTTAGTGCTAGAGCAAGACTTTTTTCAAGAGTCGCTGTTGGTGCGACAAAATCAAACTCTTTGCGAATCTCCCAGAAATGATTTGCTAATGACTCAGCACTTTCGCTTACGGCTTTTTGGTCGTCACCAGTAACCATCACAACAGCGTGATTTCTTGGCTCATCGGCCCAAGCGTAACCAATCCATATAGCAGCATCAATAACGCCTTCCTTTTCCGTTAGGGGCTGAACTTTAGCATAAAGGCTTTTACCAGGTTCAATCCGTGTACTTGTTTTTTCTCCTGGCAGTAAAATGGGAACAGGAATCCAAGCCTTGTATTTAGGCTTTCCTTTTCCTGACTTCAACCGGCCTAGGAGATTGTCAACCGCTCGCTGTTTTGATTCTATGGCATCTTCATGAGGTGCCATGCGATAGCAGGTAATCAGATCGCTGTGTTTAGCCAAACGTTTAGAGACGTTTCCATGCAAATCCATGGAGGTTGAAATCAAAGTTTTAGAACCGATTAACGCTCTGATTTTTTGGATAAAATCACCCTCAGGATCATCAATACCTTGGACGCTCATGGCTCCATGAATATCAAAGAATAAACCGTCGTAGGGCATGTCTTTTTCTAGAAGATTCAGAGTAATGTTGACTAAAGAGTCATATGCTTTACGGGTGACTATACCTCCTGGAAGGGCATGCCCTCGAAGAGTAGGAACCCATTGTGCTGCTTTACGTTGGGGGCTGTTTTCAGTTAAAAAGGGGTAGTATTCAAATACTTCGGTTCCTTGCCTTGCTAAAAAAGCAGAAGCATCAGATGTAGCAGGAGAAAATGTACTGGACTCAATTGCAAGACCAGCAATAGCTATTTTTGGCTTGGTTTCCTTATTAGATTTTGATTGATCGTTACAGCTCAAAAAGACTGAAGAAAAGATGAAAAAACCAACCAAATTATTTAAAGACTTCATAAAAAATGGATTTGATTTAAAGATACATACTTTAAGTCAATCCAATCTTTATTGAATAAGTAGAATGGGTAAATAATGTATAGAATAACGTCAGATTGTCTTTAATTCTCTTATTTTTAAAAAAGTTAAACGCAGACAAAAAATTAACTGAACGATATGAAACAGGTTTTTTATTGGTCCCTAGTTGCTGCCCTAGCGGGACTTCTTTTTGGATTTGATACCGTAGTAATCTCAGGGGCAGACAAAAAACTACAGACTTTATGGAATTCATCAGACGGATTTCACGGAGCTGTAGTCATGGCAATGGCCCTTTGGGGAACGGTTGCTGGAGCAATTTTTGGGGGATTTCCCACCCAGCGCTTTGGGCGAAAACAAACCTTATTAGGGATAGGAATTTTATACACGCTTTCAGCGGTTGGATCAGCCTTGGCAAACAACCCTATAACCTTTGCAGCATTCCGTTTTATTGGAGGATTAGGTGTTGGAATTTCTACAATTGCAGCTCCCGCGTATATTTCTGAAATTGCACCTGCAAAGCAAAGAGGCCGTCTTGTTGGACTGTATCAGTTTAGTTTGGTTTCGGGAATTTTGTTGGCATTTATATCCAACTATCTTTTAAGTGGGATAGGTGAAAACGATTGGCGCTGGATGATGGGTGTAGAAGCCTTCCCAGCCTTTATCTATACACTCCTTTGTTTAGGAATCCCAAAAAGCCCACGCTGGCTGATTACGAAGAACAGATTAGATGAAGCCAAAGGGATTTACAGTCAGATTGACCCTGAAGGCTCTTTTGACAATCTCGTTTCGGAAATGAATGAGGACAATTCAAAGGAAAACAACAATGAATCAATTTTTCAGTCCAAATATCGTTTTCCACTTCAATTGGCTTTTTTAGTTGCTTTTTTCAATCAACTTTCCGGGATTAATGCCTTTTTGTATTACGCACCAAGAATATTCGAGGAAGGTGGCTTGGGCGAAAGCACCTCTTTATTAAGTAGTATTGGAATTGGAGTTACCAATCTAATTTTCACATTTATTGGGATTTCTTTAATTGACAAATTAGGTAGAAGACAGTTGATGTATATTGGCTCTTTTGGATATATTATTTCTCTTAGTTTGGTATCCTGTGCCTTCTTTTTTCAATGGGGAGGTCTGCTGATTCCAATTTTTCTTTTCCTTTTTATAGCCGCCCATGCAATAGGTCAAGGAGCAATAATATGGGTTTTTATATCTGAAATATTCCCCAATCATTTGCGTAATGCAGGACAATCGTTTGGAACGAGTGTTCACTGGGTTTTGGCGGCCATAATCCCTTCTTTTGTTCCTCTTTTATTTGGGAGTATAGGGGCAGGAGTCGTCTTTTTGATTTTTGCTTTATTTATGGTTCTTCAATTGGTTTTTGTTCATTATATGATGCCAGAAACAAGAGGAATTTCCCTAGAAAAATTAAGTAAAACCCTGATTGAAAAAAAAGGACCGCTTTAGATGAAGACAAGACAAGATTTTATTTTATTTGTAGGAGCTATTTTTATTTTATTTAATGCGTGTTCAACAGCTACAAGCAGTCAGAAGGAAATGATATCAAAGACAGAAATTGAAGAAGAAAAATACCGCCCAAGCTTTCATTTTACTCCAGAAAATAATTGGATGAACGATCCCAACGGTATGTTTTATTTGAACGGAACCTTTCACCTTTATTTTCAACATCATCCAGAATCAAATGTTTGGGGCCCGATGCATTGGGGGCATGCTACAAGTGAAGATCTACTTAATTGGCAAGAACACCCTATAGCTTTGTACCCTGATGATCTAGGAACTATTTTTTCTGGAAGTGCAGTTGTTGATTTTCAGAATACTTCCGGTTTAGGGAGTTTGGAAAATCCACCCATAGTGGCCCTATATACCAATCATGATGCTGAGGCTGCAGAAGGGGGTAGTGAACGTTTTCAAACACAGGGTATTGCCTATTCTTTAGATGAGGGCCATAGCTGGACAAAGTATAAAAACAACCCAGTAATTGAGAATCCAGGAATACGCGACTTTAGGGATCCCAAAGTATTCTGGATGGATAGCCAAAAGAAATGGATTTTGACCCTTGCAGCAGGTCAAGAAACCCAATTTTTTAGTTCTCCAAACCTAATTGAATGGACTTTCCTTTCCAGTTTTGGGAAGGGTATTGGGAATCACGAGGGTGTGTGGGAGTGCCCAGATTTATTTGAGCTTAAAGTCAATGGGAGTGAAGAGACCAAATGGGTGCATCTTGTAAGCATCAATCCTGGAGGGCCTAATGGAGGAAGCGCCACTCAATATTTTGTAGGAGATTTTGACGGGATTAACTTTACACTTGATCCCAACTTCAAAACAGAGATGGAAAAAGCACATCATTTTTGGATTGATTTTGGAAAAGACAATTACGCAGGGGTAACTTTTTCAAATTGGAAGGACCAAAAGGGAAACCCTCTTTTTTTAGGCTGGATGTCCAACTGGCAATATGCGACTAAAGTACCTACCTTCAAATGGCGCAGTTCAATGACTTTAGCACGGACATTGGAACTTTTTAAAACAGTAAACGGGTTCAGGCTGAAGTCTTCTCTGTTTATGGATTCAGAAAAAGTAACTGAAAAAAAAGTAAAAATTAAAGAGACTACTATAGGTGAAGGGAAAATGATAGTAGATGAAAAAGGGATAAAACTTACTTCAGCAAAAATTAAGATCGATCTAAAAAATATAGAAGAAAACACCTACACCTTTGTACTTGCAAATCAAGCTGGAGACTCCTTGCTTTTTGGTTATGATCACAGACAAAAACAATTCTTCATAGATCGCAGTAATTCCGGAGCGGTTGATTTTTCTGAGCACTTTTCTGACAAGCCCTCACTTGCTCCGCGTTTTGGAATGAACGATGAATTACTCCTTGAATTTTTATTGGATAAAACTTCAATTGAACTATTCTATGATGAAGGTGAAACGGCGATGACAGAGATCTTTTTTCCTCATAAACCATTCGAAACCCTATCGCTTCTTGCAAATGAATCTACCAAAACAGTTTTTTCAGGAGAGTTAGTTGAATTAGACGTAAAAAAGACAGAGTAGAGTGTCTTTTTTTTCAAAATCAAGCAAAGAACAAATGAAGATTTCATTTTTTAAAGTAAAACTAGTCAAGCGTTTTCCTCTAGCGATTAGTAGAGGGGTAAGGTACGACTCTGAAAATATTTTTTTAAAACTGGAGAAAGAGGGGATTACCGCTTGGGGAGAAGCCGCTCCTGGGGGTACTGAGGGAGCCAGTTCGGCAGAAGAAGTCCAACAGATTCTCGAATCATTTATCTCAAAAGGAATAGAAGGAGAGTCCATACAATCCTTGTACGACCGAGCTAGAAGAGACCAAATTCCTCCATGTGCCTATGTTGCATTAGACACAGCTCTTTGGGATTGGACAGCAAAAAAGGCAGGCTTGCCACTTTACCAATTATTAGGCTTTTCCAAACCAAACACCCCAACATCTGTAACCATAGGGATTAATCCACCACAGGTGGTAAAAGAACGAGTTCCTTTATTGCTTGACGGTACTACTACTGTAAAATCATTAAAAATAAAGTTGGGATCACCCGAAGGCTTAGAAGCAGATAAAGCCATGTTTAACCAAGTGGTAGAGAGTACAAGATCTTATGATGTAAAATTGAGAGTAGATGCGAATGGAGGCTGGGATGTTTCAGAAGCCCAATACATGATGCAGTGGTTAGCAGACAGAAAAGTAGACTATATTGAGCAGCCTTTAAAAGAGGGAGAAGAAGACAATCTAAAATATTTGTACAAAGACAGACCACTTCCTATTTACGTTGATGAATCATGTCGCTTTGCGGAAAACATACCTCATTTTGCCGCTCATGTAGACGGTGTAAATATGAAATTGATGAAATGTGGAGGCATTACAGAAGCCTTAAGAATTATTGCAACAGCTCGAGCACATGGATTAAAAACCATGATTGGGTGTATGAGTGAATCCTCTGTAGCCATCTCTGCAGCAGCAGCTATTTCAGGAGGAATTGATCATATAGATTTAGATTCTCATTACAATCTTTCTCCTGACCCAAGCCGCGGTGCACCTATGGTGGATGGAATAACACTACCCCTAGACAAACCAGGCCATGGTGCTGAATTAAAAAATGAATTTTATGCTTAAATCAACTCATAAAATAGCAGTTTATATGGAAGGTCATATAGACAGTGATTATGGAAAAATGGGAACAGGAGTCGTGCGTTATCTTCCCAATCCTATTGTAGGAGTTATTGATGAAAAACTTGCCGGGAAACAGATTCAAGATTATATGATAACCGATAAAAAGGCACCAATATTAGCGAGTTTATCAGAGGCCATAGAACATGGAGCAGAGGTATTAATTCTTGGAATTGCTCCTTCTGGAGGGCGTATTCCAGAAAGCTGGAATCAGGTGATTGAAGAAGCCTTAAACGCAGGTTTAAGTATTGCTAACGGATTACACGATTTGTTGAATCCAGTCTGGGGAACTAAAATTCCATTTCCAGAAAAACAGTGGATTTGGGATGTTCGTGTACCCCAGTTCACACCCAATATTGCCACAGCGCAGGCCGCTAAATTGAATAACAAGCGAATTCTTTTTGTGGGCACGGATATGGCAGTAGGGAAAATGACCGCAGGTCTAGAATTGTATTCTCATTATCTAAAGCAAAAAGTCAATATTGGCTTTGTAGCAACGGGTCAAATTGGAATTACCGTTACCGGTAAGGGGATACCCCTCGATGCTTTTAAAGTTGACCATGCCTGCGGTGCGGTTGAACAGGTGGTACTGGAACAAAAAGATAAAGAAATCATACTTGTAGAAGGGCAAGGATCCTTATTACACCCGGGGAGTACAGCCACATTACCCTTAATGAGAGGGAGTTGCCCAACTCATTTAATCTTATGCCTTCGCGCCGAAAAACAAAACTTGAGAAGCCCTGAAAATATTCGTATTCCAGATTTAAAGAAGTTCATTCAATTAAATGAATCCCTTTGCAGCGTCCTCGGTACTTATCCTCAAGCAAAGGTCGTTGGGATAGCAGCAAATACGAGTACATTTTCAGCTGTAGAGGCTCAAAATTATATCATTGATTTAGAAAAACAACTGGACCTCCCAGTTACCGATCCTATTCGTTTTGGTATGGAAAAGATTGCTAAAGCTATCGACTTGTCTTAGTACATTTTTTTTCGGTCGACTTGATGAAGAAGCGGAAGCCCTTCTTCTACCCTCTTAAAACAATCCAACACCTGAAGGACGCTTTCTCTTGGATAGGTCAAGCTGGCAATATGTGGTGTGATTTGTACAGATGGATGTGTCCAAAGCGGACTGTTTTTTGGAAGAGGTTCCTGTTCAAAAACATCTAAAAAAGCACCGCATAAAATTCCTTCGTCCAAAGCTTTTATAATGTCTTTTTCTACTTGAACAGATCCGCGTGAAACATTAATTAAATAGGTTGGCTCAGCGAGTTTTTGGAAGAGACCGTAGTTTAAAAAGCCTTCTGTCTTGGGGGTATAGGGAACCAAACAGATTAAAACATTTATTTGGCCGAGAAAGTCGTTTAGTTGATCTCCAGTAAAGGAGGGAAAAGGAGTGTCTTTGGGGGAATTACTGTAACCTAAAACACTAAACCCTAAATGATGTAATTTAGTTGCAGCATTCATGCCTAAAAAACCAGTACCGAGAACGCCAATTTTCAATTGGCGTTCTTGAAAGTCGAATTGCGCCCAATGTTTTTTTTGTTTTGCTTTTTGAAAATCGTAAAATGATCTGTGATGGTTTAGTACAGCCATTAAAATGTAATTACTCATTGAAAAAGCCATTTGAGGGTCTACTACTCTGCAGATGGGAATCTGTTTGGGGATGGTATCATCCTCTAGAATATGGTCAACCCCTGCACCCATGGAGAAGATGAGTTTTAAATTTTTAAATTTAGTTAAGGCACCGCGTTTTTGTTTCCATACCATGGCACAGACGACATCTTCAGCATGGTCTGTGTCAGTTCCAATAACCAATTTGATCTCAGGAGCAAGTTGTTCTAATTCCTTTTTCCATTGTTGAGTAGGTACTGGAGGAGCAATAATCGCAAAACGCATATAAGTTTCTTTTAATAGATAGAATTAAAGATAGTCAAATTGTCTATTTTTATATCAAATGGAAACCGATGCGATTTAAAATCACATTTCTTTTTTTATTTATTGGAATTTTTATTGGGTGTACAAAAGAGTCCTCCGAAGATGAGTCAACTGAATCCAAAGACTTAAAAGGGCAGATAGCGATAAAGATATTAAACAAAACCAATGCAATTCGCAGCGCTCAAGGTCTGAAAGATCTTCTTCAGGACGATGAGATGGATGCATTGGCCAGCTTACACAGTGAAAATATGATCACGTATGATTTTTTTGATCATGTAGACCACGAAGGAAAATCACCTTCTGAACGAGCCGATGATTTAGATTTTGTATGGAGTAGTATAGCAGAAAACATTGGTTATATTCCGTGGTTTGAAAATGTAATTGGTTGTGGCGATACGCGAAGTGCTGAAGCGATTGCTGAGTGTGTCGTTGAAGGATGGAGAAACTCTCCAGGGCATTACACCAATATGATAGGAGATTTCGATGAGTTGGGTGTAGGTGTTGCTTTTACTCAAGATAGTACGGCTTATTTTACTCAAGTATTCAGAACACGTTAGTTATTTACAATGGTAATCTGCTGCTCTGGTAGCAATTTGATTATTGGGTTTTACATTAACTTTGTAGCCTAGTGAATTTGCCCAACCCTTGGCAGCTGAAATCAATTTATGAGATTTAAAATTCTCATCTCCATTGTAGTCCATATCAATTTGGACTTTAACACTCACCTTTTGTGTTAGCCATTCTGCAGTATCGATGCTCAGTTCTGCTTCTCTCCATAATCGTTTCCACATATCTCGAACAATATCGATATTGGATTTACTTAATATATAATGCACTCCCCTGCTACCAAGCCTGTAAGCAATTACAGTTGTATACCTGCTTTGTTTATTTATGTTTTGTGAATCAGTTCCGATATGAATTTCAGCATATGGATAGTTCTTGATCACCTCTATGGTATGTGCAACGGGATCTACGGCTTGACCGTGAATGTCTTTGAAGAGCAACATACGGACTAAATTAAAAAGAGTATTTTGCTTAAAAGAATAATAACTGAATATTTATGACGACGCTACTTTTTAATCTCTGCAATAGCCTAATCCTATTAGCCTGGGGAGCTATAATTTTTTTTCCAAAACAAAAGTTATCTGATGTTTTGATGGACTATCCCTGGGTTCCATTGGGATTAAGTATTTTCTATCTCTATTTCATAATTATTTCTGGAGGGCTTATGGAAGCAGATTTCAGCTCTTTGGAGGGGATTGTTAGTTTGTTTCAAAGGGCTACAGCTGAATCTGCAGCAGCTGGCTGGTTACATTATTTGGCATTTGATTTTTGGGTTGGTGTATGGATTGTCAAGCACAGTAGGAAGCTTGGAATTTCGCATAAAATCATTGTATTTCCTATGCTGTTTACCTTTATGCTTGGGCCAACTGGAATTTTGGTTTACAGTCTAATCCTCTTCGCAAGGAAGTCTTTTATTCCGGCCAGTGAAAGCTGATGTTTTGATTCAAATCTGGGTGCAGTGATTGGGCTACAGGGCAGCTAAGTGCTGAACGTTCTAAAATCAATTTAGTTTTGGGATTAAAGGATTTATTGAAGTGGATATCGACCTTTATTTCTGCTATTCTTCTAGGATCAGCAGCCATGACTTTTTCAACTTTAGCAGTCGTCCCTCTCAAATCCAACTCAAGAGATCTGGCTTTAAAACCCATGATGGTTAACATACATGAGCCCAGACTTGTAGCAACAGTATCGGTTGGTGAAAAAGTTTCTCCTTTGCCGTGGTTGTCAACAGGAGCATCTGTAATTAGTGTTGTAGATGAGGCCAAGTGAGTTCCTTCAGTCCGAAGGTCTCCTAAATAGTGTACTGTACTAGTCATGAGGGAAATAATTTTAGATAGATAAAGTTTGCAAATACAGCCCCCAATCCTAAAACTAACGGGTAAACGAGAAAAAGCCATAGGCTATCTTTAAAAGTGATTAATTCCCAATAAGACTTTGAATTTGCGAGTCCGTTGAGTAAATCATACCACGATTTTAATTGCAGTTTTACAGCGAGTATATTGGCAACAATTGCAGTGATTAAAATAAAAAGACCGATAAAATAGATTCGAATCATTATCAAAAATAAGCAAGTTTGACAACTAATGTGTAAATTCGTACCAAACTCTGATACTATGTTAAAATGGATCTTAAAGATTTTATTTGCGATATGATTTATTTTGTGTAGTATCGTTGTGGGGATCATGTATAATAAGCTTTCGTTTATTGACTGGCCCTATGTTGTTGGAGCAATAGTTTTGCTGGTGGCAGCTATTTTGATTCCAGTAAAAAACCAAACAAATTAAAAGCTTAAAACAAGTATTATGAACAAACTAATTTTAGGAATACTGATGGGGCTTACTTTAGTTCCCCTTAACGCACAAAACAAGAAGGCGTTAAAAAAGGAGGTAATTGCTTCTGTAGAAACACAAAAAGACGAATTAATTACTGTGAGTGATAAGATTTGGGCAGCCGCAGAGATTGCTTTTCAAGAAAAGGTCTCTTCACAAACCTTAATCGATTACGCTAGGGCAAACGGTTTTGATGTTGAGGTTGGGGTAGCGGAAACACCAACAGCTTTTGTGGCAACCTACGGATCTGGCAAACCCGTCATAGGAATTTTGGGTGAGTTTGACGCACTGCCAGGAATCTCACAGAAAACAGTACCTGAAAAAACACCTTTTAAAGAGGGTGCAGCAGGTCATGGTTGTGGGCACAATATGTATGGAACAGCGAGTCTTGGCGCTGCTGTTGCAATAAAAAATTTAATCGCTGAAGGCAAATTAAAAGGAACGCTGAAGTTTTTTGGAACCCCTGCAGAGGAGAAGTTTTTTGGAAAACTTTGGATGGCAAGAGCTGGGCTTTTTGATGATTTAGACGCTTGCTTAGATTGGCATCCAGCGGATACTACGGAGGCTGATGTTCAAAGTTCTTTGGCTTTGGTCGATTTTAAAGTTGAATTTTTTGGTCAGACAGCTCATGCATCAGCTGATCCTTGGAATGGAAGAAGTGCTTCCGATGCGCTAGAATTGTACACCCACGGAATCAATTCATTTAGAGAACATGTAAAACCGACTGTTAGAATTCATTATCATATACAAGATGGAGGTCAAGTGGTCAATGTAGTCCCCGATTATTCAAGGATTTGGGTAAGAGTAAGAGACACCAAAAGAGAAGGGATGAACGAAGTTTACGAACACGTAAGAAAAATGGCTGAGGGTGCAGCAATCATGGCGGATGTAGATTATGAAATTAATTTGATTTCTGGTATACATGAGATTTTACCAAACAGAGCAGGAGGCGTTGCAGTACAAGAAAATTTGGAAACCTTAGGACCCTTGAGTTATACCTCTGAAGAACTAGATTTCGCTTATAAAATTCAAGAGGCAACATCCAAACCTAAATTGGGAATCAACGGTAAGATTACTCCATTAAAACCCACTGCCGAACACCCCATGGGAGGTTCAACAGATGTTGGTGATGTGAGTTTTTTAGTGCCAGTTGTCCGTCTAGGTGTTACTGTAGCACCAGAAGGAACACCTTGGCATTCTTGGGCTGTTGTTGCTTGTGGGGGGATGTCAATTGGTCATAAAGGGATGGTTTATGCAGCGAAAGCTCTAAGCATGTCTATGGTTGATTTATTTACAGATTCCAAGCTATTGCAAGAGGTAAAGGACGAATTTAAAATGCGTAAGGGAGACTATCAGTACTCACCTATGTTACCTCCAGGACCTCCGCCAATTGGTGAAGAATAAAAAATAATACGGGGGCTTAGCTAATCCAGTTTCGCCCTCGCATTTCTTGTTTGACACTTTTTGCTAAATAAATTAAGGCGACCATATTAGGAATACACATAAGTGCAAACGCTAAATCAATAATACCGATAACCACTTCCACAGTCACTAGAGCTGAGATAATAATGCTGCCCACATAGAAATAGTTGTAGTAACTGCCCCATTTTTTTTGAGTTAGGAATCCAAAACACTTTACCCCATAATAGGAGTAGGTAAAAAGAGTTGAAATCCCGAAAACGAAGACCATGAGGAGTAAGAGCTGATCTCCAAAGCCAAAAAACAAAATCCGAAAAGCTTCCAAGGTCAACACAATTCCATTGAGGTCTGTAGTTTTATAAGCCCCACTTATGATGACAATCAGACCTGTAATGCTACATACCAATACAGTATCGAGAAGAGGACCAAGCATGGCGACGAGTCCCTCATCTGTTCCTTTTGAACTTTGAGATTGCCCGTGATACATAGGTGCATTTCCAACTCCACTTTCATTGGAAAACACAGCTCGACGGACACCTAAAATCACCAGTCCCCAAAACCCACCAGTTACTGCTGTATCAAAATTAAAAGCTTCTGTAAAGATGAGTTCAAGAGTTGGAAAGACTGCATCACCATTCGAAATTAGGATAAATAAGCCCATAAAAAAATAAAGACCTACCATCACAGGAACCAAGTTTGAGGTAACTTTGACGATGGATTTAAGTCCTCCAAAAATGACAAATGAACTGGCTATTGCTAAGACAAGCCCTGTAAAAAATTTCCACTCAAGATCCCCCAAGGCAATAAATGAATCTGGCTCAACAACATTCATAAAAGTCTGAGTAAGTTGATTGGCAGTAAAGGCAGGGAGTACCCCGAATAGCCCGGCGATTGAAAACCATACAGCCAAAGGCTTCCCCCATTGTTTTATTCCCATTTGCATGTAATACATAGGCCCTCCTAAAGGCTCACCGTTTGCTTCTACAGAACGCAACTGAACAGCCAAGGTGCAAGAGTAAAATTTAATAATCATTCCGATCAAAGCGGTAAGCCACATCCAGACTAGAACTCCTGGACCTCCCATATGAATGGCGATTGCAACACCGGAAATATTGCCTAGACCTACAGTTGCAGCAAGCACTGCTGACAGTGCTTGAAAACGAGAAATTCCTTGAGTTTTTTCTTTTAAAAAAAGGAGTTTAAAAGCAGGACGTAGCTTTAAAAGAGGGATTCCTCGACTGTGTAACATCAGGTAAAGACCACCTCCTACAACTGCCAAAAGCATGACCCATTCTAAGGGACTTATGATTGCTTTTAGTAAAGCTTCTGTCGAGGAGATCAAATCACTCATACAGTAAAGTAAAGATTTAATTTTGTTTTCATTTAAAAAAAATTGAACTTTATAGAAAACCAATAAACATGCAATCACGAAGAGACTGGCTTAAAGCCTCAATGGGAATTGGAGGATTGATGCTGGCACCATCTACCCTTTTAACTGCTCAGGAAAAAGAAAACTTCCAACCGAGAAGTTTGGAACCCATAATTCGACTGAGTTCAAATGAAAATCCTTACGGTCCTTCGAAGCGGGTGAGAGAACGGATAAAGAACTCTTTTGAACACGCTTGTCGATATCCTTACGCATATTCAGATGATTTAGCAGAACAATTAGCGAAAAAGCACGGAGTATCTCCTGAATCAATCATCGTTACAGGGGGTTCCACAGAGGGATTAAAAGTAGCGGGGATTACTTTTGCAGCAAACGGAGGAGAAATCATTTCGGGACAGCCCACTTTTTTAGCGATGATGAATTATGCAGAACAGTGGGGAGCTACGGTAAAATGGGTACCCGTGGGGGAAGATAAAGGATATGACTTGGACGCCATCGAAAAACAAATTTCCTCAAAGACAAAATTGGTATTCCTATGCAATCCTAATAATCCAACAGGCACCTTAGTTCCAGCTCAAAAGCTTGTGGATTTTTGCGGTGTAGCGAGTAAAAAAACGATAGTCTTTTCAGATGAGGCCTATTACGATTTTATTGAAGAGCCGAATTATCCCAGTATGATAGACGCGGTAAAGCGAGGGGATAATGTGATTGTTTCAAAGACTTTTTCCAAGGTTTATGGCATGGCAGGCTTGAGAGTAGGTTACCTGATTGCCAAACCTGAAATAGCACAGCAAATTCGTCAGAATGTCGTTGCGATGAGTAATGTACTCGCTGTTGAGGCAGCTAAGGAAGCACTTAAAGATGAGGAGTTTTACAACTTCTCTCTGAACAAGAATAAAGAGGCAAAACAGCGGATATACAAACTTTTAGACCACCTCAAACTCGATTATGTTACATCGCATACCAATTTTATATTTTTTCATTCAAAACGGGATATAAGAGCATTGGGACCGGCCATGCTGGAGAAGGGTGTACGAATAGGAAGGCCTTTTCCTCCCTTTTACGATTGGTGTAGAATCAGTACAGGAACTTCTGAAGAGGTTGACTTATTCATCAAAGGGATGCTTGAAATTTACCAAGCTTAAGCCTTAGTTTTCTTTAACGATTATATAGGTTGCTTTTACTCCAGTTGCAAGGTTCCACCGATTGGCTCCAACTAGTTTACCTTCATCGTCAAAAACGCGTACCTCAGCGGTATTCGGCCCAGATTCACCTTGATTAAGGGCAACAAAATCAATTTTATTAAAACCTGGGACTAAGTCAATAGAGATCGTTTTAAAACGTTCTAATAAGAGAACTTGTGGCACCACTTCCTGGTCATTAAGCATAATCCGTATTAGATCACCATCAGGGGATTCATGATCACGAACCGCAATTTGAACAAACTTTCCATTATTTCGGAAGTCCCCCAAATATTGATCAACCTTAAATTGATTTGGATTTTTTTCCTTTTCAGGACGTCGATTTAGACGATTCAGGTATTGTTTTCCTGGATCTAGAAATTGTTCACCTCTCCCAAAATTGATAGGGGGGTTGTTTAGATCGCTTTTAGGGTCTTTAAATTCCAATTTTGGATTAAAAAAATCTTCAGAGAGAAATTGTTTTTGTTTTTTGGGTGCGAGTAAGCTAGGTGCTTTGTTTTCAGGCGGAGGAAGCAGTAACTTGGGTGTCTCTTTAGATTCACCAACAATTTGACCCGAGAGGAGGTTTACCCCTAGGGAGGGAATCAAAGCAAGATATAAAATAAGCTTTCTCATTGAAAATCAGCAATTACACACGACAAACCTAGGATGAATTTGAGTGATTTTAAAGCCTTTTAACAACTATTTAATGCCGAGACCGTTTTTTATCTATCTTTAAATGAATCAAATAAATGAATCTTATGGAATTAGCAACACTGGATTGGCTAATTATATTTTTATTTTTTGCAGTATCCTTGGGAATTGGAATTTACGTATCTAAGACCTCTGGGAAAAATGCAAACGAATTTTTTCTATCGGGGAGAAGCATGCCTTGGTGGCTTTTAGGACTTTCGATGGTAGCAACTACTTTTTCTACTGATACGCCTAATTTGGTAACGGACATTGTAAGAACCAATGGGGTGTCAGGGAATTGGGTTTGGTGGGCCTTTTTAATTACCGGTTTACTAACTGTTTTTGTGTATGCTAAGCTTTGGAGAAAATCCAATGTAAATACGGACTTGGAGTTTTACGAGCTTCGTTATGGAGGCAAACCTGCGAGTTTTCTTAGAAAATTTAGAGCAATATATTTAGGAATTATTTTTAATGTAATTACCATGTCAGCGGTAACCTTAGCAGCAATTAAAATAGGGGGTATTATGCTGGGTTTAGAACCTTGGCAAACGGTAATCACGGCAGGCTTAGTTACGGTGACCTTCAGTGCGATAGGTGGATTTAAAGGGGTTGTTTATACAGACCTAATCTTGTTCTTTGTCGCTATGGGGGGAGCAATAGGTGCGGCATATTACTTAGTAAATCTTCCAGAAGTTGGAGGAATTGAATCCTTGCTTGCTCATGAAAATGTAGTGGGTAAAATTTCCATTTTACCTGATTTTGGCAATCGTGAAGCACTGATCACACTACTAATTATTCCTCTTGCAGTGCAGTGGTGGAGTTCATGGTATCCTGGGGCAGAGCCAGGAGGAGGGGGCTATATAGCCCAACGAATGCTTGCTGCAAAAGATGAAAATCACGCCATAGGAGCGACTTTCTTTTTTAACATCATGCACTATGCGTTAAGACCTTGGCCATGGATTTTGGTCGCTTTGGCTTCACTGGTTGTTTTTCCCGACCTCAATAGCATACAGACAGCTTTTCCAAACATTACAGCAGATAAACTCGGACATGATTTGGCCTATCCCGCCATGCTTACTAAACTTCCCACTGGACTTTTAGGCTTGGTATTGGCTTCGTTAATATCGGCCTATATGAGCACCATATCAACGCAGTTGAATTGGGGATCATCATATGTAGTTTATGACTTTTACAAAAGGCAAATCAATCCTGATGCTTCACAAAAAAGATTGGTAGCAGTAGGAAGAATATCAACCGTAATTTTGATGGCGTTGAGTACTTTACTAGCACTTCTGCTTCAGAATGCGATGCAGCTCTTTAATCTTCTTTTGGTTTTTGGTGCAGGAACAGGATTGATCTTTATATTGAGATGGTTTTGGTGGCGAATTAACGCTTGGAGTGAGATTGTAGCGATGGTTGCCTCTGGTTTTATTTCTTTGCTTTTAGCAATTCCCGCTTTCGGAGTAAAAGAAGCCTTATTTGGTGTAGAAGGAGTTTTACCAGCTTGGGCTGAATTTCCTTTTGTTGTTTTTGTGACAACCTCCCTTTGGCTTCTCACCACCTTACTGACACCCGCTGAAAGCAATGAGGTCTTACGCTCTTTCTACACTAAAATTCAACCGGGAGGACCTGGATGGAAAAAAGTAATAGATGCAGCGGATAAAGATGGAGAAAATCTTAAAGAGGGAGAGCAAGGCTGGACGGTTCCATCGGGAATAATTGCCATGTTGCTGGGTTGTTTGATGATATACAGTGTGATGTTTGCTACGGGTTACTTTATCTATGGAGATTACCAATTGGCTTTACCACTGTCAGTTTTGGCATTAGTTTCAGCTTATTTCTTGATCAAAACGTGGAAAAAAATCAGGGTAAAGATTTTATAGTGTTTTTAACCTAAAATAATGCCGGCTATGGTTGCGGACATCAGGGAAACTATGGTTCCTGCGATCATAGCTTTAAATCCGAGTTCGGTTAATGTTTTCCGGATTTTAGGAGCAATAATTCCTATCCCACCTACTTGTATTCCTATAGAGGCAAAGTTTGCAAACCCACAAAGCATATAGGTTGCCATGATCACAGATTTCTGATAGTTGAGGTGAATCGCACTAGCACTGTCTTTTAAGCTGACCAATTGAGTATAACCTACAAACTCACTGGCTACCAATTTAACCCCGATGAGTTGTCCCATCAAGGCCATATCTTCCTTGGCTACTCCGATGATCCACATCAGTGGAGCAAACAAATAGCCTAAGATAAACTCAATGGAGAAATTTTGGTAAATAGTATGCTCTGCAATCCATGTGTTTAGTCCAATAAATTCACCAAAGCTTGACAATATACCACTGAGCATGGCAATAAGTGCGATAAAGACTAAAAGCATAGCACCTACATTTACAGCCATTTTAACTCCCTCACCAGTTCCTATGGAAATGGCAGATAAAAAATTTGATCCAATTTTATCGCGTGAAACATGAACATTGGTCTGAATTTCCTCAGTCTGAGGGTAGATAATTTTTGCGATAGCAACAGCTCCTGGTGCAGCCATGACAGAAGCGGCAAGAAGACTCTTGGCAAACTCCAAACGCTGTACAGGATCATTGCCTCCCAAAAAGCCGATATATGCGCCTAAAACACTTCCAGCTACAGTCGCCATGCCACCAACCATAACCAAAAAAAGCTCTGATCGATTCATTTTTTCTAGATAAGCTTTGATCATTAGAGGGGCTTCTGTTTGACCTAAAAATATATTTCCTGCCACGGAGAGGCTCTCAGTTCCAGAAATTTTAAGAAGTTTAGTGAGGATCCAGGCTAAAAAGCCTACAACCTTTTGGATAATCCCAAAATAATAGAGAATTGAGCTTAAGGCAGAAAAGAAAATAATTACTGGTAAGGCTTGAAAGACAAAGATAAAGCCGTATTGATCAACATCTCCAAATTCACCCAATAACATTTTTGCACCTTCCCCTGTATATTCTAGCACACTAATAAAGAACCCTCCTAAGCCCTCGAACAATCCTTTGACCCAATTGACTTTTAGTACACCTATGGCAATAATTATTTGAGAAAGCAATCCCAGGCCAACGGTTTTCCATGCAATTCGCTTTCTATCATTGCTAAACAGATAAGCAATTAATAGGAGAACCAACATGCCCATCATACCCCTGAAGAGCGATGTAACAGTAAATCCAGAACTTGGGATTAAATCCATACCAATGTAGTCCGTGTAAAGATAGTAAAACACAGTTCTTTGAAAGCAAGATGAGGGTCGTCAAAACAATTTTAATAGTGTTGAATCGTCTATTGCTGCATTCCTCAATCACTAAAGGTGATTTGTCGCCTTTGAATATATTAACCAAAGAATGAAGTGAACTAAAATTCTGATTCTAGAATTTTCTCAATTACGTCTCGAGCAGTCATCAGCTTGATTTTATGCACACTGTCGTTGTACTGACCTGTCTCAATTAAATTGTTGATTAACTCAAGGAGTTCTTTGGCTGAAAGCTGTTTTGAATTCATAATTGTTGCATTGGAACTTCTAGTAATAAAATACGGGAATCTTTTTTTGCAGTAATTGAAAATGATTGGGTATCCCATATTCCAAGAGCGTCTCTTTTACTCAAATCTTGCCCAGCAACATTTCCTTCTCCATCAATCACAAAAGCATAAACACCATTTCCCTCCTTATGAATGCTGTATTCAACCTCAGTTTCCTTATCAAATTCACCTAAATGAAACCATGCATCTTGATGTATCCACATTGCAGGACCCTCAGGATTGGGAGTTACTATTGGGTAGAATGCATTGGGTGTTTTGAGTTCCTTTATGCTTTTTTGATCGTAGCGGGGACTTACGTTTTGCGTATGAGGAAAAACCCAGAGCTGTAATAAATTGACTGACTGATCTTTATTTTTATTGTATTCACTGTGATAAACGCCCGTACCTGCGCTCATTACCTGAATTTCATCCGCTTCAATGACACCTACATTATCCATACTGTCTTTGTGCTCTAAAGCCCCTTCCAATGGAATGGTAATGATTTCCATATTGTCGTGCGGATGCGGACCAAAACCCATACCTGGAGCAATTATATCGTCATTCAAAACTCTTAATACCCCAAATTGAACCCGCTCTGGATTAAAATAACTAGCAAAGCTAAAAGAATGTTTGGCGTGAAGCCATCCGTGATTAGCTTCGCCACGGCTTGAGGAACTGTGGTAGGTCTTTTTCATATCGTTTTATTAACACAACTGTTGTAGGTACAAATGTAGTGTTAATTTTCTGATTTCCCCTCTTTCTTAGCTCGATTGAGTTTGGCTACGGTATCGATTAGTTTCTTTTTAGCCTTAAAGTAGGAGATTAAGGTCTTGATTTTTTCCTCATTTTCCTTTTGTACTTTGTGCTTTTGTTTCTCCTCATAGACAGTGTTTTTAATTTCCATATAAGTAGTTACACCAAAGCCTATGATTATAGCGATGCATACTACATAAGCAACAATTTCTTCTGGTTCTGATAGATACATAATCCTTATCTTAGCACAAATTTAACAAATGCTAGAAAAGAATATTTACCCCTTGATTGCAATTTTGAAACCAAGCGTTTTAATTTGTTTATTGACACTCCCCGGCCTCTTTTTTGGTCAAGCTCCATCTCAGACCTCAACCATTACTTTGGAAGAAGTAGCCTTACAAGCTCCGAAATTAAAAACCTCTCGCTTGTTAATACCCGCTTCTGTCAGCTCAATTGATTTGATTCCCCTTCAGGGATTTCAACAGCAATTATCACTTCAAGAATATTTAAGAGCTGTACCTGGATTATTTTCATTAAATGCAAACAATTACGCACAGGATTTAAGGCTTTCAATCAGAGGATTCGGATCCAGAGCAGCTTTTGGAATAAGAGGAGTAAAAATTATAGTAGACGGGATACCTGAAACTACACCAGATGGACAAGGTCAAGTGGACAATCTTCCTTTGGGACTACTCAGCCGCCTAGAAGTTCTTAGAGGGCCATCGGCAAGTTTGTACGGGAACGCAGCAGGAGGGGTGTTGTATTTAAATACTTTGGACAGTTTGGATGGAGCGTCAACTAGATTCAGAAGTACCTTTGGATCTTATGGGTATCAAAATTATCAATTGACCACCCAACTAAAAGGGGCAAAAACCACAGCACTTTTCCACTTAAACAGAACCACTACTGACGGTTTTAGAGCCTTTAGCGGTTTAAAGCAAAATGTATTTAATGCTAAAATCAAGCATTCATTTAGCTCTCGATCTAAAATAAATTTTCAGCTAAATTATACTAACAGTCCAAAGGCTGAAGATGCCGGGGGGTTAAAGCTGGACGAAACAGAAGCTGACTTTCGTCAAGCACGACAGCGGAATCTAGATTATAACACTTTTGAAAAAATCGATCAATTTAAAATTGGAATGCGCTGGGAACAAGAATGGGGGAGCCAATGGAGCCTTGACAGCTATGCTTTTTACAGCTTTAGAGATTTTTATGGTAAACTACCATTTAAAAATGGGGGAATCATAGATTTGTTTAGAAATTATTACGGCTTAGGATCTCGTCTAAGCTATGAAGAAACTCAATCCAAATTGACACATAGATGGCAGCTGGGTTTTGAAACCAATGGTCAACGCGATCAAAGAGATCGTTTTCAAAACCTTCAAGGAATGCAAGGGGATAATGTGTTTTCTCAATTAGAACGTTTTGGGAATGTAGGGATATCCTTGTTGGATGACCTTCAATGGGATAAACTCTTAATCAGAACAGGACTGCGGTTGGATTACCAAACCCTTGGAGCCGATACTCAACCAGAAATTCAGGAGTATACAGTTCTAAACCCAAGTATTGGAATGAGTTATGCCCTCTCAAGAGCACATCGTCTTTTTATCAATTTTTCAAGCAGCTTTGAAACCCCTACACTTTCTGAACTTTCAGCCAATCCTACTGGTGGTGAAGGCTTGAATTTG
Source organism: uncultured Bacteroidota bacterium (assembly GCA_902546725.1). Classification (GTDB taxonomy): domain Bacteria; phylum Bacteroidota; class Bacteroidia; order Flavobacteriales; family Flavobacteriaceae; genus MS024-2A. Next base: position 18,085 of record CACCLB010000006.1, on the reverse strand, counting down.
GATTTAGACCCTTCCAAAGCGATTAATTACGAATTGGGATGGAAAACTCAAGGAAGCTCTGGGTACTTTGAAGCCACAACCTTCTACATCAAAAGTTCAAATGAGATATTACCTTATGAATTGGAAGCCTTTCCTGGAAGGTCTTTTTACCAAAATGCTGGCGCGACAAGGCGTTATGGCTTAGAGCTAGCCGCCTCGTATCAGTGGAAGCAATGGGGGTTACAAGCCAGTTTAACCCAAGCACAATACCAATTTGAAGGGCAAAAAGCGGAGGACGACCTCAATGGCAATAGCCTTCCTGGAATACCCAATGGCCAACTCTTCTTACAGCTTCAATATTCGACCAATACAGATTGGAAATGGGTACTCTCAGGAGAACATGTTGGTGAGTTTTATGCAAATAATTCAAATAGTGTTGCCGTACAATCGTTTCAAAAGCTGCGTTTTCAAGCCCAAAAAACAGTCCGAGTATCCTGGGGTGAAATTGATTTTCTGGGAGGGATAAATAACTTGCTCAACACAACCTATTACGATAATATTCGTCTGAATGCTTTTGGGTCAAGGTTTTATGAGCCTGCACCAGGGCGTAACTTTTACTTGGGATTTAATATATCACTAAATTAACATAAGATTTAAATATTAAATTCTTATTACTTTTAATTCTATGGGGAAATACTTATTCTTTTTATTATTTTCTTTTTCCTTTTGTAATGGGCAAGCATTTCTTGAACCAAGATTCAAAAGGCAAATTAAAAAAATCCCTGTTTTTAAAGAAGCATTTTTAGCAGTAAGTATTTCAGAACTAGAGACTTCTGAACCCCTTGTTTCGATAAATGATAATAAGTTTATGACCCCTGCTTCTAACACAAAACTCCTAACTTATTTAGCTGCAATTCAAAATTTTGATTCTCTGCCTAGTTTATATTATTCCATTAAATATGACTCAGTCATTAAGTTTAAATCTTCTGGATATCCATTATTATTGCACCCTTTTTATCCAGACACAGATTTGACTAACTTTTTCAAGCAAGATTATGACTTTGAATATGTTCCTCCTTCAGTTTTTCCAAAATCTCAAGGCCCTGGATGGTCTTGGGATGACTACTCTTATTACTATGCCTCTGAGCGTAGTCCATTTCCTATCTTTGGTAATGCTTTTGGGATAACAAAAGTGAACAACGAAATTAAAACTCTTCCTTCAGGAGTTGAGTTTATTTTAAAAAATGATTCTTTAGCTCCTGCGGCTTTAAGAGATAAGAATTCCAATCTTTTTGAAATCAATCCTTTAAGACTTAATGAAGGTGACACACTATACCGGCCTTTTATAACATCAGATTCTCTTTTTGTAAAACTCCTTGGAGATGCTTTGGGTAAAAAGATAAAATTAAGTACTCCTGAATATAAATCCGTTTGGATCCCGCTATATACAGGGGCTGAAGAACTACTATACAGAGGGTTGCTTCAAAATAGTGACAATGGAATTGCAGAGTCCTTGCTACTTATGATTGCTCTAAAAAGTAGTGGTATTTTTTCAGAGGAAAAAACAATTGAACTCATGCAAAAAAAGTGGTCTAGATGGACTCCAGACCCTTTTATTTGGGTTGATGGCTCTGGGGTGTCACGGTATAACATGTTTACCCCGAGATCACTTGTTGCAGTATTAAAAGAAATTTATAGAACCTCGTCTTGGGATCAAATTAAAACGCTCTTTCCAAGTGGTGGCGTTTCAGGAACGCTTAAGTCCTATAATGTTAAACAAGTGTATGGAAAAACAGGAACTCTAAGACATAATCATAACCTCTCTGGGTATTTAATTACAAAAAGAGGAAAAATTCTTGTTTTTTCTCTCATGGTAAACCATTTTACCTCTCCTACTTCAGATATCCGCGCAGCAATAGGAGAACTTCTCAACTGGTTGAAACGAAAAGTGAAATAACTTAACTTGTTTTTATTTAGCTTTTTGAAGCTCACTAGCAATTTTAGCAGTTTCATCCAATACGCGTAGTAAATTCCCACTCCAAATTTTTGAGATTTCTTCCTCTGTATAACCTCTTTTGACCAGCTCTAATGTAACATTAAAAGTTTCTGAGGCATCCTTCCAGCCCTCAATGCCACCACCACCGTCAAAGTCTGAACTAATACCCACATGGTCGATTCCAATCTTGTTTTTGATGTAATCGATATGATCGACAAAATCGGCAACATCTACTGGAGGAAATTCTTTTTTAAGTGCAGTAAGAGCTTCTGCGTCAGTTTTATCTTCTAGGGTTTTAAGTGAATCCCTGTGCTTTTGGTGTTTTTCTTTATTTACAAAGAGTGCTAAAGCCACAGCTTGTACCACACCTCCATTTTCTTTGACCCACTCCAGCTGCTCGTCGTCGAGGTTCCTAGGATGATCTGATAAGGCTCTTGCGGAAGAGTGTGAGGCAATCACGGGTGCTTTTGAATGGGCAATAGTTTGCCGAATCGCTTCTTTAGAAGGGTGTGAAATGTCGACCATGATACCATAATAATTCATAGAATCGATGACTTTTTTCCCCAATTCACTGATACCTTCATGTTTAGCGGTGTTGTCAAACTCTCCCGTATTGGAATCTGAAAATTGGTTGTGACCGTTATGTGCTAACGACATATAACGTGCTCCTAAGTCGTAATAGCGTTTGACTTCTGTAAGCGTTTCTCCAATGGGATAGGCATTTTCAACCCCTATCATCGCGATTCTTTTTCCGATTTTACGTAGGCTGTCCAATGTTTTACTGGATCGTGCAAGACCCATTTTATTTGGGGCATATTCGTCGACTAAACGATGAATGGCGTCAAATTTTGATTGGGCATTGTCCGCCGCTTTTTGGTAGCCTTCGGCATTAAGCTCTCCTTGTCCGGTGTAGACAATAAACCAAGCCACATCTAGGCCTCCACGTTCCATTTTAGGAATGTTGACTTGGGTATCTGTGTCCATTAAGTAATTCAGACTGTCTGTGAAATTTTTTACGTTGATATCGTCATGGGTGTCGAGCGTCAACGTTTTCATGTGGATTAACTGGGCTTTTTGGATCAGGGCTATATCGGGTTGGGCGGGTTGTTCTTGGCAACTTATCAAGAAACTGATAAGGAGCAGTATGCTGAGGTTTTTCATCGGTCTTGTTTTTTGTTAAAAGTAGCAATTCTGGGCTAAAAAACGGATTTATTCATAGTGGGTTCTTTATAAATGGTAGCTTTAAACCCTAATTTGTGAATAACCTTTACAAATATGCTAAAAAATTACAAATATGCTAAAAAATTAAGATATTGTAATTCAATGAATTGTGAATTTAAAGTGTTTTTTTAAAGCCTTTTTAACAAATTGTTGGCTTTGGCACGAAACTTGCAATGTTGTACACGTGCACTATTGCACGCAAACACTTTTAATTAATTAAATTTTTATCAAATGAAAAAAGGTTTATTATCAATTTTGGCGGGAGCACTAGTTTTAGTGGGATGTCAAAATTATGACGATCAATTTGACAGCCTTGAGTCTCAAATTTCTGCATTGGCTTCGACCGTTGCTGGTTTGTCTCAGGTTCAGAGTGATCTTGCTAGCCTTGCTGGTACAGTGTCTTCTTTAGCAAGTACTGTAAACGGTTTAGGCGACACGATTGACACAGCAGTTGCTGACGGTCTTACTGATATCCAAGCGGATATTGATGCGATTGAAACTGCTGTAGCTGATGTAGCTTCTTCTGAAGAGGTAGCTGAATTACAAGAAGCTGTTGATGCTTCTGAGGAAAGCTTACAAGAATTACTAGATTCTAGTAATGTTTATTCTCAGGATATCATCATCAAAAGTGTTGCAACATTAGAATTTGCCAAAAATCTTGGTGACAAGCTAAATATTGTTAACGGTAACGTAGCTCTCTACATTACTGACGACATGGCAACAGCTGACGTTCAAGAAGTTGCTTCTGCATTGAAAACTATTACTGGAAACTTAAGTGTATTGGCAAAAACTTCAACTATTGTTGGACCAACATTTGCTAATTTGACTGGTGTTTCTGACATCATCATTTCTCAAGGAGGAACTGTTGATTTCTCATCATTAGCTTCAGCTGGTACTATCACTTTAGGGAGTGATTATAAAAATAAAGTCACTAAGGTAGACTTTAGATCTTTGGCAACTGTAACTAAGTTCCAACAAGCAGATGTTTCATATGGTCATAATTCTGGAGGATCGGCTAATACATTTAGTACTGTGATTACTGCTGGAACAGCTACAGCAAACACGATTGATTTTCCTAAATCTTTGGAAATTCATTTAACATCTCTTCCTTATTATACTCCAGGAACACTTACTATCATTGGTGAAGCAGGACATACTTTAGCCATAGACGTTATTGATGATGTAAATGCTTTAGGAACTCAAACTGATTTAGACCTTACTATTACAGGTGCTGCTTCTGTTGTGCTTCCAAACTATTCAAATGGTTCTTTTTCTGCTACTGAGGTTGCTACTGTTAATTTAGCAACATACGAAGGAACAGGAAACACATTAACTCTTTCTAAAGTAACAAACTTGACTCTTGGAGCAATCGAAGTAGATGTTGCTTTAAGCGGTTCTGATCTAGAAACTGTTGATATCACTGGTGCATTGGATACAGATCCTAATCTTGCAAAAGCAGATAAAGAAGGTCCTAGCGTAACATTTAGTTCAGCTACTGGTTTGGTAACTGCAAAATTAGGAGGTGTACTTAAAAACATTAACTTAACAGGGGCAGCTAACTTAACTTCTGTTGATGTATCTGGTGTTTTTGCAGATCTTACTTTAGACGGGAATGATGATTTAACTTCCATCACTGTTGCTGGTTCTTCTTATGGGACCATTACTGTTGATGATGCTGATGATCTAGAGACATTAACTCTTGGTCATGAAGTTATTGCAACTAAAGGAACTACTCCTGTTACTAATGGTGGGATTAAAATTATAGATAATGATAATTTAACTTCTTTGTCTGTAACAAAAGCAAACAAAGTTGGTACCCTTCATATTCATGGTAACACTGATTTGGCTACTTTAGATTTTGATGCTCTTGCAGCTATCAATTCTGATAGTGCAACTGTAGTTCCATCAATTTTGATTGGTGCTTCTGCATTGTCAACTTCAACTGGTGCAAGTACTGTTTCTAGAAATGGTCTTACTGCACAATCTGCACAAGACAAAACAGAAACAGCTGCTGAAACTGCTGCTAAAAAAGATGTTGGATCATTTGTATCTTCTGCAGGTCTTAAAGATCTAAAAACATATTTAGGAGCAGCTGTTACCGCAAACGGAACTGTTTATGCTCAGTTTGACACAGTTGATAGCGTTCTTAACAATGCTGGTACTGAAATTGACTCTGCTGTAAGCGATTACGTTGTAGTACTAAATGTAAAATCTGATGCTTTAGCTGCTCCTGGATCAGTAGCACATGTAGAGTCTTATTATATAAAAAATGGTATTTTAGAACCTGAAATTGATGCAATTAACGGTTTTGACCCTGCCTCTGTAGTTGATGTTAATCAAACTACTTCAGATGCATACCTTTGGACTACAGAGTTTGTTTCAGATTTTGCGAGTTCGTATGATGCAGTTGGACTTACAGTTACTACTGTTAAGGCTGGAGCGGCAGTTGGCACAAAAAGTGGTAACCAAACGATTACAATCAGCATGCTCAGTGGTATAGCAGAAAATATTGCATATGGTGAATCTATCAAAATTGGAGTAGGTACAACTGTAGCTACAATTCCAATAAAGCATGGATTAGCAACAAAAACAGGTTCTGTGACAATTGCAGGTGTAGCGGTTGATTTTGATACAACTACAGGTTCTACAGTTGGTACATATGTTTTCCCTCACTACGCTGGTTATTCTACTACTGCTAGTGGTGTTGGTTTTGTATCAGAAGAAGCACAATTGGAGGATGCAGTTGTTGCGTACTTGAATCGTTTTGACTCTTCAGTTCCTGATTATAAAATGTCATCAGGTACAATTTCTAATATCGCATACGATTTAGGATATTGGGAGGTTCAAGAAGCTGCTGGAAACACTGCTTTTGATATTGAAATTTTATTAACAGGAGTAGGAACAAAAGCCTTAACTGGTAATATTGTAGCTGATCATGTAGAAGCTGTAGGAACCACGGCAGAAACTATTAGCAGATATACTAGTGATGGTAGTACACCTGCTGCTTTAGTTCACCATGCAGGAGCGATGTTACGATTTAAAGCAAAAAATGCTGGATTAGATTATGAGTTTAATCTCTCCGCACCTTCTAATAATGCTACAGCTACAATCATCAATGGTTTTGATGATTGGGATGGTGCAGATAACTCATCATATGCACCTGCTGCTGCTGCTGGAGCAAATGCTTCTTCATTGACACGTTCAATGGCTGCTGAAGGATCAGGTTGGACTACTGGAGTTACAACTACTGCCTATACAGGTACATTAACTTCAGCTGAAAAGCAAGCTAAAGCTTTAGCGTTAGGGTTGAATGTCGACAACTATACAGATGCTGACTTTATGCATGCTGCTGATGCAGGTATTGCATCAGTAGCTAGTAACCAAGCAACTAAGAAAAATAGAACACTTTGGTTATAATACTTAGTTAGTATTTATTAAATTACCTCCGCTTCAAAAGCGGAGGTTTTTTTATGAAAAAAAAAGAAATTCTAATTTACATATTGTTGTCATCTTTATTGATCTTTCCAGTCTATAGAGATAAATCTGTAATCGATGGGATAGCTTATCAATGGCTTTATTTGAGCTTTTTTAATTTTTTTACTTTTTTATTTATCGTATTCATTAGTAAAAAAGGAGTCATTGATATCATAAAAAGTGTAATTAAAAATTTATATTTCTATTTCTATTTAATTTTTCTCTTTCTAGGAAGCATATCTATTTATTATACGGAAAATGTGTCCTTAGGGATTGTAGACATATCTAGATTTTATATTATTTTTAGTACGATAATTAGCATATATGTTTTATTGAAGTTGTTGAAAGACAAAAATTTATTCTTCAACTACCTATCCTACATTTTTTTAATTTTCAGTTCTTATGAAGTATTATTAGTTATTTCACCAATTTTTACTAAAATAATTACACTAACTGAAATTGGGAGATCCACTGCATTAAAAGGTATTGCTTATAATATTAATGTTACTGCATTTTCTTTAGTTATCAAGTTGCCATTTTTGTTTCTTTTAGCATCCTCAAAATCTAAAGTGAAAATAATCTGGAGTCTGATTTTAATATTTTTCTTTTTAATCAGTATATTCCAAATACAATCAAGAGCTTCTTTTATTGCATTATTAGTAGTTGTTATCATCTTATCTATAATCAAATCGTTTAGAAAAAACTTTAGGCTACTAATCCCTATTGCTGGATCAATAGTTTTTTTTGTTGTTTCAGGACTCTTGGATAATTTTAACCAAAAAAGAATTGTAGATACAAATTTCATTTTAAATCAAGATCAATCTACCTCAAGTAGATTGAGATATTGGTCAGATGCAACTCAAACGATGTTAGAAAATCCATTTTCTGGTATAGGTATGGGGAGTTGGAAAACATATTCAATCATGTTGGATAAAACTAAAATTCAAGCGTATGTAATACCTTATCATGTACATAATGACTTTTTACAATTTGGTGCTGAATTAGGAGTTTTAGGCCTGTTAATCTATTTGGGACTGTTCACACTCCCTTTGATTTATTTAATTAAAATATATGGTATTCAGAAAAAAACTATTCCAATAATTCTAATAGCTTGTTTTTTTGTAATAATAATTGATTCAACTTTTAATTTTCCTAGAGAAAGAGCATTAATTATGTCCTATTATGCAATGCTTGTGGCTGGAACATTCTTCATTATGAGTTCAGATATCGTAAATAAATATGAGACCCACCATAATTAGTATATATTTTGTTGTCCTGTCTTTTTCTTTAGTTGTTAGTTTTCTAACTTATAAGAACTTTCAGTTTCAAATCCCATTGGTTTATGAGCTAAATAAAAACGATCTCAAATTAGGAGTAGATCAAATAAATGAATTTACTTTTCCATTTTTACCTACTATAACTGCAACTGGAGTTCCCATGAAAGCTTTAAAGGGAAGATATTATTTAAAAGAGGATAAATATCATGGTGTAACATTACTTAAAGAATCAATAAAAGATAATCCACATATAGGATTCAGCGAGGCTAATCTAGCTTTATTTTATCTCAATGCTGACAGAAAGGATAGTGCGTTATATTATTCTAAAATTGCATATGAAAAATTGCCTCAAAATAAATTTCATATACAGGTATATTTTGAGTCGCTTCATCAAAATAAAATTTATACGACTTTTGATAGTGTTTTTAATAATTTACCCTCTTTTTTAAAAAAAGACGAATTTCTATGGAAACTTTATTTAACTAGACGCGTTCAAAATAAAAAGTTAGAAGAAAAAGATTCGATATTGACACAGAAAATAGATGAAGCAATAAAATTATTTCCATCCAATTATGAGTTTATTCTGATAAATAAAATTTCAAAAATTGGCCTTGAAAAAGTAAATGAGGCCAAAGAGTTGTTCACTACAGGGAATGAATATTTTAAAAACCAAGAATTTGAAAAGGCAAAAGAGTATTTTGAGAAAACTGTAACTATTGACACATATGATTTTTCATATTTTGAGTCAATTGCTGGGGTAAACTACGTATTAAAAGATTATGAACAAGCAATAAAATATTCTTCTATTGTGATTGACTCTTTTGACATCCCAAACGGCAAAAGCCATTATATAAAAGGGCTATCATTAATTCAATTGGGTAAAAAATCTGAGGGTTGTACTTATCTTAATAGGTCAGATCAAATGAACTATCCAAACGCCAAATTTCAGATCAAAAAATACTGTACGCCACAAATAAAATAAATAGATGTGCAACCAAAACAATGATATCAATTATAATTGGTTGAAATTTTTTCAGTAATAAATGATGTAAATGTCTCTGATCAGCTTCAAAGGGAGATTTGCCATCTCTAAGGCGTAATATAAAAACACGACATAAATCTACCAGCGGATACAATATAACTAAAACTGAAAAAAGGGTTTTATTAATCGAATGGTTTGGATTTAAGCGAAACTCTGATCCTAGCACATTAAGTAAATAAACCATCACTAATGTACCTAAAAGCAAGGATCCTCCATCTCCTAAAAACACCTTACGCTTCTTTTTAAAATTAAAATAATAGAGAGGGATTATTGAAGATATTACAATCGATCCTATTGGGAAAAGAGAAGTTGTAGCTTCACTAAAAAATTCGATCAAAATAATTATTTTTAGAACTTCCGTTATGGCAAGTCCATCAATGCCGTCGATAAAATTAAGAGCATTGACTACCACTAAAAAGACAAAAACGGTAGAGAGTTGTGCTAATAACCAGGGGACTTCATACAATCCGAAAAGACCGTGGTAATTGGAGATCACATAACCTTGATCGATGAGAATTTTGGCTACGATGATTTGCAGAAAAAACTTCAATTTAAAATCGGCATGGTAGAAGTCATCATAGGCGCCTACCAAAAACATAATCCCCAAGGGTATAAAAAGGGAGTAATCAAAAAGATCAATCCCTTGGAAATAATAAAACAGGCTAATAAACAATAATGTTAGAAAAACACCAATTCCTCCTGTACGGGTAGCTAAAGTTTTATGCGAACTACGGTGGTTAAAGTCATCAAATTTTTTGTAATAAATAAAGACTTTTTGAATCCCGAAATGGAGTAAGGAACTTAAGCCTAGGGCAGTAAGTAGCAAGGAAAAATTCATGCCGTAAAGATAAAATTTCTTTTGATGTTTTTTGAAAAACAGTATTTTAGTACAAATATCGATAACCCATGGCTAAAGCTACCCCCCAAAATTTTGATTCCATAAACTTTATAGGCCCATTAATGCTGATCCTTTACCTCTGTATTGGTTTTATCCCCAACTTAGAAGCAGTAGATAAAATTGCTCCCCAATGGCTGGGGATGAGCCTACTGAATTTAATAAGCGTACTCTATTTTTTTTCCAAAAGAATTTCTTTGGCTTCTTCATTAAGCCTAACGCTAAAGTCAAGCATGACCCTGACCTATTTGGGATTTATCCTCTGGGCCATTGGTTCTCTCGCTTATGCAATCAATCCTACTGAAGTTGTAGTAAATCTGAGCCGCCAGCTCAACGTTTTTTTGATGTTCTTTTCCATGGCCATTTTCCTGTTTTCCTTTAAAAACAAAATACGGTTTATTCCTTGGGTGATCATCCTGATTTTAGGGGTGGAACTTTATGCGGTTTTTAATGAAGCCCTGGAGATGCTTAATACTGCTGGTAGTATTACTTCTGGTGCTTTAAAAGGGGTTACGGCCAATCGAAACATAACTGCCTTTTCTATAGCGATTAAAATACCTTTTGTATTGTTTTTAATTCATTTAGAAAAAAAGAGCTGGATAAAATGGGTGTTGGCAACAGGAGTTACCTTGGCACTTATTGCGCTTTCCATGATCCAATCCCGTGCCTCTTTTGTAGCTGTAGGAGCCACTACCGTAGCCTATATATTATTACACACGGTACTTTATTTTAAAGTAAAAAAACAGTGGACACAGCTAATCCAATCGGGCTATTTGATTGTACCCTTACTGATCGCAATTTTAGTCAATCAGACCCTACTCTCCAGTAAAGGAGCAGATGCTCTTTCTAGAGCAGCAACCATTTCTGTTAACGCCAATGACGGATCAATCAACCAACGTCTTCGCTATTATGAGGATGTTTTAACCCACATGACATCGAATCCGATTTTTGGGGTAGGTCTAGGCAATTGGAAATTAAAATCCATAGATTATGACGCCAAAGATATCGACGGCTATGTGGTACCTTACCATGCTCACAGTGATTTTATACAGCTAGGAGCCGAATTGGGGATACTCGGATTTATACTCTATTTAGGGATCTTTCTTTGGGGGGTTTATTATGTATATCGATTAGTCCGTTATTCTACTCTCAGTGTAAACGAAAAGATTTTTTTGTTTTTACTACTAACAGCCCTTGGGGTCTATAGTGTAGATGCCAACTTAAACTTTCCCATAGCCCGCCCTCAGGTATTGGTTGTTTGGACCCTAATATTTAGCTTAATCGTAAGCTATTATCAAAAAAATAAGAATCGAAAAAGCGTAATAAAACCGAATAAAATACTAGCAAATGCCTTTTTGATTGTTGGATTTTTGTTCGTACTTCCTAGTATCTATGTAAGCAATAAAGTTTATAAGTCCCTAAAAGGGCAAATGTTTTTATTGCAAGATTTCAATTCCAATCAATTTAACGTACCGCTAAATCAGGTGGATCGTATTGTGCCTGATATTCCTAATATAACGGTTACCACCATCCCTATCAATTCAGTTAAGGCGCGCTATTATGTCAATGCCAAAAAATACGACAAAGCCCTAGCTCTTTTGGAGGAAGGAACTAAAGCTAATCCATATTTGTATTATAGCGAGATCTTAAAAAGTCAAATATTTCAAGAAAAAGGCCAGTTAGACAGTGCCAAAGTCTATGCCCGAAAAGCCTTCTTTGGGCTTCCCAATAACGACTTGCATGCAACTCGTTATATTAATTTAATCAACCTTACCCGAGATCGTGCTGCATTAGAAGAGGCCTTTGCATTACTTACCGCCAAAAACAAAGCGGCGAATTGGAAAAATTATTTAATTATAGCCACTGGACTCTATCCTCCTAAGGATAAAGCCCTCATGGAAAAAGCCAAACGGGCAACTGAACTTTTTCCTAATGATCCTGATATTTTAGGGCTATACCGACAAATAGCGGTAGGTCAGCTAGGAGTAAATAAAGCATCGAGCTTTTCTGCCAAAGGGCTAGAATATTTTAATGCTCAAGACTATGCAAATGCTGCTTTAGAATTTGAAAAAGCCCTAGAGGCCAACCCCTTAGACTATGCCCATTTTGAAAATGCAGCTACAGCCAATTATATGATAGGCAGTCTAGAAAAAGCAGAAGAGCAAATCGATGTGGTGATCAATGATTTAAATCCCCTAAACGGTAAGTGCGAATACATCAAAGCCCTTATTTACATTAAAATGGGAGACCCCATAGGAGCCTGTCCGCTTCTCGCTACAGCAAGAGACTCAGGATTTACTCAGGCGGCAGGTACTTTTGATCAGTATTGTAGATAGTTTGGATTTTTCTAAAGTTATTTTTCGTTTTCACTTTGTGTTGGAATTTAAAACTTATTTAAACTGTTGATTTTCTGTTTGTTGTATTTGTAAATGACCCACTTTCTTTTCCTAATTAAAAGCAAATACTAAAAAAACTTGATAAATAGTTTGGTTTTTTAGTTAGTACCAAGTACTTTTGGTACTAGTTAATGTTTAGAATTTCATTTGATAAAAGTTTAAGCCCCCTTAATGAATTGGTTTTACCGTTTGTTTTAAGGGGGTTTTATTTATAAAAAACCATGGAAAAAAAGTGGTTTGTTGTTTATACTAAGCCCCAACAGGAGCTTAAAGTTGCTGAGCAGCTAACTGCTATGGGAATTACAAACTACTGCCCAACAATCACCCTTGTAAAACAATATTCCGATAGAAAGAAAAAAGTAAACAAACCCCTTCTTTCTTCTTATGTAATGGTTGAGTTAGAAGAAAAAGAGCGCCAAAAAGTCTTTTCCTGCTCTGGAATTGTGCGTTATCTATTTTTCCTTGGAAAACCAGCGATTGTTGCTGCTTCAGATATTAAATTTATGCAGAATCACCTAAACGGGGTGTATAACGATAGTAAAGTAACTACTTTATCTGTGGGGGATTCCCATACGATTACCCAGGGTCCTTTTTCAGGGGTTTCGGGAAGGGTAGTTGAAACAGATAATACAAAAGTTAAATTAGAGCTTGCCTCTTTAGGGATGCGAATTACCCTTAAAAAACAGGCGGCTTAAAAGCTTAACTTTTTTAAATCTTTAATAAGTAACATTCCTTTGCCCAATTGGGACAGATGCGGCGGAGCCGTCTTAAAAAACCAAAAATTTCAACTATGTTAGGTGAGCTGATCACTTCTAAAACACGACTTCGATTACTAATCAAATTTTTTATATCTCAAGCTAATAGGGGGTATTTAAATGGACTTGCCACCGAGATGGGAGAGTCCACTAACGCTATTCGTAAAGAGCTTAATCACCTTCAAGGAGCTGGGTATTTAGAGAAAGTTAAAGTGGATAATAAAGTTGAGTATAAGGCCAATATCAAACATCCGCTTTTTGAAGTCATGCAAAAAGTAGTTTTTAAGCATCTTGGACTCGAGGATGTAGTGGAGGCTGTACTGGAGCGTATGGGAGATGTAGATCAGATTATCCTAGTGGGAGACTATGCCAAAGGGAATGACTCCGGGCTTATTGAAGTATTTTTAATCGGACAGGCCCTTAATATGGATTATATCGCTCAACTAGAAGATAAAATCGAAGATATAATTGGGCGAAAAGTAAGTTTTTACTTGGCCTCTAAGTTTTTAGCTGACCGAGAACATATTGTACTATTTAATTCAAAAGACAAATGATATCTATAGAGAGTGAAGAGCGTCCTTGGGGACGGTTTTTTGTACTGCATGATGAGCCTACCTACAAGCTTAAACGAATAGAGGTGGATCCAGGAGGAAGACTCTCCTATCAGTACCATCATAAACGCTCTGAGGCTTGGACCATTGTAGAAGGAGTTGGCTCAATAACTCTTAATGGTGTTATCAAGGATTACTCAAAAGGAGAAACAGTTCTTATTCCACAAGGGATAAAACACCGTATTGAAAATAAAGGGCAAGAGAAGGTTGTTTTTATTGAGGTTCAAACAGGCAGCTACTTTGGAGAGGATGACATTGTCCGAATTGAAGACGATTATAATAGAGCCTAAATGAGTAAACCAAAAGCGATAATAGTTTCCGGATATTTTAATCCTTTACATAAAGGACATCTGGAGTTATTTCAAAAAGCAAAAGCTTCTGGGGATCAGCTTTGGGTGATTGTAAACAGCGATCTTCAAAGAGAGCTTAAGGGAAGTAAGGAGTTTATGTTAGAGGATGAGCGTTTATTAATAGTAAGTGCCATAGGAATTGTAGATAAAGCCCTTGTTTCAATTGATAAAGATAAAACCCAGCGCAAAACCCTTGCAAATTTAGCCGATAAATATTCTTCTGAGTATGAGCTCTACTTTGCTAACGGAGGAGATCAAAATAATGACTCTATACCAGAGGTTCTGGTTTGCAAAGAAAAAGGAATTGGTCTTTTAGAAGGGCTTGGAGATAAAATTCAATCCTCTTCATGGCTTTTAAAAAAATAATATGGAGATAAAAAATATTTGTTGTATTGGAGCGGGGTATGTAGGAGGGCCTACTATGGCGGTTATTGCCCTTAAGTGTCCTCATATAAACGTTACAGTTGTTGATGCGAATCCGGAAAAAATAAAAGCTTGGAACGGCCCCTTAGAGAAATTACCTGTTTATGAGCCTGGACTTGCTGAGGTAGTGAAAGAGGCACGAGGCAGAAACCTGTTATTTTCTAATGATATACCTGGAAATATCGACAAGGCCGAGATGATCTTTATAGCGGTCAATACCCCTACTAAAACAGATGGAGAAGGTGCGGGAATGGCTGCTGATTTACGTTACATTGAGGCATGTGCTCGCGATATAGCCAAGTATTCCAAATCAGATAAAATAGTTGTTGAAAAATCAACTGTACCTATAAAAACTGCTGAAAAAATTAAGGAGATATTAGATCAAAATAATAAAGGAATTCACTTTGAAATTTTATCCAATCCTGAGTTTTTAGCAGAAGGAACTGCAATAGATGATATGTTTAATCCTAATAGGGTGCTAATAGGAGGAAATGAAATAGAGTCAGGACAAAAGGCCGTTGGGGCATTAGTAGATATTTATTCTAATTGGATCCTAAATGACAAAATTCTAACAACTAATGTGTGGTCTTCTGAGCTTGCTAAACTCGCATCCAATGCAATGCTGGCACAGAGAATATCTTCGATTAACAGTCTTTCTGCCCTTTGTGAAAAAACAGGGGCCAATATTGATGAGCTTTCTAAAGCAATAGGTATGGATAATAGAATAGGGCCTAACTTCCTGAAAGCTTCAGTTGGATTTGGAGGAAGTTGTTTCCAAAAAGATATACTAAATCTAGTCTACCTTTGCATGTATTATGGGTTAAACGAAGTAGCTGAATACTGGCACCAAGTTGTCAAGGTAAACAACTACCAAAAAGAACGATTTACTCAAAAAGTGATTGATCATTTAGGTGGAAATCTATCTGAAAAAAAAATACTTATTCTTGGATGGGCATTCAAAGCGAATACAAATGATTCCCGTGAGTCAGCATCTATAAAAGTTTGCGAAGTTTTATATGAAAATGGAGCAAATCTTGAAATTTATGACCCTATGGTTAGTGATAAAACAATATTTAACGATATAAAAAATTATTGGACAAAAAATAATATTGAGTTTGACCAAAGATTTAAAATACTACCTGATTTAGACATAATTAAATATGATGCAGTTTTAGTTTTAACAGAGTGGGATGAGTTTAAAAGCTTGAATTGGAATAAAATAGCATCTCAGATTCCAGTTTTTGATGGAAGATTAATTATAGAAGAAAAGCATAAAAATATTTTTAAAATTGGAAAAAGGGGATAAAATACTAGTAACAGGAGGAGCTGGATTTATTGGAAGTCATCTTTGTGAACTTCTTATTGAAAAAGGATACAATGTTTTTTCTCTTGATAATTATTTTACTGGAACAAATTTAAATCATGTAAAGGGAGTAATATATATTAAAGGAGACTGTGAAAATATTGATAAACATATAAATTTTTCGCCCATTTTAATTTTCCATCTTGGTGAATATTCAAGAGTTGAACAAAGTTTTAAAGACATAGATAAAGTATGGAAGTACAATACATTTAGTATTTTAAATGTTTTAAAATTTGCAAAAAAAAATAATTCAAAAATTATTTATGCCGGAAGCAGCACAAAATTTTGTGACATTGGTAAAGATTCAAGTCCATACGCATTTTCAAAGGCAACAAATACCGAGTTTGTAATAAATTATTCAAAATGGTTCAATCTTGATTATGCGATAACGTATTTCTATAATGCTTATGGACCTAGAGAAATTAATCAGGGCCAGTATGTAACAATTATAGCAAAATTTTTAGATCAAGCTAAAAAAAAACAGCCACTAACAATTGTAAAGCCTGGAACTCAAAAAAGAAATTTTACTCATGTTGAAGATATAGTTAATGGACTCTATTTAGTTGGTTTAAGAGGAAAAGGAGATGGCTATGGTATAGGATCAGACAAAGGTTTTTCTATCCAAGAGGTTGCAAATTTAATTAGTAATAATCAGATTTTTCTCCCCTTAAGACAAGGAAACCGTAATAGTGCAGAATTAAAAACCTCTAAGACTATTTCATTAGGTTGGAAACCAAAAAAGAACTTAGAAGCATATATAAAAAATGAATTAGAAAATATAAAATTGTAATATGACTACAATTAAAATGCTTTTAAGGTTAATACCTAAACAGTTCAAATATAAATTAGTAATTCTACTTATTCTTTTATTGTTTTCAATGTCTTTAGAAATGTTTGGTATTGGTCTTTTAGTACCAACGATTACTTTTATTTTGGACGATAAAAAGAGTGAAGTTTACTTTAATTTTTTTAAAGAATATATAGGTTCTTTTGAAAACCAACAAATATTATACATAACACTTGCCCTTTTAATATTCACATTTGCATTTAAAACTATTTTTCTTACTGTATTAAATTTTAAACAAAATAGATTTTTTGCAACCATTAAAATTTATTTAACAGATTTGCTATTTAGATCTTATGTTTTAGAAAAATATAGTTTTTATTTAAAAAATAATATCTCCTCACTCATCAAAAACATAACTAAAGAAGTTGGAATTGTTCATTCTTTAGGCACAACTTACTTATCAATAATCGTCGAAGGAGCAATGATAGTAGCTTCACTATTAATAATTATATATATAAACCCACTGGGTACGTTAACAATAGGAGTTTTTTTATTTTGTTCAAGTTTTATCTTTTTCAAACTTTACAAAAATAGAATTCATTTATATGGTGAAAAAAGAAAGCAATTTGATAAAGATTTGTCTCTTTTATATTATGAAAGCTTTTCAAACATAAAAGAGATAAAAGTATTTAATAAAGAATCTAGTATAAATGATGAGCATGAAAATATAATAAATGAACAGGCGTATTTGAGTGCATATGTTGATTTTATTGTACAATCGCCAAGATATTTTTTGGAATTTATATCTGTTTTAGCACTACTTATTTTTATTGCTATAAGCTTGCTTACAGGTGAAGAAATTAATAATCTTATTATTAGCATTGGGGTATTTGTTACTGCCATATTTAAGATGTTACCCTCTGTAAACAAGCTTTTGAGCGTTTCTCAAACAATAAATTATGATAAACCTGCATTAGATTTAATTTATAAAGAGCTTAAATCAAATAGAAATAATGCTTTCTCAGAAAAGACTCTTTTATCTAAATTCCAAGATTCTTTTGAGTTAAAGAACCTATCCTTTAGATACAGTGAAAGGAGTAAAAACATTTTAAATGGAGTAAATTTCAAGATTAAAAAAGGGGATATTATAGGAATTGTTGGTCAAAGTGGTTCAGGTAAAACCACATTAATTGACCTTTTATTAGGACTACATATACCCACAGATGGGGAGCTCATTATTGACGGTAAACAATTCTTTCCTGAAAAACAAAAAATAAATTTCATATCATATGTTCCACAAGAAATAAATTTAATGGATAAATCAATCAAAGAAAACATAATCTTTTTTGATAAAAATTTTAACCAGTTAAATTTTGAAAATGCGATACAGAAATCTGAATTAAATGATGTAATTCAAAATTTACCTTATAAAGAAAACACTATTATTGGCGATAAAGGCAATAATCTATCAGGGGGACAAAGACAAAGAATTGGCATTGCTAGAGCATTATATAAA
>CACCLB010000005.1 GCA_902546725.1 uncultured Bacteroidota bacterium | reverse complement strand
TAGATTTATCCAATTTTTACGACAATACTGATACTCAAACTATTTCATTAAGCATCCCAGATACCAATACTTTAAATTTAAAAATAAGCAACGGAAACACAATTACATTTTCCAATAGCGGTAGTCTTTCCTTTTCAAAAACTTCTACTCATACCGCTTTACTCAATGTAGCTCAAAGCCCTTTTTCAATTAAGAAAAAGATAGTTTCCAACGAACAACAGCAGTGGAATGATAGTGATTTTGTTTTTGGCAGTCCTCAACTAGACAACGATAAATCAACTACAGATGACAACAAACGCATATTTTTTGATAAAAGCAAAGCAGCTTTTCGGGCGGGAATGGCTCAAAGTGACCAGTGGGATGAATCAAATCGAGGAACCTACTCAATCGAAATGGGAAGAAATACAATAGCTTCTGGATATCATGCTACTGCTTTTGGATTAAGTACCCAATCCAAAGCATGGTATTCAACTACAATGGGACAAGGGACGGTAGCTGAAAGTAGAGCAGAAAAAGTTTTGGGAAGCTACAAAACTACCTATAAACCTACTGGTGGAACACGAGATTTGAATCCATCTGATCGTTTACTGGTGGTTGGGAATGGAACAGGAAGTAGTGCCGCGAGTAGGACAGATGCCCTGGTAATTTTTAAAGATGCAACGGCTAGCACTAGTGGTGTTTGGTCGGGTCCAGGCTTTAATAAAATATCTGACCAAAGCCTAAAGAAAAATATAAAAAGGATTAGAACTAAGACTGGTCAATTTTTGCAGCTTCAAGCTGTTCAATTTGAATACAAAAACACTCCAAATAAAACTCAGTTTGGATTTTTAGCTCAAGAACTTGAAAAAATCTATCCCGAATTGGTTCACGAATTGAACGGTAAGCGTACCCTCAAAAGCATTGACTATTTGGGTTTGATTCCCGTATTGGTGAACCTTGTGCAACAACAACAAAAAGAGATTGACGCACTGAAAAAAGCTATCGTAAAATAAGAGTTACCAATTTCGATAACCCCCTTTGAGTTCATATACTTTTTTAAATCCTAAAGATTGCATAAGTGCTGCTGCTTTAGCACTTCGGCCGCCTGCAGCACAGTAAATCAGAAACGGCTGCTCCTTGTCTAATTTGGATATTCGCTCATTAAAATCAGGAGCATTAAAATCGATATTTGATGCCTTTTCAATATGCCCTTCATCATACTCTTGGGGGGTGCGAACATCGATTAGGGGATACTCGTTTTGCATAAGTGCTTTAAAGGTTCCTTTTTCAACAGTTTCAACTACAGGCATTTCTTGTCCACAAGAAACGATTAAGAGCATTATGAGAAACTTTTTCATTGGATAATAGTTTATAGAGATTAATACCTAAAAATAATAAATTAAAATGCACCACAATATGGGGATGCCTTCAACCCAAAAACGAGCAAAAAAAGCTGATTGATTTTTATTACTTCTCCAAAGACTAAGGCCCAAAATAAAAAAAGTAATCAGACTACTCTTTACGAATGGAGATGCGAATCCAAAACTCAAAACGGCAATCACACTGCCAAAAAGCAATAACAATATTCCGAGAATCTTTACTCTTTTAACCCCTAAGGTTTTGGGTAGGGTTTGCAGTGTGGCAGCGTCAGAATTTAGATCGCCAATTTCAAAAGGGAGTATGGCAACGAAAATATAAATTCCTTGTACAAGGGCTAATTTGAAAAAAAGAGCTGCTTCAAAAAGCTCGGCTGAGGCCAGTGGAACACCCACGGTAAGACACAACCAGCTCAATACCACCAGATACATTTTCCAGCCTTTCTTACTTCTCCAATTGGATAAAGTTGATTGAAAAGGAACGGCATATCCGAGTACCAAAAACCCACCTAAAAGAGCAAAAGCGACTACCAAACTGGGCAGTAAAAAAATAACTGCCCCGCTGATTAAAAAAGCAATAAGGGTAAGCAAAGGAATAAGTGCAGTAGAAAAACTGAATTTCTGACTTTTGAAAAGGGGAAAAAACTTGATAAAATTATAAGCTGAAAGAGCTGAAAAGAAAATAAATATTAACAATGTGTACTCCTGGTCTGCAGCTGTACTGAGTAAGCTTATTTTTGCTAAGGCAAGTACAGCTAAAGCTACGTGAATACTGGATTTGATATAAAAATTCAGTAATTTTTTTAAAAGGTTTCGCACGTGTAAATATCGAAACTTTACGGCAGTTGAATAAAATTTTTGAAAAAGTTTTGATTTAAAGAAAAAAACGCTGTGAAAAATAGAAGTAGATATTCTATTTTTGGGGTTTAATTGATGACTATGAGAACGGATAAGTTTGTTGAAAGACATATCGGACCTAATGAAGAGGAAATAAAAAAAATGCTCGCTAAAATCAATGCAGATTCCATCGAGGAATTGCTTGAAGAAACCATACCTCCGTGTATTCGGCTCGATAAACCGCTGGATTTAGAAAGTGGAATTAGCGAATTTGAATTTTCAAAACACATCCAAACTTTAGGGAGAAAAAACGAGAACTTTAGCAGTTATATCGGTCTGGGTTACCACCCTGCAATTACCCCTGCTGTCATCCAAAGAAACATACTTGAAAACCCAGGTTGGTATACCGCTTACACTCCATATCAGGCTGAAATAGCTCAAGGACGGCTGGAAGCTCTTTTCAATTTCCAAACGGTAGTTTGTGATTTAACCGGTATGGAGCTTGCTAATGCTTCACTCCTCGATGAAAGTACCGCAGCAGCTGAAGCCATGACGATGCTCTTTGGTGCACGCAGCAGAACCCAAAAAAAGAACGAGGCTTGTCAGTTTTTTGTAGATGAAAACATCCTCCCTCAAACACTTTCCTTGCTTTACACTAGAGCAACCCCTCTTGGTATCGAATTGGTTGTTGGAAATCCTGAAAACAGTGATTTTTCAGCTGCCTTTTTTGGAGCCATCTATCAATACCCAGGCAAAAACGGAAACTTACCCGATCTAAAACAATGGATGCAAAAAGCCCAATCATTTGAAATGAACACCGTAGTCGCTGCTGACATCATGAGTCTTGTTCTTTTAGAAAATCCAGGCTCTTACGGTGCAGATGTAGTGGTCGGTACGACCCAGCGTTTCGGTATCCCTCTGGGTTATGGCGGACCGCATGCCGCATTTTTTGCAACAAAAAGCAGCTATAAAAGAAATATCCCCGGGCGAATTATTGGGCAAACCAAAGACCTGAACGAAAACCCTGCCTTACGCATGGCCTTGCAAACTCGAGAACAACACATCAAAAGGGATCGCGCTACTTCCAATATATGCACTGCTCAAGTTCTCTTGGCAGTAATGGCAGGTATGTATGCGGTATATCACGGACCAAAAGGTTTAAAATACATTGCCAACAACATCCACCAAAAAGCGTGTCAGCTCAATGCAAATCTCAATGATTTGGGTGTTATCCAAAAAAATAACCACTTCTTCGATACCCTACAAATTGAAATTGATGCCATAGCAGTAAAAAATATTGCTGAGTCCAAAAAACTCAATTTTTACTATCCCGACGATCATACAGTTTGCATTTCAATAAATGAAACTAGTAGTACTGATGACATTGAAGAGATTACATCAGTTTTTGCTCAATTTCTAAATCAAGAGACGCCAGTATTGGAAGGTCAAGCGGAGCGTCAATTACCAGCAGATCAAGAGAGAAAAAGTGACTACCTCACTCATTCAATTTTTAACTCCTACCATTCTGAGACTGCATTGATGCGTTATATTAAAAGTTTGGAAAGAAAAGATTTAGCTTTGAATCACTCCATGATCTCTTTGGGTTCGTGTACGATGAAGTTGAATGCTGCTGCTGAAATGCTCCCATTGAGTGACCCCAATTGGGGAAGCATACACCCCTTTGTTCCGATAGAACAAGCAAAAGGCTATCACGAAATGCTTGAAAAGCTAACAGAACAATTGAATGTGGTCACTGGTTTTGCTGCGACTTCACTACAACCCAATTCTGGAGCGCAAGGAGAATATTCTGGTCTTATGGTTATTCGCGCCTACCACAAATCGAGAAACGACAGCCATCGAAACATCTGTCTTATTCCCTCCTCTGCTCATGGAACCAATCCCGCTTCAGCGGTAATGGCAGGAATGAAAGTGGTCGTAACAGCAACGGATGAAAAAGGCAATATTGACTGGGATGATCTTCATCAAAAAGCGATGGAACACAAAGACAATCTTGCAGGATTGATGATTACTTATCCGAGTACTCATGGTGTATTTGAGGCAAAGATTAAAGACATTACTGACCTCATTCACCAATGTGGAGGTCAGGTTTATATGGACGGTGCCAATATGAATGCTCAAGTAGGTTTAACCAGTCCTGCAGCGATTGGTGCAGACGTCTGTCATTTAAACTTACATAAAACATTTGCCATTCCGCATGGCGGGGGTGGTCCTGGTGTAGGTCCAATCTGTGTAGCCGAGCATTTAGCTCCTTTTTTGCCGGGTAATCCCGTAATTCCTACTGGAGGCAGTCAAGCGATTACTGCAATTTCAGCAGCACCCTATGGCTCAGCATTGGCCTGTCTAATCTCTTATGCTTACATCAAAATGCTGGGGAGTTCAGGGCTTCAAAAGGCAACAGAAATTGCCATACTGAATGCCAATTACATCCAAAAGCGCATAGAGGGAGCCTATGAAATTCTTTACTCTGGAGAAAAAGGAAGGGCTGCTCACGAGCTGATCATTGACTGTCGTCCTTTTAAAGAACACGGAATTGGAGTGACTGATATTGCTAAACGTTTAATGGATTACGGTTTTCATGCACCTACAGTTTCTTTTCCAGTTGCTGGGACCATGATGATTGAACCTACTGAAAGTGAAAATCTAGCTGAGATTGATCGTTTTTGTGATGCGATGATTTCCATCCGCATGGAAATCGCTTCAGAAAATTCTGATGATCATGCCTTGTTGAAAAACGCTCCGCATACTTTAGCTATGATTACATCTGACAAATGGGAATTCCCGTACTCCAGACAAAAAGCAGCGTTCCCGCTTGAATTTGTCCATGAAAACAAATTCTGGCCCACGGTAAGACGCGTTGATGAGGCCTATGGAGACCGTAATTTGGTATGCAGTTGCTCCCCAATAGAATCTTATGTAAATATCTGATTTACAATAAGTAAATTTAATGACATTTAGATTTTCGCTGTTTATTTAACAGTTTAGGCTTCGTAGCGTTTTTTTGCTTAGCTCCTAGTATGGAACTCAAAAAAGTATTTTTGTTCCAAGCATTATGAACATAAAAATCACAGGTAGCGGAAGTAGTATTCCACATCAAATTCAACCCAATTTGAGTTTTTCAAACAACTCATTTTACGATGCTGAAGGGACTCCTATTTCAAATCCTAACGAAGAGATCATTGAAAAGTTTAAAGCCATAACTGGCATTGAGCAACGCCGATACATTAAGGACAATCAAACCGTTTCGGATATTGCTGTTGAGGCTGCACAAAATGCCATCGAGGATGCCCAATTGGATGCGGAAACCCTAGATTACATCATAGTCGCGCATAATGTGGGTGACATTGCCTTAAATTCAAATCAGGTTAACACTTTACCTAGTCTTGCTTCTAAAGTCAAAGCAGGTCTTAAAATTAAAAGTCCAAATTGTGTGGCTTATGACATCTTGTTTGGATGTCCTGGTTGGGTTGAAGGAGTGATTCAAGCCAAAGCATTTATCAAGGCAGGGATGGCAAAAAAATGTTTGGTTGTAGGTGCGGATACCCTATCTAGAGTATTGGATCAAAGCGATCGAGACTCCATGATTTACGCTGACGGTGCAGGAGCCACAGTAGTAGAAGAAGTAGAGGGAGATGGTGGAATTTTATCTCACAAAACAGCAACCTATACTTTTGAGGGTGAGGCGGAGTTTATTTTTTACGGCCCCTCAAATTCCAATGGGAAAGGAACCAAATACATTAAAATGCATGGGCGAAAAGTGTATGAATTTGCACTGAGTAATGTTCCCGCCGCAATTAAAGAATGCCTTGAAGCTGCAGGAGAGTCTATTGATGACGTAAAAAAAATCTTTATTCATCAGGCCAATTTAAAAATGGATGATGCCATTATCAAACGCCTATACCGACTTTATAAAAAACCCATGCCAGAGGGGGTATTACCCATGAATATTCAGGAGTTTGGCAACAGCTCAGTGGCTACTGTCCCCACCCTTTTTGATTTGATACGAAAAGAAAATTACGGCGGTCATGAACTCCATCAAGGCGATTTGATCATTTTTGCTTCCGTAGGTGCAGGCATGAACATCAACGCGATTACCTACAGGGTGTAGCGTATAAATTACAATACATAAAACATTTTTTTAGTTAAAATTGCTACCTTTGGAAGGGTATGAAAATCCTCTCAAAAATTGGTAAATATTTCCTTATGCTCAAAAGTATATTTGGAAAATTCACCAAATGGAAAATCCTTAAACAGCTTATTTTAAAAGATATAGACACCCTTATCATAGGGTCACTTGGGATCGTTTCCTTTATCTCTTTTTTTGTAGGTGGTGTGGTTTCTATACAAACGGCGCTCAACCTTGAAAATCCACTTCTGCCAAAAGATTTAATTGGCTTTGCGACACGTCAATCTGTGATTTTAGAATTTGCTCCTACCTTTATTTCCATCATCATGGCTGGAAAGGTAGGTTCTTACATCACCTCTAGTATAGGCACCATGCGAGTAACAGAACAAATTGATGCCCTAGAGGTAATGGGAATCAATACTTACAACTACCTTGTTTTTCCAAAAATTGTTGCCCTTTCACTATATCCTCTAGTCATTTGTATCTCGATGTTTTTAGGCGTTTTTGGTGGGTATATAGCCTGTGTATACGGTGGTTTTTCGTCCAGCTCAGAGTTTATTCAAGGCATTCAAATGGATTTTATTCCTTTTCACATTACCTATGCTTTTATCAAAACGGCTTTCTTTTCTTTTGTATTGGCAACCATCCCCTCATATCACGGTTATTTTATGACTGGCGGAGCTTTGGAAGTAGGAAAAGCCAGTACGGTCTCTTTTGTTTGGACCAGTGTAGTCATCATACTGCTCAATTATTTAATCACTCAAATGCTGCTTACCTAGATGATTG
The DNA here is from genome assembly GCA_902546725.1 of uncultured Bacteroidota bacterium. Classification (GTDB taxonomy): domain Bacteria; phylum Bacteroidota; class Bacteroidia; order Flavobacteriales; family Flavobacteriaceae; genus MS024-2A. Next base: position 125,469 of record CACCLB010000005.1, on the reverse strand, counting down.
AAGTTCAAAATATCACAAAATCATTTGACGGAACCGAAGTCCTCAAGGGAATCTCTACCATTTTTGAAAAGGGAAAAACCAATTTAATTATCGGTCAAAGCGGTTCAGGAAAAACAGTTTTTTTAAAATGTTTATTAGGGCTTTTTGAGGCTGATAGTGGGAAAATACTCTTTGAAGGCAAACGTCTGAAAAAAATGAATGTTCAAGAGCGGTCTATTTTACGTCAAGAGATGGGAATGGTTTTCCAGGGCAGTGCCTTGTTTGATTCGATGACTGTAGAAGAAAATATCATGTTCCCCATGCAAATGTTTACTCAAAAAGTTGATGAGGAAATTCGGGAAAGAGCCAATTTAGTTATCAAGAGAGTAAACCTGATCAATGCCAACGAAAAATACCCTGATGAAATTTCTGGGGGTATGAAAAAAAGGGTAGCCATCGCAAGGGCTATAGTCATGAATCCCAAATATCTGTTTTGTGATGAACCCAATTCTGGTTTGGACCCAAAAACAGCAATCTTGATTGACAATTTGATCCAAGAAATCACGGAAGAATACAACATCACTACAGTCATCAACACCCATGACATGAATTCAGTGATGGAAATTGGAAAAAAAATCGTCTTCTTAAAAAACGGCCATAAGGCTTGGGAAGGTACCAAAGAAGAAATTTTCAACACCGATAATGAAGCGGTAACTAATTTTGTTTACTCCTCCGACCTCTTTAAAAAAGTCCGTGAAGTTTATCTTAAAGATGATGCTGCAGAAGGAGCCGCTGGAACTACCTCAGCGTGAGGACTAAAAAGGTAAATTTTACCGGAATCTAGCTCTTTACATTCAAAGCGTGTTCTTCGCTTTTTGATTTTTAGAAATTTTCTTCCGTTTTCCAACTCAAACTGCTGTCCATCCTTAAGCTCAAAGATGGGGTAGGTAGAAGATGGAGGGTCGTGTTTTTTTAATGCCATGACCAAAGCAAAATCTCGATCTGTACTCGCCTTGGGATTGATCATATGAGAAGCTAATAGTGTACACAAGGGTTCGGGAAAGATTTCGGGATTTAAAAATGGAAGTAGGGTCTCTCTGTAGGCATTCTTCCACTCTTTACAGTGAGGTTTTGTTCGGTATTGAACCGATTGGGAAACTTTAAAATGAGCCAGTTCATGCAAAAGAGTAATCAAAAAACGATAGGGATTGGAAGTGGTATTTAAAGTTATAATGGAGCTTCCATTCCGTTGCTTTCTAAAATCCCCGTGTTTAGTTTGTCTCTTTTTGGTAATTTTTATGGAAACCTTTGAGGTTTTTAAAAGCTGCTCCATTTGACTTTTAGCTTGTACGGGGACAAGAGATAAAACTTGGTCCATAGTCAATCAAGGAGTTGAAGAAGATACTGGAAGAATTTTACCGTTAAAAAACTGCTGACCTTCTAAAGCAAATTTTAAAATATAACTTGCCACTTCATCTGCTGAAACTGGAGCCTTAAAACCTGGAAATGCTTGTGCCAACATTTCAGTTTGAACGGCACCTAGTGCTAGCGCGTTAAAAGCAGGACCCGTAGCCTTGTATTCTTCTGCCAGCAATTCAGTCAATATATTAACCGCCCCTTTACTACTGCTATATGCTGCCAATCCGGGGAATTTTGAGCTACCATCTACCCCTCCTATACTACTGATGTTGAGCACTTGACCTTTCAAGTCGATCAAGGGTAAAAGCAACCGTGTAAGCGAAGCCAAACCAAAGACATTAACTCGATAAACTGATTCAAAAATTGCAGTTGTAGTTTCGCTAAAAGGTTTGTTTTCTAATGCCCCTGCATTATTGACAAGCGCATCTATTTGAACGCCCTGCTGCTTTAGCTCATTTGCAAAATCTGCTATCGCATTTTCATCGGTTAAATCGATGGCATACGGATAGAGTAAGTCACTTTTTTTAAGGGATTGAATAGTACGCGACAACGCATAAACACGATGGCCTGCTTGAGTTGCATGCTGAACCATCGCAAAACCAATTCCACGACTTACTCCTGTTATAACGAGTGTTTTGGACATGGTCTAAAGGTAATGAATCTAATTATACTTAGCTCAAGAATAACCAACCCTCAAACCTAATTCGATAATTTCCTTGTGGATTTCACTCCATTAAACTTAAACTTCTGCTGTAAATTAATGCTATTTCCTTTAGTGTATAGGTTTATCATTTTTTTTAGTAAGCTTGGGAAAGCCTTTATATTACTATCTTAAAGTACAATTTATTTTTTAAACACAGATTTTGGAACGTTACCAGTTTATTTAACCTGCTCATCTGTAACGTCTAATGGCTGAACAACATATTCACAGGAAAGAATTACAATTAAAAACAATAAAACAACAATAGGTCTCATCAATTACTACAATAAGTTTGGGTCTTATAGCAAGTTAAAAATAATTTGCAATTAATAAAAATCTGCACTATCCGAACAACCTTCTACTTCAAATAAAACATTTGCTTTAAATCTTTAGTTTTAGGTGCCTTATTCGTTTCGGTCTCCATCAGCTCTTCCATATAGATCCACCATTTCTGCATGATTGGCTCTTGGGCTAAAGCAGCTTGATCAAAATCATCTGGACAGTAAAGACAAGCAAATAAGATATGGGTGTCTGTATCTAAAAAGATCGAATAATTGGAAATTCCATAGGATTTGAGCAAAGACTCTAGTTCTGGCCAAAGTTTTTCATGACGTTTTTTATACTCGTTTTCAGCACCTGCTTTTAGGTACATTAAAAAGCCTTTTTGTGACATAAGTAAACCGTTTTGAATTGCATAAATCTAGCTAAAAATCAAAATGATTCTTATAATTTATTGATATAAAATAATAGAAATACTATATTCTTAACGTTAACGTAATTTCCTAAATAATTAATTTAAACACTATATGATTGCCATTCAAAACAACTTACAGCCTGAGGATTTTAAAAATAAACTCACACGATTTTGGGAACTCTCCGCAAAAAAAATTCATGCGATAGAAGCCAACTACGACCAAAAAACGAATTGAAAGGCAATGATGCTGTAATAGCCTACTTACAACTAGAACTGCAGTAAGCTAAAACCCCAAGTTAATTCCAGAAAACCATTAAACTTTATTTAACTACACCACCATGGTTAGTGGATTCTCTACAAACGTTCTAAGCGTCTGCAAAAACAGAGCGCCTGTTGCACCATCTACCACTCTGTGATCGCAAGCAAGGGTCAATTTCATCGTATTCCCAACCACAATTTGCCCTTCTTTGACAAGGGGTTTTTGAACGATCGCTCCTACAGATAAAATTGCTCCGTTGGGTTGGTTGATAATCGAAGTGAACTCTTGGATACCAAACATCCCTAAATTAGAAATGGTGAAGGTACTCCCGTCCATTTCATCGGGAGTTAATTTTTTATCTCTTGCACGAACAGCGTAATCTTTTACTGTAGCTCCTATTTGTGGCAAGGTCTGCTCGTCTGTAAACTTAACCACAGGAACAACTAATCCGTCTTCTACCGCTACAGCTACCCCAACATGCACATGGTGATGCTGAGTAATTTGATGGTCTTCCCATTTTGCATTGACTTGTGGATGCTGTTTTAATGCTAAGGCTACAGCCTTTACTACAATATCGTTAAATGATATTTTAGTATCAGGTATAGTGTTGTATTGAGTACGGAAAGCAATGGCATTATCCATGTCAAACTCTACACCCAAATAATAATGAGGTGCAGTAAATTTTGATGCTGACAATCGCTTTGCAATTGTTTTACGCATTTGAGAGTTTGCTATCTCTGTAATCGACTCTGTTCCCCTTGGAGTAAAGGCTTGAACCCCTCCTCCTGCTTGGGGTTGGTAGTTATCAATATCTCTTTTGATAATTCTTCCGTGATCTCCAGTTCCTTGAACTCTTGAAAGGTCAACACCTTTCTCACTAGCTAATTTTTTGGCCAATGGGGAAGCAACAATTCTTCCATTAGAAGAAGTTTTAATTGGTGGAGGAGCTGCTTGAGGAGTAGCTTTAACCTCAGCGACAACTTCTGGTTTTACTGGAGCAGGTGTTGGCTCAGTTGCAGGCTTTTCTGTAACGGCAGCTGGCTGGGATTGAGCGGCCAAAACGCCACTTATATCCGTACCTTTTTCACCAATTATTGCAAGTACACTGTCTACAGGGGCAGATTCTCCCTCGTTTAAACCAATATGCAATAAGGTACCTTGATGAAAGGACTCAAATTCCATAGTCGCCTTGTCTGTTTCTATTTCTGCGAGTATATCTCCCTCGTTAACCGTATCCCCTACTTTTTTATTCCATTTTGCGACTGTTCCCTCTTCCATAGTGTCGCTTAATCGAGGCATATTGATTACTTCTATTCCCTCTGGGATGGATGCGGGAGCAGCTACAGTTTCTTCTTGTGAAGTGCTAGTAACTTCCTCAACTTGATCTTCGGATTTGGGAGCTTCTCCAGATGAAAGTAAGCCAGAGATGTCTTCTCCCTTCTCACCAATGATGGCTAATAGGGTATCTACTGGGGCTGTCCCACCTTCCTGTATTCCTATATGTAGTAATTCCCCTTCATTAAAGGATTCGAATTCCATGGTGGCTTTATCAGTTTCAATTTCAGCGAGTATATCACCCTCATTTATCTTATCTCCAACCTTTTTAAACCATTTTGCAACAGTACCTTCTTCCATGGTATCGCTTAATCTCGGCATGTTTATGATCTTAGCCATGTTCTATAATTTGTGTTTGATAAAAGGGTAATCTTCTTGTTCGTAAACCTCATCATACATCACATTCAAATCTGGATATGGTGATGTTTCAGCAAACTGTTCACATTCAGCTACGCGCTCCTTGACAGATTTATCGACAGTATCTAATTGTTTTTGTGTTGCGTATTTTTTGGATAAAATCACCTCTTTTACCTGAGTAATGGGGTCTATTTTACGATATTCTTCTACTTCGTCTTTGGTTCTGTAGTGTTGCGCATCAGACATTGAATGTCCTCTGTATCTGTAAGTCTTCATTTCAATGAATGAGGGCCCTCCTCCAGTACGCGCTAATTGGATTGCTTTATCCATGGTCTTAGCAACTGCGACTGGATCCATACCGTCGCAAGGTTCGCAAGGCATATCATAACCCAGACCTAATTTCCAAATTTCTTCATGTGAAGCTGTTCGGGCTACTGAAGTTCCCATTGCATAACCGTTATTTTCAACAACAAAGACAACTGGAAGCTGCCAAAGGGTAGCCAAATTTAGGGTTTCGTGGAGCGATCCTTGACGTACAGCACCGTCACCAAGAAAACAAAGTGTTACATTGTCTCTTTCGAAATACTTGTCTCCAAAAGCCATTCCAGCTCCTAAAGGAATTTGACCTCCTACGATACCGTGACCTCCGTGAAACTTGTGCTCTTTAGAAAATATATGCATGGAACCGCCTAAACCTTGAGAAGTACCCGTAGCTTTTCCAAAGAGTTCTGCCATAACTCGTTTGGGATCAACTCCCATTCCTATTGGCTGAACGTGATTTCTATAAGCTGTAATCATTCGGTCTTTACCAATTTCCATAGCGTGGAGTGAGCCTGCTAATACTGCCTCTTGACCGTTGTATAAGTGTAAAAAACCGCGAACCTTTTGTTGAATGTATACGGCCGCTAGTTTATCCTCAAACTTTCTCCAGAAGAGCATGTTTTCATACCAATCTAGATAAGTTTGTTTTGTTATTTTCTTCATAAAATCCTAATAAGTAATCCCAAATGGTGAGTGCAAAATTACTGATTTCTATTTTTAGGGGGAAATATTCAGCCTAATTTATTCAAATAGTAAATTGGGTCATTTTAAAGCGACATCAGTAGTCGATTGTGGAGTTGGATTTTCTAAATCTAGAGCCAAAGAAAAACGAATGGTATTTTCCAAAGGATTGCGAACATTGGAAGTGGAAAACAAGTAGGAAATATCGATATCCATAAAGTTGAGATCAAACCCGGCACCTAAAGTAAGGTAGCGCCTTGAGCCTTTGTCTTGGCTTTCGTTAAAATAACCCGTTCTCAACGAAAAAACATCTTGAAACAAATACTCTAATCCAACAGCCACTGTAATTTCACTGAGTTCTTCAGACAATCCGCCTGGAGCATCGCTAAATGAAGTAAAAATTCCACGTAAAAAATCAATATCTGGCTGGCGATAACCAATGAATACTCCCTCTTCATCAGTCACTGCTACAGGGGTAGGAACTAATAATTTATTAAACTCTGTATAAATACCCAAGCTGTTTTGATCGTCAAATAGTAAATCCAAACCAAAACCCATTTTAAGGTTGGTGGGGATAAAGCTCTTTTGCCCTCCAATATCATAATTCAATCTAGGACCAATATTTGAAATATTAACCCCACTTCGAAAAATGGCATTGTTATCACCCATCTCAAAAGTGCTGCTTTCATAATATCCTGCGATATCAATACCTAAACTGTTGGCTGATGAATTGTCTGCGTCTGAAGCGATCCTCAGGTCTGATCGTATATAGCGCCCTGCTACGGCCATAGAAAATTGTTCGCTAAGTTTTAAAGCGTAAGATAAATCCAGCGTCAGCTCGGAGGGGCGCTCCCGACCTTGATCCACTATGGTTCCACCAATAAATTCATTAAACTGAATATCCCCAAGACTAAAGTATTTTAAACTTGTTGCCCAAGAACTACGATCAGAAATTCTATTGTAGTAAGTAAGGTTTCCTAAAAATATATCATCAACTAATTTACTCAGGTAAGGGGTATAACTAATCCCTATTCCTTTTTCTGAGGAGGCAAAAGCATATTTTGCTGGATTCCATTGTTGTGAATAGGCATCTGCAGGAGTTGCCACGCCCAACTCACCCATCCCAGCCGATCGGGCATCAGGAGTAATTAATAAAAAGGGAACACCCGTTGTTATAACCCGATTGGAGTTTTGCCCAAAACTGTAAGTTGACAATAGGGCAAAAGATGAAATTAGTATGATTCGAATCCGGTTCACTAAAGTTCGATATTGTAATTTTATAACGCAGTTAAATAAAAATTCTTATTCGATTTTAAACTTTTTTAAGCTTCTGTAATTTTTATGACAATATTTTACCAATAGTGGCGTTGAATAGCTATAAAGAATTTAATTGAAACACGTTTGTTTTAAAGAAAACGATTATTTGTATATTGCATAATGTTTTGTAAATAACATCAAACTATATGAAATTGAGTCAATTCAAACAATTTTTAATCCCCTGTGTAGGACTTTTATTGATCACCTCTTGTGGAGGAAACAATGCTTCAAGAGCTACAGGATGGGATATTAACTCAAAAAGCGGAGGATTTCAATTCAATGTTGAATTTGAAGATCAAGAAACTGGTCCAGGACTTGTCTTTGTTGAAGGAGGAACATATACCAAAGGACAGGTTCAAGACGATGTCATGCACGATTGGAACAATACTCCAAACAAGCAGCATGTCATGTCCTTTTACATAGACGAAACAGAGGTGACCAACCTTATGTATTTAGAGTATCTGGATTGGCTGGAATACGTCTTTCCAACAAGTGAGCCCAGATACAGACAAATTTACGAAGGAGCGCTCCCCGACACCCTAGTTTGGAGAAATCAATTGGGTTATGTCGAAGAGCTCACTACAAATTATTTACGCCACCCTGCTTACGCAGAATACCCTGTTGTAGGAGTCAATTGGCTGCAAGCAGTCCAATATGCTGAGTGGAGAACAGATCGTGTCAATGAATACATACTCGAACGTGAAGCTTATGTCCAAAAAGATGTACGTTATACCGAGGTTGAAACCAATAGCACCTTCAATACTGCAACTTATCTCAAACGTCCTGAAACAGTTTACGGAGGTAAAATGGATAGCATAAGTGGTAAAAATGCAGAAGAGAAAAAAGGAGATTCTATCGTAAAAGTTTACGCCGGAGTCGAAAAAGGAATTTTACTCCCCTCATACAGGCTCCCCACTGAAACAGAATGGGAATACGCTGCCCTTGCTTTGGTTGGTGACAGAGAATACAACACCTACAGAGGTAAAAAGAAATATCCTTGGTCTGGTGAATACACTCGATCTAGCGATCGAAGAACAGAAGGAGACCAGCTTGCCAATTTTAAACTCAGTAAAGGAGATTACGGTGGAATTGCTGGATGGTCAGATGACGGAGCAGATATCACCATCCAAGTAAAACAATACCCTCCAAACGATTTTGGTATTTATGATATGGCAGGTAATGTCGCTGAATGGGTGTCTGATGTATACCGACCTATCGTAGATGACCAGGCAAACGACTTTAATTATTACCGTGGAAATGTATACCTTAAAAATGTAATTGGAGAAGACGGCAAAGCCATCACAATTTCTCCTGACGAATTGGTGTTTGACACCCTGCCCAACGGAAAGGTGCTTCTTAAAAAATTACCTGGTGATTTAGCACAAGTGCCGATAGATGAAGAAGAGACCTTCCTCAGACAAAATTTCTCAGAAAGTGACAACCGTAACTTTAGAGATGGTGATGTAGAATCTTCTAGAAGTTATGCTTCAGGACAAGCTGAAGAAACTGATGGTGAAGCAAAACCAGAAACTTCTTTGATGTACGATGCTCCTCAGCCTCCTAGAGTAACTATCAACGATGATGGTGAAGCTGTAAGAGAAGTTGATGCTTCCAGCAAAAGAACTACTTTGATTACTGATGAAGTAAGAGTTTATAAAGGAGGTTCTTGGAAAGACAGAGCCTATTGGTTAGATCCTGCACAGCGCAGATACCTCCCTCAATACATTGCTACGGATTACATTGGTTTCCGTTGTGCCATGTCGAGATTAGGCTCCAAGAGCAAGGTCAAAAAGACAGCCCGCCACAAAAGACGCGGATAACAAAACTTAAAAGCATCTTATCATTAAGGTGCTTTTTTTTTAGCATGAATACAGCTTCTCTTTACACCATCTTTTTAAACTCTAAGGGAGTTAGTACAGACAGCCGAACATTAGAAAAAAAAGAGCTTTTTTTTGCATTAAGCGGACCTAATTTTGATGGAAATCTATTTACAAAACAAGCTCTTGATAAAGGGGCAATAGCTGTTGTCATTGACAACCCTAAATCAAACATTAACGATGATCGTGTAATTGTAGTTGAAAATTCACTCAGTGCCTTACAAAAGCTAGCTACACATCATAGAGAGCAAATGAATACAAAATTAATTGCATTGACAGGCAGTAACGGTAAGACAACTACTAAGGAGTTGATTCGTGAAGTTTTATCGGCAAAATACAAGGTATTGGCAACTGAAGGTAATCTCAACAATCATATAGGGGTGCCCCTAACTTTATTACAGCTGAAGGAGGATCACGAAATTGGAATCATTGAGATGGGTGCCAACCACCATGGAGAAATCGCTGCTCTTGCTGAAATCACTAAGCCCAATTGGGGCTATATCACAAATTTTGGAAAAGCACATCTTGAAGGCTTTGGAAGCCTTGAAGGGGTTGTTCAGGCCAAGTCCGAGCTGTATAAATATTTAATAGAAAACGATCAGCAAATTCTAATCAATGGAGATGATGATAAACAGCTCAAACAAACCCAAGCGGCCAAGGTGTCTTGTTTTGGAAATACAGTAAAAGCTGATTTTATTTGGGAAGCCCTTGATACTGTCGATGGCTATGTGAGTATTCAATTCCAAGATCAGCTCATCGAGTCTAAACTATACGGTAGTTACAATGCTAGCAATCTTGCTGCTGCACTTTCCTTTGGTGAGATTTTTAGTGTCCCAATAGTTAAAAGCAAAATAGCTTTATCAAATTATAATTTGAATAACAATCGCTCTCAACTGATCAAAATCAATAAAACCGAATACGTGCTGGATGCTTATAATGCAAACCCAACGAGTATGTTGGCGGCTCTAAAAGCATTCGCCAAAAAGCCTAAGGGTAGCAAAGCGGTAATTTTAGGGGAAATGAAAGAGTTGGGTACAACTGCTATACAAGAGCATGAAGAAATCGTTGCTCAATGCCTTAACTTGAATTTTGAAAAAACCATTCTCATCGGAGAACAATTTTGTTCTACACTTACTGAAGACAAGGGAATACTCAAATTTAATGATCTGAACGCCTTCACAAACTCCTTTGACCAATCGAATTGGAACTTTAATGACGTACTTATTAAAGGATCTCGAGCATTGCAACTTGAACGTTTAGTCCCTTTTTTTAAATCACTTTAAGGGCTGATGAAGAAGCTTTCTCTTTTTTTAATGATGCTAAGTTTTTTAAACTGTCAAAAAGAGGACGAGCGCTGTGGTCAGATAATCCAAAAAGTAGCTCAGAACGCTGTGTACTATTTTGTGCTTCAAACAGATGAAAATATTAGATCTTACGGAGATCAAAATCTTCCATCAATTCCTGACGATGGTGTTCGCCAAGGAAATGTATCCAAGGAAGTCTATGAATCCTTTGAAGTCGGTGACGAATACTGTGCCGAAGGCTAAGAATGTTTTATTCCAGCACCTTTAATTATTTGATCGACAATTTCAGGATTGAGTAGGGTTGATGTATCTCCCAAGTTTGATATGTCTTTACTCGCAACTTTCCTTAAAATTCTTCTCATAATTTTACCCGAACGTGTCTTAGGTAAACCAGGGACAATCTGAACTTCATCTGGCTTTGCAATTGGACCGATAATTTTTCGAACTGTATCTTTTATCTCCTGAACAAGTCCTTCTTCTGTTCGTCCTTCCATATCGCAGATAGCATAAGCATAGATTCCTTGTCCTTTAATTTCATGAGGGAATCCAACAACTGCAGATTCAATAACCTTCGGGTGTTCGTTGATGGCGTTCTCAACTTCAGCAGTTCCCATTCGGTGACCTGAAACATTTATTACATCATCTACCCTCCCTAAAATTCTCAAATAGCCGTCGTGATCTCGTTTGGCTCCATCGCCAGTAAAGTAAAGTCCTGGGTAAGCTGAAAAATAGGTCTCTTTGCAGCGTTTGTGATCACCATAAGTAGTCCTTAACATGGAAGGCCATGGAAATTTGATACAGAGGTTACCCTCAACATTATTCCCCTTGAGCTCATTCCCCTCAGCATCGACGATAATAGGCTGTATCCCCGGTAATGGAAGTGAAGCGTGGGCAGGCTTGTTCGGTGTAATTCCTGCTAGAGGAGAAATCATGATTCCACCAGTTTCCGTTTGCCACCATGTATCCACTAAAGGGCATTTTCCCTTTCCAATATGATCGTGATACCAATGCCAAGCCTCTTCATTAATTGGTTCTCCAACAGAGCCAATTACTTTTAAAGAGTCCAGTGAATAGGGTTCTAAAGGTTCTAGACCATAGGCCTGCAAAGCTCGAATAGCAGTAGGAGCTGTATAGAATTGATTGACTTTATATTTGTTCACAATCTCCCAAAATCGACCGGCATTTGGATAGGTCGGTACCCCTTCAAACATCAGTGTTGTTGCTCCAGCTAAAAGTGGGCCATATACAATGTAAGAATGTCCTGTAATCCAGCCTACATCTGCAGTACACCAATAGACATCGTCTTGTTCGTATTGAAAAACGTTTGAAAACGAATAATGTGTATAGACCATATAGCCTGCTGTAGTGTGAACCACACCCTTCGGTTTACCCGTTGATCCTGAAGTGTATAGTATAAAAAGTAAGTCCTCCGCATCTAGGCTAGCTGCCTTATGCTCCTTAGATTCATTTTGAATCACTTCATGCCACCAAAGATCTCGATCAGCTTTCATAGTCACAGCTGTCTTGGTGCGTTGGCAAACAATTACTTTTTCTACACAACTGGTGTTTTCCAGTGCCTCATCAACTACTGCTTTTATTGCTATATTTTTTGCTCCTCTAAAGTTACCGTCAGAGGTCAAAACCATTTTAGCTTCACAATCGTTGATGCGATCTGCCAAAGCATTGGAGGAAAATCCAGCAAAAACAACTGAGTGGACTGCTCCGACCCTTGCGCAAGCAAGCATGGCTATGGCAGCCTCTGGAATCATGGGCATGTAAATGATTACTCGGTCACCTTTTTGAATTCCTTGCCTTTCAAGCGCATTAGAAAATTGGCAGCTAAGTTCAAATAGTTCTTTATAGCTGATTCTTCGTTCAGCTTCCTCAGGGTCATTTGGCTCCCAAATAATAGCAGTCTTATCTCCATGGGTAAATAAATGACGTTCAAAAATATTTTCTGTAATGTTTAATTGAGCATTTTCAAACCATTTGATATCAGGACCTTCGAAATCCCAAGAAAGCACTTTATCCCAAGGTTTTTTCCAATGAAAATCGTTGGCTATTCTGCTCCAAAACTGTTCAGGTTGATGCACGCTTTTCTGGTATTCGTGAAAATAGCCAGAAAGCGATTGAATTTTTTGACTCATTATATATTCAAATTTTTGGTTTAATGTATAACTGCTCCTTAATTTTCTGCCCCTCTTGGAGTTCGAATTCGTTCTGTCAGTTCTAAAACTTCCTGAGGAGGTGGACTTGTCATTCTAGATACTAGCAATGCAACAGCAAAATTCAACAACATTCCAAGTGTACCAATTCCTTCAGGTGAAATTCCCCACCAAAAGTTCTCTGGAAGACCGGGCCCTCCTAATTGAGGCTTAAAATAAACTATATAGGCCGCTGTAAAAAGAATCCCTACTATCATTCCGCTGAGTGCACCTTGTCTATTCATTCGCTTATCGAATATACCTAAAATTATGGCTGGAAAAAAGGAGGAAGCAGCTAATCCGAAAGCTAAGGCTACAACTTGAGCCACAAAACCAGGTGGATTCATCCCAGCAAGACCAGCCGCAACTACAGCTACAGCAATGGCAATTCTTGCAGCATACAATTCGCCTTTTTCGCTTATGTCTGGTCTCAGATAGTTTTTTAATAAATCATGAGAAATGGAAGTTGAAATGACCAAGAGTAAACCTGCTGCGGTTGAAAGTGCAGCAGCTAAACCACCCGCTACTACCAATCCGATTACCCAAGCAGGCAGGTTGGCAATTTCCGGATTTGCCAACACTATGATATCCTGATCAACACTAAGTTCATTGATCACAGGGTCGGCAACATATTGTATGGTTCCGTCTTGATTTTTGTCATCAAAAGAGAGTAAGCCAGTACTTTCCCAATTGGTAAACCACTCTGGTACTTCTTCGTAAGAAGCATTTGATAAGGTGTTGAGTATATTGGTTCGAGCAAAGACTGCTACAGCTGGAGCTGTAGTGTAGAGTATTGCAATAAACAACAATGCCCATCCTGCAGAAATACGCGCGTCTTTTACTCGGGGTACGGTAAAAAATCGAACAATAACATGAGGTAAGCCTGCTGTTCCAAACATCAGTGCTCCTGTGATAAAAAACATATTGACCAAATTATTTTGATCAACACTAGTGTAGGAATCAAAACCTAAATCAACCGAAAGTTGGTTGAGCTTTTCGAGTAAGAAAACCCCATCAGGTCCACGTGAACCAAAACCAAGTTGAGGAATTGGATTTCCTGTCATCTGAAGGGATATAAAAATAGCGGGAACTGTAAACGCAAAAATAAGCACGCAAAACTGAGCCACTTGGGTGTAGGTAATTCCTTTCATCCCCCCTAAAACGGCGTAGAAAAATACTATCCCTATTCCAATGAGCACTCCTGTATCAAAGGGTACGTTTAGAAAACGAGCAAAAGCTACACCTACGCCTTTCATTTGTCCTACTACATAGGTAAAGGATACGAATAAGGCACAGATCAAAGCTATCAATCTGGCATTTTTTGAATAATAGCGTTCTCCGATAAAGTCAGGTACGGTAAATTTTCCAAACTTTCTGAGATAAGGTGCCAGTAAAAGAGCTAGCAACACATAACCTCCTGTCCAGCCCATTAGATACTGCCCTCCAGAAAACCCCATAAATGCAATCAATCCAGTCATGGATAAAAAGGAGGCCGCAGACATCCAGTCAGCGGCAGTTGCCATACCATTGGCAATAGGGCTTACTCCCCCACCTGCAACATAGAATTCTTTGGTTGAGCCCGCGCGGGAAATAATCGCTATAATAATGTATAAAAGGAAGGTTGCACCAACCAATAGGTAAGTCCAAATTTGTGCACTCATAAATTTAGTTTTTAAATCTCATCAACATCAAACTTTTTATCCAATCGATTCATCAGATAAACATACACAAATATCAAAATGACAAAAGTGTATATGGCTCCTTGATGAGCAAACCAAAACCCAAGAAGAAAACCTCCTACTTGAAATTGATTGAGTGTCTCTGCAAAGACAATCCCAAAAAGAAACGAAACCGTAAACCATATCAATAAAAGTATGGCGAGGTATTTTAAGTTCGTTCTCCAATAGAGTTTAGCGTTTTTAGCTGCCATTTTATTTAATTTGAATAGCAAAAGATAAAGAAGTTCAACCTCAATTACTAAAAAAAGGAGCAATTATTGTTTGCTGCCCATACTCTAAAAATCAGTCCTCAAAAGGGATGTTCGAGCGAAAAGAACGATTGATCCAATTATAAGTATACTTTTTAAACAAATTCGACCTCTTAGAAGAGGATAGATGAGCGTTTAATGACATGGCATCAATTGCGTAATCTATCGACAAACTGGCCCCGGTTTTACTTTTAAAATATAGTTTAAAGAGCACGTCTTTTTCCTGGTCTTTGTACTGCTTCGCCAAATCAAACACAGCTGCAGTTATCCCTCTAAGCAATAAGGAGGATTCAAGATGATAATAATCTGTATCGTTGGATGTTTGAAAAGGCAGTTCCGTAAGATAATTGAGCTCTACTTGCTGCTGCTGAGCAAAAATTTGTGCTGTAGCAAATACTGAAAATGAGCAAAAATTTTAATTGATTTGTGGTTACTTTAAATATGTAAATAAACTATAATTCTAATTTATGAAAATTAAAACTATAGAAAATGTGGGTGTTATAGGATTCGAACCTATGACCTCTACCCTGTCAAGGTAGCGCTCTAAACCAACTGAGCTAAACACCCTATGTTATATACATATCATATGTACTGCAAAGATATCGTAAATCAATCCTCTTTTTTGTGAATTTAGATAAAATTACCCCAGAAAATAAATAGATATGATTTTAAGGATGAATTATTGATTATTTAATAAAAGTGGCTTTTTTAATTATAACAGTGATGAAAAAATACTGTTTTTACCATATCTTTGAATTATAATTAATGAATCAGCACTATTAATTCATTTAGTTCATTTTTTGTTTTTAGTTTAAGTTAATAAACCGTCTCGTCTCTACAACTGGACGGTTTTTTTTAATCTATTTTCGTTTCCATATTTGAGTACGCCCCAAAAGAGAAAACCCCAAAAAACCACGAACTTTAAGCGTATTGCTGTCTTGAAATCCGATATAGCAGTCGTAGACTTTACCTGATTTTGGGTCCAATATAGTTCCGTCTTCCCAGGTATCATCTTCGAGTGTTAAATCTTTGATAATTACCATACCCTCTATCGGCTGATCTTTATTCTTCCCTTTACAATTGACACATTTTTTACCCTTATCTTCTGGCAAAAGAAGTTTGGTGATTTTTCCATAAAGTTTACCGTTTTCTTTATATATTAGTACCTCCGATTTTTGTCTTCCTGTTTCGTCGTCTTGAGTGATCCAGGTTCCTTCAATGGTTGCTGTTTGAGTACTAAAACTTAAAATAAAGAAAATTAAGGTATTGATTAAGATCATATGCTTTGCTATTAGTTTTTATAAATTTAAAGAATCTATAACTATATCCGTGTATATCTTAAAATAAATGAATCGTTTGAAAAAATTTAGATTTCTACTTCTTTTACTCCCAATAGCTTTATTCATTTCTTTACTTGACGGTGAGATTTTAAATGGCTTTCTTTCTACGGGAGAATTAACTGATCACTATAGCTATATTGGGCTTTTGATTGTTGCCGTTATCGTCATCATCTATTTTGTTCTTCAATTTGACAAGAAATCGAACAGCTAGTTAAAAGACTGTATTATCTTTGGCTATCTTTGAAAAAAAAACTATGCATCATTTTGAAAAATCAGAGCTTGAGGGCTTATCAAAAATTTATCGCCTCAATCTAATCAACAGTGTCACAGGATATAAATCTGCACACCTGTTGGGGACAGCTTCTGCTTCAGGAGTAGATAACCTCGCTGTTTTTAGCTCTGTAGTTCATTTGGGAAGCAACCCGGCATTGATTGGTTTTATCTTACGCCCTACTACCGTTCCAAGGCATTCACATGCCAATATGAAATCGACAGGAGTTTTTACTCTCAATTCTATTTCAAAAACTCAAATTGAAGATGCACACCACACCTCAGCTAAATATCCTGAAGAAATTTCGGAATTTGACCAAACCAATCTCAGCTCTGAAAAAAAAGAAGGGTGGATTGCTCCTTATGTCAAAGGAGCCTCGATTCAGCTAGGATGCAGTTATGTAAATGAATATCCAATTGAGGAAAATGATACCATACTAATTGTCGGTCAGATAGAACATATCTACATTCAAGAAGCACTATTAGGAACTGATGGGTGGGTTCAGTTGGACAAAGGAGAAATTGTCAGTATTAACGGACTAGACGGTTATGCACTACCCACACTATTAGAACGTTTTGAATATGCCAGACCCAAAAAATAATACACCATTTCCCTCCGAAGGTATCAATGAAGAATGGTTCTCTTATGCTACCAACCACAGTGAGCAAGTTCCAGAAATTCTTATTGAACTGGAAAAGGAAACACATCAAAAAGTACTTCAGCCAAGAATGATGAGTGGCAGATTACAAGGGCGATTTCTAAGTCTTCTATCACATTTAATAGCACCTAAAACGATAGTGGAAATTGGAACTTATACAGGCTATGCAACCCTGAGTTTGGCGGAGGGCTTGGCTGAGGAGGGCATAATACACACCATCGACCATAACGAAGAATTAGTAAGCATTCAAAAACGCTATTTTAAAAAAAGTCCATTTACTTCAAAAATAAAAGGTCATTTAGGAAAAGCGCTGGAGTTGTTACCTCAGATTGAGGGTCCTTATGATTTGGTTTTTATCGATGCAGATAAAGAAAATTACGATGCCTATTTTAAAGAAGTACTTCCTAAAATGCGTCAAGGAGGTTTGATTATCTCTGACAATGTTATCTGGAGCGGAAAGGTACTTCGGAATGCAGATCCTAGCGATCAGGCTACTACTGCCTTAAAAAAATACAACGATAAATTGAGAAGTGATCACAGGATACAAACAACTTTAATACCGCTTAGAGACGGACTTACACTAAGTAGGGTATTATAAATCTCTGCGAATAGAATCTTCAAGGTCTGTAAAATCTTTTTTGACCTCATCCACCTCTTTTTTGAATTCATTTGCAATTGATTTGGTAGGATTTTCAATATCCGAATCAACTGTTTTTTGAATCTCACTTTTAATATCGTTAGTTGCCTGTCTTACTTGAGTCATTCCTTTTGCCAAAGTTCGTGCAATAGATGGAATCTTGTCTGCACCAAAAACGAGCAAGACAATAAAAAACACAAAAACTATTTCAGTCCCACTGATAAATAAAAACATGTACTAGATTTTAAGCAAATATAGGAGGTTTCATAAAAAAACGGCTGAAAATCAAAGGAGATTCAACCGTTTTTTAGACATCAGCCTTTAATTTTTTCTTTGAATTTATCAAAGTCAGAAGGACTTTCCTTTCTAGGCCAACTGTTATTGTCCGTATTCACATCAGCGGTCTCGTTGTCGGGATCGACAGTTACTGAAACCAGCTCTTTGTCCGAAGCAATGATCTTTTTGACGCTAGCATCGTTTTTTCTCCAAAGTTGAACCGGATAAGTTATCCGTTCTTTTGTACCATCTGCATAAGCGTATTCCACGATAAGTGGCATGACCAACCCACCGGGTTTTTCAAATTCCACTTCGTAAAAATAAGCGGGAATCTCACTGCTATTTAAGCCTTCTTCCTCTAAATATTCTTGAAGGATTTGTGAATCTCCGATAGGATTCTCACTTGCTGTGTTTGGATCAAAAGACTCGCTCTCTTCATCAATTTTAAAAACCATATCGGGTAGATCTTCTAGATCGTAGCCATATTGCTCAAAACGATCCTTAATTTTCTGATCAGGAGTGTCAGAATAATAATACTTCTTTATCCCTTTTACTCCAATATCCACTACATCAGTAGTGTAAAACCAACCCCTCCAGAACCAATCTAGATCAATGGCTGAGGCATCTTCCATGGTTCTAAAAAAGTCTTCGGGAGTAGGATGTTTAAACATCCAGCGCTGTGCATACGTTTTAAAGGCATGATCAAAAGCCTCTCTACCCATTACTGTTTCTCTTAAAATATTCAATGCAGTTGCCGGCTTAGCATAGGCATTGGGTCCAAGTTGGTAAACATTCTCAGGGTTAGACATAATCGGTGAAATAAATTCTTGATCACCTGCCATATAGGGGACTATTTTTTCAGGCGCACCCCGTCTAGATGGATAAGCCGTAAGTCCTGGAATGGCTTCAGGATTAGTAGCTCCAAATTCTTGCTCTGTTAAATACTGAACAAAAGTATCTAAACCTTCATCCATCCAACCCCATTGACGTTCGTCAGAATTGACTATCATGGGGAAAAAGTTGTGTCCAACTTCATGAATGATTACGCTAATCATTCCAAATTTTGTACGATCTGAATAATTTCCCTCTTCGTCAGGTCGGCCGTAATTCCAACAGATCATCGGATATTCCATTCCTTGATTTTTGGCATGGACTGAAACAGCTTTTGGGTAGGGATAGTCAAAAGTAAACTTTGAATAGGTTTTTAAAGTTTGTACCACAGCTTTGGTAGAATACGCTTCCCATAAAGGATTTCCTTCCTTGGGATAAAGGGAAACAGCCATGATATTTTGTGTCCCAAGCTCAACTGCTTGACGCTCCCAAATAAATTTTCTCGAAGTTGCAAAACCAAAATCCCTTACATTTTTAGCGTGATATTTCCATGTGCTTTTCTTATTAGAAAAAGATTGTTCTTTTTCTCGAACTTCTTCTTCGGTAACGATCAATAGAGGCTTGTCAAAGCTCTTTGCTGATGCAGTAAAACGCTTGTATTCTTCCCTACTCAATACCTCTTTTGGATTTTGTAGACTTCCCGTTGCCTCCATAATATGATCAGCAGGTACGGTAATGTTTACTTCATAATCCCCAAATTCTAAAGCAAACTCACCATTGCCCCAGAACTGATAATTTTGCCAGCCTTCAACATCATTGTATACACAAAGCCTAGGAAAAAACTGTGCGATCACATAGGCTTTATTCCCATCTTCCTCAAAAAACTCGTAACCTGAACGTCCTCTTCCTTCAACGTGATTATTGATATTATACCACCACTTGATTTTAAAAACATAAGAACCTCCTGAGGGAATTGGTTGTGGAAGGTCAACTCGCATCATCGTTTGATTGATTTTGTGTGGGAGTGGATTCCCTTTTTCATCTTTAACCCAATCAATATTAAATCCTCCATCAAAAGGTTCATTAATGTAATTGCTTACAAATGAAGAAGGTCGCATGGTAACTGAATTACCAGACCCATTTTTTTCCAAGGCTGGAGCATCTTTTTTACGAATGTTTTGGTCCAATTGGATCCATAAATAAGGCAATTGGTCTGGTGAATTGTTGGTATAGGTTATGGTTTCCTCACCATACAATCGACTGTTTTCATCATCCAACTCAATATCCATAACATAATCGACCTTTTGCTGAAAATAATCTACCCCGGGAGCTCCTGCTGCGTTGTGGTATCTATTTGGATCTGCAAACTGGTCGTAAAGCTGCTTGAACTTGTTGTTATTAGTATGACCTTGTTGGGTTTGGGCATTCAATAAAAATGACCCTAAAACAAGAAAAATAATGGAAAAATTCAATCGGTATGTGATACTTTTCATGATAACTGATTTGTTTTGGTCTAAATATACAAATCTAAAGAGACTCCATTGTTAAAATTAATTGGTCATTGACAAAGAAACACGAGATTTTTTTTGATGAAGCAAATAGCTTTTTCGCTGATCAGCATTTTTAAAGTGGATAATATTCTGTTGCTCGTTAAAAAGCGATAAAAACAAGCCATTGTAAAGTTCTATATTATCTGGCACTTCAGCTAACCGTAGTTCGATATAACATTTTGTAATATCATTTTTATATTCTTTCCCCAAGAAGACATAATCCAACAATTCTCCCTTCGAAGAAAATTGAAGAGTTTGCTTAAAATAATTGGCAATTAGCGCGTCAATACGTTCTTGATACGAATCGGGGTCTAAAGTGAGCTCTTGGTCTTTCAATTTTAAAACTGCCTCAAGATCGTCAGTAAAAACCTGAGAAATAATTTCTATTGTTTTCGCTTCTGATTTAAACTCTACAGTTGTAGTGCTTACATAGAATTTGTGGGTATTTGTTTGAATCCCATTCAAAAAGGAAATTAAAAAGAGGTAGATCGTCAAGGGCAGGCCAAAAGACATCTTATTCTATTAAAGTTTCTTTATAAGTCTCGCTCTGATTGATCAGGTAGTCTATAAGTTGAAACTGCATACTCTGCTTTAGCAAAGCGCTTGTTTTCATTTGAGTATCAATATATTCTAAAAAGCCTACCACCTGATCTTTTTGAAGTTTGAGGTCATTTTCAAAAAAAGAATCTTCAAAGACTTGCGGAAGTACCTCACTGGGTTTCATTCGCATTCTTTCTTCTTCAGGCTTTGAGTTTAGTGCTTTGACAATCAACTTGGCTATATTGACAAAATCTATGCCTTGAGTCAAAAGGCGGTCATCTGTAAGCGTATTGTTCACCCGAGTCGATTTGTCTTGTTCGTAATCAAATCCTTTAAATTCCTCTTCTTTCAATTCCAAAAACCGTTCAACATCTTCAGTGGTAACAACTACTTCTCTTAGTTCATTGATATTTTCAGTCAAAGTGACTACCAATCGATTTTTAGCCAAAATTTCAGGGGTGATTGTAACCGCACGAATTTGGTATTGAACAGATGAAAATATAACCTCATCACCTTCAGCCACCTCAATTTCAAATTCACCTTCACTGTCAGTAATGGTATTTGTTTGGGCTGAATTGTTGACTACATTGGCTGCAACCACAACAGTGTTCTTATAAAGTAGCTTTCCTTTAATTGGTCTTCTTTCCTGACTTAAAAGGAGAGAACAAGTGAGCAGGGAAACCCATAAAAAAAGATTAATTTTCATGTCTTAAAGATAGTTTTACCTAGAGAAACAACTCCTTATTTGGTTGTTAATTTTTTAATAATGGATATACAAATAAAAGAAATTCTTGCAAAGCAAACCTATGAGCTTCGCCATCCACTACTTCGAAAAGGTCAGCCCTACGATAGCTGTCAGCTGGAAAATGACAATCATCCTCAAAGCATTCATTTGGGAGCCTATAGTTCTTCTCAGCTGGTTGGAATTTTAAGTGCCATGCCTAATTGCTGCCCTGATTATAACGATCAAATTGGTTTTCAGCTTCGTGCCATGGCAGTGCATCCTGAATTCCAAAGAAGAAAAATAGCCAGTCAATTAATTCAAAACATAGTTCGAAGACTCAAAGAAGACTCAAAGGTTGAGAACATATGGCTCAATGCTAGGGTCAATGCAAATGCCTTATATTTGAATAATGGATTTCAAGCCATAGGTACTCCTTTTGAAATTAAACCCATAGGAGTTCACCAACGCTTTATAAAATGGATAATTGATGAATCGTAGAAATTTTCTTTTTACCTCTTTTGGTCTGGCAAGTACTCCTTTTTGGGCAAACTCTTTACCTAAAAATCCATATTCAACAGAAATGCTATTAGGCATGAGTGAACTCCCCTTGTATAAGGAGACCATTCCATTAGCTAAAAAAGCAGGAAAGGCATTTGAAAAAATGCGAAAGGCAGCTAAAAAAGAGGGGGTTGTACTGGAAATTGTATCCGGCTATCGATCTTATGACAGACAAAAGGCAATTTGGAATCGCAAGTACAAGGCCAACGAAACAGCAGGGCTTAGCCCCGAACAAAATATCAAAAAAATCATTGAATATTCTACACTTCCTGGTACTTCAAGACATCACTGGGGAACAGATGTAGACATTGTTGATGGATCAAAACCTAAAGTTGGAGATGTTTTAGTAGCTGAAAAGTTTCACAATAAAGGACCTTATACACAACTTAAAAAATGGATGGATCAGCATGCTAAAAAATTTGGATTTTATTTACCCTATACCCAAAACCCAAATAGAAAAGGATTTTATTATGAACCCTGGCATTACAGTTACGCACCACTGTCTATTTCTCTCTTAAAGTCGTATACTTCCTTAGACCTAAACAAGGTTCTCATCACAGAAGGCTTAGAAGGAAGTGCACATTTAAATTCTGAATTTATTACCACCTACTACAAAGAAAATATTTTGGGTATAGCTGCTGAGCTAAAAAATTTCTAAATGTTGTATTTTAGTGGTAACCAAATCAGTGTACCATGGGAAAAGGCGACAAAAAAACCCGCAGGGGAAAAAACATCAAAGGAAGTAATGGGGTCAGACGACCAAAAAAATCTAAAAAAAGAAAGGCAACTAGCAGTTAGCGAATAAAGACTGGATTTAAAGCATCAAGTGTTTCAGCCTCACTGTAGGCATAACCTGCAGTTGTAAAACTTTTGATATCTTCAATAGAAGAGGCATCCTGATCTATCAAGTGACGCACCATCATTCCACGTGCTTTTTTTGCAAAGAATGAAATTATTTTAAGTTTTCCATTTTTAAAGTCTTTAAAATGTGGAGTCACTATTTCTGCCTGGATAGAACCAGCATCAAGCGCACTGAAATACTCCTTACTTGCAAGATTAACGACTAATTCTCCTTCCTTCAACTCAGCATTCAATTGAGCAGTTAGCTTGGTTTTCCAATAAGAATAAAGATTTTTATGAGTGCCAAGCTTCAATGAAGTTCCCATTTCAAGTCTGTAAGGACGAATTTCATCTAAGGGTTTTAAAATCCCGTACAAGCCGGATAGAATACGAAGCTTGTCTTGCATTGATTCCATTTTCTCTTTAGAAAGAGAGTAGGCATCTAAGCCAGTGTAGACATCTCCATTAAAAGCAAAAACTGCTGCTTTTGATTTGGTAGAAGGAGATTTAAATTCCTGATTACGATCCCAATTTAAGGTGGCCAATGATTCTGAAAGATGCATCAGCTTACTCAAATCCGCAACTGATTGCTCCTTTAAAATGGAATTAATATAAGAAGCGTCATCAACAAAAACGGGTGTAGTCGTTTTTTCAAGAGGGAGTTCTTTTTCAAATTCTAGAGATTTGGCAGGTGAAATTAATAGCTTCATAGTTCCTAATCGTATAATTTAATTTTTCCTTTTAATCAAAAGTAACTGCTTTTATCAGCCTTTCCAAGAATACTAAATTAAAGCTTTAAATATTACTATTGCAATTTCTTATGCTGGGCGTAATGACGCCATTTTTGCAGGGTTTGATCTAAATCAGCTGGAATTGGTGAATCAAACTCTATTTTTTTTCCGCTTAAGGGGTGAATAAATCCGAGGGTTTTGGCGTGTAATGCTTGACGTGGGAGCAGCGTAAAACAGTTTTCAACAAACTGTTTGTATTTGGTAAAGCTGGTTCCTTTAAGGATTTTGTTACCTCCGTAGCGCGCATCATTAAAAAGAGTATGACCTATATGTTTCATATGCGCCCTGATTTGATGTGTTCTACCGGTTTCTAACTG
The DNA here is from genome assembly GCA_902546725.1 of uncultured Bacteroidota bacterium. Taxonomy (GTDB): domain Bacteria; phylum Bacteroidota; class Bacteroidia; order Flavobacteriales; family Flavobacteriaceae; genus MS024-2A. The sequence continues at coordinate 101,702 of CACCLB010000005.1, read as the reverse complement.
ACATTCTAATAGGGTAACATAGCCAAAACGCTCAATGACCTTAAAATGGGTAATTGCCTCTTTCCCCTGAGAGTTATCGTCAAATACTGTCATCTGAAGTCTGTTTTTAGGATGTCTGCCAATGGCACCCTCAACACTCCCCTCCTCTACTTCAAAATCTCCCCACACTAGGGCTAGGTATTTACGCTCTGAAGTTTTGTCAAAAAACTGTTTTGCAAGATGCGTCATGGCCTCTTCTGTTTTTGCTACAACTAATAACCCACTAGTATCCTTATCTATTCGATGAACCAGACCTGGTCTATTGTTGCTGTTTTTGGGTAACTGCTCAAAATGATACAACAGGCCATTTAAAAGTGTTCCAGAATAATTACCATGGCCAGGATGAACAACTAAACCCGCAGGCTTGTTGAGTACAACTACTGTTTCATCCTCATAAACAATATCCAAATCAATTGCTTCAGCTGTAAGCAAGTTTTCATAGGGTGGGTGTGCAAAAAGAACCTTTACCTCATCCCCAGCTTTGACTTTGTAATTTGATTTTACAGTTTGACCACCCACATAGATACTCCCAGCTTTAGCAGCTTGTTGGATTTTATTTCGTGTCACTTTTTCAATCCGCGACATCAAAAATTTGTCCACCCGTAAGGGCGACTGTCCTTGATCGGCTGTAAAAGAATAGTGTTCGTAAAGTATATCCGAATCTGGAACTTGCTGCTCCGAGGATAAGTTATCTTTTTCCATTACCCAAAACTAAATCAATTTTACTCGTTTTTGGGAGTAAGACTCCTGGGCTAATAATTTTTCCTTTATGTGCAATCTCTAAAACCATATCCTTTCCAATATTATCTTTGTACGTAATTTCTCCCAACTCAAAGCCTACGGCATTGATCATGGATTCCGCATTCCTTTTGGTTATTTGAATCAAATTTGGAACGGTAATTTGGCGATAACCAGACGGGTTTACTGTTAGGTAAATTTTTCTGTTCTTTTTTACTTCACTCCCAGCACTCGGTAAATGATCAATCACCGATAGTGGAGGAAGGTCAGGAACAAATCGAGTAGAATCAATGATTTCAAAACGCAGGTTTTGCTGCTCCATAAAGGAAGGGAGGGCTGAGATAGCAACACCCTCTAAATTCGGTACTTCTAGATATTCTTGGTGATGGGTAATCAACTTTAGTGTAAATGATATTACCCAAAATAAACCCAATGCGCCCAAACCCAAATAGAATAATTGTTTGTAGAAAGGCTTACTGAAAAGAAAACGTAAAAAATTCATGATTTTAAATCTGGTCAAAGATAATAAAACCTAGGTTTTTTGGGTTGCTGTGAAATGCTATACCTTTGTAAAATAGTTAAAGTGCAAATGAGCAAAAAAAAGGTAGGTGTTGTTTGCGGTGGATTCAGCTCTGAATATGAAATTTCAATTCAAAGTGGAAAAACTGTTTTCTCAAATTTGGATCGCAATCTGTGGGAAACATACCTCATAACGATCGATTCATCAGATTGGACTGCTATTGACGACCACAACAATAAATACATAGTTTCCAAAGGTGATTTTACTCTAAACGACGGGCAAAAAAATTTAGAACTCGATGTGATTTTTAACGCAGTTCACGGTGCTCCGGGCGAAAACGGACAATTGGCTGCCTTGTGGGAACTGCTTGAAATTCCATTTTCCAGTACAGACAGCTACAATGCGGCTTTAACCTTTAATAAAAGAGATTGTCTGAGTGTACTTCGCGCTTGGAATGTCCCTACTGCAAAATATTTTGAACTCAATCAAGGAGATCCCATTGATTTAGAAAAAATACAGAAAACTGTCGGTTTGCCTTGCTTCGTGAAAGCAAATAGAGCAGGTAGTAGCTTTGGGGTCTATAAAGTAAATTCAGCTAACGAACTTGAGGGCTCCATCAAGGAGGCTTTTAAAGAGGACCATCAACTATTGATTGAAACTGCATTGGAGGGCAGAGAGGTTTCCGTAGGCGTAGCAAAATTTAACGATACTATTGAGGTATTTCCCATTACAGAAATCATCAGCGAAAATGATTTTTTTGATTACGCAGCCAAATACGAAGGTAAATCTCAAGAAATTACCCCTGCTGAACTCCCAGAACATTGGCAAAAGGCAGTCGAAAATTGGAGTAGGTTGTTTTACAAAAAACTTGGACTGAAAGGAGTGGTGAGAAGTGAATATATTTTTGTCGACGGCATCCCACACCTTTTAGAGATTAATAGTGTCCCTGGAATGACTGCTAAGAGCATCATCCCCCAACAGTTGAACGCCATGGGCATTGAACTTTCAGATTTTTTTAGTTACCTTTTACAAACTGCTTTAAAGTAAGTATAACACAACCAACATGCGACGATTCGTTTTTCCCGGCTCTTTTGACCCTATAACCATAGGGCATCAAGAAATTATTGAAAGAGCAATACCGCTCTGCGATGAGCTGATTATTGCCGTAGGAGAAAACAAAGAGAAAAAAAATATGTTCAGCCTCAAGCAACGTATGGATTTTATCAAGGAGACCAATAAAAACAATCCAAAAATAAGTGTAGAGTCCTACGAAGGTTTGACCATTGATTTTTGCAAAAAAGTTAATGCTGATGCCCTTATACGAGGCCTTAGAAATCCTGCTGATTTTGAATTTGAAAAAAGTGTCGCCCAAATGAACAGAAGACTTTCAGGCTGTGAAACTGTTTTTTTACTTACCTCGGCAGGGCATGCCTTCATCAGCAGTAGTATAGTAAGAGAAATTATGCTTCACAAGGGTGACTTTTCATCTTTAGTTCCCAAAGCAGTCAAACTGAAGTAAACCAAGCTAGTTTATTACTTTGTCAATCACAATTTTAATGTTTTCGTAGGCATTTTCGAGTATCTCAGGTATTTCCTCTTTAGTTTTCCATTCTGCTTTTTGAATGTTCTCCTCAATTTGAGGAACTAGTGGTGCATCGTATTTTGTCTTCATCAGAAACCAATGCGTTAATTTTAATTTATACTTCCCATTTGCTTTGTAGATATGATGAGTTATTGGGAGTGGTTTGGATACGATAAGGTCTGCTGTACCTGTCTCTTCTGTTACTTCACGTACTGCAGCAGTCAGAATGATTTCTTTTTTTTCAATTTTCCCTTTGGGTAAATCCCATTTATTGTTTCTGTAGATGAACAAAAATCTCCCATCTTTGTGCTCAACAAGCCCCCCTGCGGCTTCAACCTTGGGAAATCGTTTAAAAAAATGTTGCTCTAATTTTTCTTTATTTGGATGATAAAAGTAAACTCCAGATACCTTCTTTGATTTTAATGCTTTCATTAAGCTATTAACTGTAGTATATTTGGCAAAAAACAATGGAAATTCATTGGAATTTTCAATCAGTTCAGTGGTCAAATAAATTAGTTTCTGGTTATAAAAAACTTTATACATTTGAGAATGATCTTTAATCAAAAAATAGCTCAGCAAACCGCAGAGTCACTTTTACAAATTAATGCAATTAAATTGAATCCAAAAAATCCATTTACATGGGCGAGTGGATGGCAATCTCCAATTTATTGTGACAACAGAGTAGCACTTTCGTATCCAGATATTAGGACCAATCTGTGTCAGTGGGTTTCAAGTGAAATTAGATCAAATTACGATTCAGATATCATCATTGCTGGAGTAGCCACGGGTGCTATTGGAATAGGGATGTTGGTTGCCCAAGAGCTGGGACTTCCTTTTGTTTATGTGCGTCCTGAACCCAAAAAGCACGGCCGAAAAAATCAAATTGAAGGGAAATTAGATTCTGGACAAAAAGTGGTTGTGATTGAGGATTTGATCAGTACGGGAAAAAGTAGCCTTAATGCCGTAAACGCTTTGCGGGAAGCCAAAAGTGAAGTTCTTGGAATGTTAGCTTTGTTTACTTACGGCTTTCCTCAAGCAGCCCTAGCATTTGAAGAAGCAGATGTAAAATTACAAACCCTTTGTGATTATTCTCAACTTTTGAATGTTGCACTTTCTCAAAATAAAATTACAGAAACAGAGTCTCAGAATTTAAGTGAATGGCGAAAAGATCCTGCCAACTGGACTCCTTGATTTAATTTTGTGTATATAGTATCCTAGCATTGGCTAATGCCAACTCTTTTTTTTGCTCATTTTCAAGACTTGTAATTACTAGCCCTCCTTGTTTAGTAACCTCCAAAGGAATGGCTTCAAAAACACTTTGTACCCCTTGAAATTTGGAGGGTTTACCTTTTCTCCATAAATAGGAATTAAATGTCTCTAAGTTGGCATCTCGATGCTTTACCAGATTTGTAAATTCATCTTGCTCAAGAGCATAAATTAAGGCCTCAAATACTTTTTCAATATTCCATTTCTTCTTAGTGAGGCTGAATAGTGATGCCGCGTGAGGAAATTTAGAAAAATCAGACTGATTGACATTCAATCCAAAACCGAGAATACTATTGGTTAGTTTACTGTTTTTAAATGTATTTTCTATTAAGATCCCTCCAATTTTTTTATTACATGACAAAATGTCGTTTGGCCATTTAATATTCAATTCAGGGACTTCGAGCAACTTTAATGTGTGCACTAAAGCCGTTGCAAAAGCAGAACCAATTGCAAAGGGTTGCTTGGGGCCATACGCTCCAAAAGCCCTGTAAATACTCATTGAAAGACTGTTGCCAGCTTCGGATTCCCAAGCTTTATTAACTTGCCCCCTACCCGCAGTTTGATACATTGTCCAAACCAAATCACCGTCCTTACAATTGCCCTCTAATCGCCTTTGATTTAAATAATCATTGGTTGAAGTAGTGGCATCAAGTTTGATTATATTAAAATAGCCCATAGAAGAGGTGAATTGCGACTCAAAAAGTAATAAATTTGCAGAAAATAGAGGAACTTAATGGCAAATAAAAAAGAAAGGGAAATACAACTGGTCGAAGAAGTCATTCTTGGAATTGAAAATGTAAAAGGAGAAAATATACATCAGTTGGATTTGAGAGAACTGGATAATACCCCTTGTGATTTTTTTATTGTGTGCAGCGGAAATTCAAATACGCAAGTATCAGCCATCGTCAATTCTGTTCAGAAAACTGTAAGTAAAGCATTGCATGAAAAACCCTTTCACACAGAAGGGCTTGACAATGCAGAATGGGTACTGATAGATTATGTAAATGTAGTCGTTCACGTTTTTCAAAATCAAATTCGTGAATATTACAATATTGAAGAACTTTGGGGGGATGCGAAAAGTACTCAAATCGCTTCAAACTACTAAAAAAAGCTATGAAAGAAGATAAAAAACCACAAGCACCTAAATTCAATATCTATTGGCTCTACGGTGCGATTATATTCGCCCTTTTGGGGATGAGTCTCTTCGGAGGAAGTGACTCATGGCAATCGGTCAGTAAGACCAACATCTCTAATTTTGAAAAATACCTCAACGCAGGAGATGTGAGTGAGGTTGTTATTATCAGAAATAAGAGTAGTGTACGCGTAACCCTTAATGAAGAAGCCTTAGGAAAAAGCGAACATCAAGCAGCAAATTCCAAAAATATGTTTGGTCAAGACAATTCACGCGGACCTCACTATCAATTTGAAGTTGGGAGTTTGGAACTCTTTGAAGAAAAGCTTGAGAAAGCTCGGGAACAAGGAATTGTTTTTCGACTTGAATTCATCACCGTTGAAAATCGTTGGGTTGATGCATTGATTGGATTTTTACCAATTATCATTATTATAGGTGTTTGGATCTTTCTTATGCGACGTATGTCTGGAGGAGGTGCTGGTGGGCCTGGAGGACAAATCTTTAACATTGGGAAGTCCAAAGCAAAACTATTTGATAAAAATACAGATGTCAAAACTACCTTTAAAGATGTAGCCGGACTGGAAGGCGCTAAGGAAGAGGTGCAAGAAATCGTTGATTTTCTTAAAAATCCAAAAAAATATACTGTTTTGGGAGGTAAAATTCCCAAAGGAGCACTGCTTGTAGGCTCACCAGGAACAGGAAAGACGCTCTTAGCTAAGGCTGTTGCAGGCGAAGCCAAAGTTCCTTTTTTCTCTCTATCTGGATCTGACTTCGTAGAAATGTTTGTGGGAGTAGGTGCCTCAAGAGTAAGAGACTTATTCAAACAAGCAAAAGACAAGTCACCGTCCATCATTTTTATTGATGAAATTGATGCCATAGGACGAGCGAGAGGGAAAAGCAATATCACAGGTTCAAATGATGAAAGGGAAAACACCCTCAATCAACTGCTTACTGAAATGGATGGATTTGGTACGGACACTAATGTCATTGTCATAGCTGCCACCAACAGAGCCGATGTACTGGACAAGGCACTAATGCGTGCAGGTCGATTCGATCGCCAAATTTATGTTGACCTACCCGACTTAAACGAGCGCAAAGAGATTATTAAGGTGCATTTGAAACCCATCAAAGTAATCAAAACCTTAGATATAGATTTTCTAGCCAAACAAACTCCGGGATTCTCTGGTGCAGATATAGCCAATGTTTGTAATGAAGCCGCGTTGATCGCTGCCAGAAAAAATAAAAAATCAGTTGGTAAACAAGATTTCCTTGATGCTGTTGACCGTATCATCGGAGGATTAGAAAAGAAGAACAAAATCATCACTCCAGAAGAAAAGAAAACCATTGCTTTCCACGAAGCTGGTCACGCTATTGTAAGTTGGTTACTAGAACACGCTGCTCCTTTGGTTAAGGTAACCATTGTACCCAGAGGACAGTCTCTTGGAGCTGCATGGTATTTACCTGAAGAAAGACAAATCGTAAGAACGGAGCAAATGCTTGACGAAATGTGTGCCGCACTTGGGGGAAGAGCAGCAGAAAAAGTCATGTTCGATAAGATTTCTACAGGTGCACTCAGTGACTTAGAAAAAGTCACCCGTCAAGCCAGAGCTATGGTCTCCGTATACGGACTTAATGATACGCTGGGAAATATTACGTATTACGACTCTAGTGGACAATCAGAATACAACTTTACGAAGCCATATTCTGAGGAAACGGCACGTAAAATTGATCATGAAATATCTGAAATAATTGAAAAGCAATACGAGAGAGCAATCTCATTGCTTGCAACTTCCAAAGACAAATTAATTCAATTAGCCGATCGGCTTTTAGAAAAAGAAGTTATTTTTAAAGACGATTTAGAAAATATATTAGGTAAAAGACCCTATTTGTCTAACGAAGAAAAAATTGAAGAGGCTAAGGAGGGCAAGTGATTGACATACTATGGGAATTTGGGACAAGTTTTTTGGTAAAAGCAAAACGCAAAAGTCCAAAAAGAGTCCTTTTTTACCCAATGAAGAAGACCCCTTAGACATTGGATTTGCTAAAAATTTTACTCGTAAAGGAGGGCGTTTTCTCTACAACGAATCTAAAGACATACTCCTGAGTAATTTTAATGAAATTTGTGTGGAAAACAATTGGGAACACCAACAGATACTCAGCTTAAATCAAACAAACTCAGACTTGTTTTCTACCAGCTATGTAAATGAAACTTCTGGAAGTCTTAAAGCCTACAAAGCTGCTTTAATCGATTGTGAATACCTTATTTCAAATACAGGAAAAATTTTACTGAGTGAAAATCAGATCAAGCATTTTAAACTTTCTGATCTGCCTGAAACGATTGTTGTTATAGCCAGTATGGATCAATTGGTAAGGGATGTCAGCCAAGGGATGACCTTTTTAAAGAACAAATACCCCAAGACCATTCCAACAAACATCACCACTCTTAAAATTAAATCTGATCCCGAAGAAGTTGCTGCGTCTAGCACTACTTCAAAAAGCATATATTTGCTTTTAGAAGACAAATGAATTTATGCTCACTATTTCAAATCACCCCTATTTTTCCCAACACAATCCTTGGTTCCATTTTCTGTGTAAAGTGAAAATAAATCGGTATGAGAGAACTGCTCGTTAGGACTGTTTCCGGCTTACTGTATGTAGCTCTGATTGTATTTTCAGCTTGCTGGTCTCAACCATCATTTTTAATTGTACTATTTGTCTTTTCAACTTTGGCTCTCATTGAGTTTCAAAAGCTTATAAAACATAAAAGTCCTGTCTCTTTTTTACTTTTTGGACTACTCACTTATCAGTTTTATAAGCAAAATGTGCATCCCACCTTACACTACGGTCTTTTAATTTTGACCCTACTGACCAGTTTGTATTTAACATACTGCCTTTTGAAGGATGTAAACTATCCTTCAGCTCCTTTTCAACGAGGTGGACTTACTTTCTTTTACCTTATTGGTTCTGCCTATTTTATTTTAGCCACTACTTCATTATCCGGTGCCGACAACAACCTGATTACTCTTATCATGTTTGCACTAATCTGGACTAATAACAGTCTTGCCTATGTGTTTGGAAAACGCTTGGGAAAAACATTACTCTTCCCTTCAATTTCACCAAAGAAAACTTGGGAAGGTTTTTGGGGTGGAGGCCTGAGTTGTTTGGCCATCAGTTTCCTATTGATGCTATTGAATACTGGATTAGAAAAATGGATCTTCCCTTTACTCGCAATTGTTATTGTACTTACTGCTACTATAGGAGACCTTATACAATCTAAATTTAAAAGAGAAGCCCTGGTCAAAGACAGTGGTTCGCTGATCCCAGGACACGGTGGCTTTTTTGATCGTATGGACAGTGTACTTTATACTGCTCCTTTTATTTATCTTGTTTTTAAAATATCGGAATATGTTTCATAAAGAAGGGTACCGAATTATTATGAATACGTTTATTCTTGTAGCGATAATTTCGCTACTGGCAGAATATAAAATCTCAGTAGAATGGGTTAAAATGCTTGTTCAACTAGCAGCGCTAATTCTACTGGTCTTAGTACTGCAGTTTTTTAGAAACCCAAAACGGGTTACACCCAAAAACGACAATCACCTCATCGCACCAGTCGACGGTAAAGTTGTAATAGTGGAAGAAGTGTACGAAAAAGAATATTTTAAAGACAAACGATTGCAAGTTTCCATCTTTATGTCACCATTGAACGTACACGTTACTCGCTATACCATGAGCGGAGTAGTCAACTTTAGCAAATACCACCCAGGAAAATATTTAGTGGCTTGGCATCCCAAATCATCCGAACTCAACGAACGAACCACCATCGTTTTAGAAAACAAAAGCTTTGGAGAGATTCTTTATCGTCAAATTGCAGGAGCGGTAGCGAGAAGGATTGTCAATTACGCAGAAGAAGGTACTCAGGTCACTCAAGGTGAGGATGCTGGATTCATCAAATTTGGCTCTCGAGTAGATCTTTTTTTACCCCTTAATACTCCATTAGACGTAAAAGTAAACGATATGGTCAAAGGAGGTGTCCAAACAATTGCTCACTTGCCTTAAAGCAATGCTAAATTCTTTTCTAGAAGTACTATTTTTTCTTTAGCATCTGCAGCTTTTTTACGCTCTAAGGCGATAACTTTTTCAGGTGCATTGGCTACAAAGCGTTCATTGGATAACTTCTTCTCTACCGAAGCCAAAAAACCACGAGTATATTTTAACTCTGAAGTTAATTTTTCCTTTTCGACCTCAGGATCTTCAGCTGCATCGGTAGGAATAAAAAGTTCCAAATTATTTATCCTAAAACTTCCTCCAACCAATTCCTCTGGTGGCGAAGTAAAGTTGATCGCTGTTAGCCCTCCCAGTTTTATAATACTGGATTCAAAACTAAAGTATGCTGCCTCAGTATTGATGTATAGACTGATGCTTTCTTTATAGGAAATATTTTTTTCATTTCTAAAGTTGCGAATACCGACTATAATCTGCTGTGCCAATTCAAAATCAGCTATGAGTTTTTGATCGAAATTTTGAGTCTGAGGCCAGGCGGAAAGCGTGAGAGCTTCATCCGTTTTGCGCTCCTTGATGAAATGCCATAATTCTTCGGTAAGAAAGGGCATAAAAGGATGCAGTATTCTCAAATTTTTTTCAAATAAGGCGATAATATCAGTATAGGTTATTTGATCTATAGGCTGACCGTAATCTGGCTTGACCAACTCCAACAACCAAGAGCAGAAATCGTCCCAAAGTAACTTATATATCGACATTAAGGCATCTGAAATTCTGTATTTTTCAAAATTTTCATCAACCCACGCCAGTGTTTTTTCAAAATGATTTGCATACCATTGAAGTGCCTCAGCAGCAACTTTTGGTTGCTGTAAATCCTCTTTGATTTCCCAACCTTCAATCAAACGGTAGGCATTCCAGATTTTATTAGCAAAGTTTTTCCCCTGTTGGCAGAGCGTCTCGTCGAAAAGTAGATCATTTCCTGCGGCTGAACTCAGCATCAATCCTACTCGAACCGCGTCCGCACCGTAATCGTCAATAAGCTTTAATGCATCCGGAGAATTTCCCAATTGCTTAGACATTTTACGTCCTTTCTTATCTCTTACAAGTCCTGTAAGATAAACTTTAGAAAAAGGTTTTTCATCACGGAACGCATAGCCTGATATGATCATTCTAGCAACCCAAAAGAACAAAATATCCGGGCCGGTCACCAAATCTTGAGTGGGGTAATAGTATTCAATCTCCTCATTCTCAGGGTTTCGAATCCCATCAAAAACAGATATTGGCCATAGCCAAGAAGAAAACCAAGTGTCTAATACATCTTCGTCTTGACATAAGTCTTTCAGCTCTAAACCAACATTCCCACTTTTTAATCGTGCTTTTTCTAATGCACGGTTTTCATTTTGAGCAACCACATAGTCTTCTTTCCCTTTTCCGAAGTAATAGGCAGGAATACGCTGACCCCACCACAACTGTCTAGAAATATTCCAATCACGAATATTTTCCATCCAATGACGGTAAGTATTTTTAAATTTTTCTGGAAGAAGCTGGATGTCATTTGATTTCAAAACAGCATCAATTGCAGGTTTTGCCAATGTTTCCATTTTCAGGAACCACTGATCCGAAAGGCGAGGTTCGATCACAGCCTTCGTTCGTTCTGAAACCCCAACCTTATGGGTGTAGGGCTCTGTTTTTATCAATAGTTGCTGTGCCTCTAAATCCTTAGCAATAAGTTTACGAACTTTAAATCGGTCCATGGATTGATACTTACCACCATGCTCATTAAGGGTTCCATCAGCATTGAATATATCAATGACCTCAAGCTGGTGTTTTTCACCTAAAAGTTTGTCATTTTGATCATGAGCGGGAGTTACTTTTAGACAACCCGTTCCAAAATCCATAGCGACATAATCATCCTCTATAATGGGTACAACTCGATCCGTCAGCGGTACATGAACTTTCTTTCCTTTCAAATACTGATAGCGTTCGTCTTCTGGGTGGATACAGACAGCAGTATCGCCAAGCAAAGTTTCCGGTCGTGTGGTAGCGATAATAACCCGCTCATCACTGCCTTCGATTTGATATGCAATATGATAGAGCTTACCGTTTTTTTCTTCGTAGAGTACTTCCTCATCGGAAAGGGTTGTTTGGGCTTCAGGGTCCCAGTTGACCATTCGAAAGCCTCTATATATATAACCTTGGTCGTGCAACTTCTCAAAAACTTGGAGCACTGATTCGGTCATTTCAGGATCTAAAGTAAATTTGGTTCGGTCCCAATTACAGCTACACCCTAGTTTCTTTAACTGTTCCAAAATAACTCCACCATACTCTTCTGTCCAATCCCAAGCATGGGCTAGAAATTCTTCTCGTGTCAGTTCACTTTTTTCAATTCCTTCGGCTTTTAGTTTGGCAACCACCTTGGCCTCAGTAGCAATAGAGGCATGATCTGTACCTGGAACCCAACAAGCGTTATAGCCCATCATTCTAGCTCGACGAATGATAATATCTTGGAGGGAGTTGTTTAACATATGACCCATATGCAGTACCCCTGTAACATTTGGAGGAGGAATAACTATAGTGTAGGGTTCTCGATCGTCTGGGATAGACTTAAAAAAGTTGTTTTCTTGCCAATAGGCATACCACTTGCTTTCTATCCCTTTAGAGTCAAATTTGGAAGGAATCTCCATGTGAAATTTTGGTCTAGTTTTTGTTATACAAAAGTAGCAACACTAATGTTATAAACATAATGACTCTTTGAATAAAGAAAATTTTTATTTTTAAACATTAAAATCGTTTTATGAAAACAACAAAATACCTCAATCTTATTCTTATTCTCTTTAGCGTATCCCTATACTCTCAACAAACATTTCCTCAAATCGAATTTGATTCTACAACCATCGATTACGGAACGATCGAAAATGGAAGTAATGGAGAACGCGTGTTTAGCTTCACCAATACTGGCAATGCAGATCTTATCATCACCAATGTTAAGTCCAGTTGTGGGTGTACCATCCCGAAAAAACCAGAGGATCCTATAGCGCCTGGAGAAAGTAGTGAAATAGTTGTTCGCTACGATACCAATCGAGTAGGTCCCTTTAGAAAGACAATTACTGTTTCTACCAATCAGGAAAACGATCCAATTATTGCATTGAAAATTAAAGGGACGGTACGTCCTAAACAGTAAAGTGTGATTTTCTTAGCTGAAATCTTGTAAATTCAACTCGGGTTTTAAAAAATTAGTGGATGGCAGCATAAAAAAACCTCATATTTTTGCATTTTTGCATCTTTACTTGAGCCATGCCACTGTTATCCCGAAAAGGAATTGAACTCCCCACCTCACCAATCCGAAAGCTAGTTGTCTTTTCTGAGGAAGCTAAAGCAAAAGGAGTTGAAGTATTACACCTCAATATTGGTCAGCCCGATATCGCTGCACCAAAAGAAGCCATTGATGCAGTTACAAGCTCAAATTTAGACTTGCTCCCTTATGGTCCATCTCAAGGAACTTTAGCTTACCGTAAGAAATTAGTCGATTATTACAGCAAACACCACATTTCATTAGTCCCTGACGACATAATAGTTACCACAGGAGCGAGTGAGGCACTCACTTTTGCTTTAAATGTCATATGCGATGCCGGTGATGAAATCATTATCCCTGAACCCTTTTATGCCAATTACAATGGTTTTGCAAGCGCAGCTAGTGTAAGCGTTGTACCGGTTATCTCTGAATTTCATTCTCAATTTCAGCTGCCTGCCTTAGAGAATATCAGTGAAAAGATTACCGCAAAAACCAGGGCAATACTCCTGTGTAACCCCAGTAATCCCACAGGCTACGTTTACAGTAAAAAAGAAATTAATACACTGTGTGAATTGGCAATCAAACACGATATTTTTCTTATTGTTGATGAAGTTTATCGTGAATTTATCCACGGTGGTGAGCCTCATTATTCCGTTTTAAGTAATGAAAAAGCAAGTCAGCACACACTGATGATCGACTCTGTTTCCAAGCGTTATAGTATGTGTGGTGCTCGTGTTGGGTCGCTTGTATCAAGAAATACATCTTTAATTAAAAATGTGCTGAAGTTTGCCCATTTAAGGCTTTCCCCTCCTACTTACGCCCTTATGGCCAGTGAAGCTGCCCTTACGGCACCAGACAGTTATTTAGAAGGAGTTGTTAAAGAATATACCGCCAGAAGAAATACATTGATTAAACAGTTAGAACAAATTCCAAATGTAGAAGTGTCTCACCCCATGGGAGCTTTTTATTGCATTGTAAAACTTCCCGTAGAAGATGCGGAAGACTTTTCAAAATTTTTGCTCACTGACTTTAATTTGGACAATCAAACGGTAATGTTGGCACCTGCTAAAGGCTTTTATTCTACACCGAATGTTGGGCTTAATGAAGTTCGAATTGCTTTTATTCTCAGTCAAGAAAAACTAATTCTCGCAGCAACAATTTTGGAAAAAGCATTGGAAGCCTACAAGAAATTTGTAACTTGAAACATGCTCAGTTTTGAAGAGAACGTTTCCTTAAAACCCTACAACACCTTTGGGATTGAAGCCCAAACAAAGTACTTTTACAAAGTAGAAGATCCGACCGAACTCCAACACATCCTCACGCAAAACAAAGAACTTCCTTTTAGAATATTTGGAGGGGGAAGTAATGTACTGTTAACACAAAATTTTGAGGGGCTTAGCCTTTTAATTGCCAATAAAGGAGTTGAACTATTGGACGAAAGTTCAACTGGGGTGACTTTAGAAGTTCAGGCAGGGGAAAACTGGCACGACTTCGTTCTTTGGTGTCTGGATCAAAATTACGGTGGGGTTGAAAATTTATCTCTTATTCCTGGAAGTGTAGGGGCAGCTCCCATACAAAATATCGGTGCCTATGGAGTAGAGCTAAGTTCAGTATTCAAAAGCTGTAAGGTGCTAAATGTTGATACACTTAAAGAAGAAACTTTAACAAAAACACTATGTGAATTTGAATACAGATCTTCCATTTTTAAAACCCATCAAAAAGGAAAATACATCATTACTTCAGTTTGTTTTGAGCTGCAAAAACCCCCACATCAAACTAAAGTTGAATACGGTGCACTAAAAGCTCTATTTGAAAATTCCTCACCTACTATTCAAGAAATTGCAGCTGCAGTCATTTCCATCAGAGAGTCCAAACTCCCCAACCCCAAAATACTTGGAAATAGCGGTAGTTTTTTTAAAAATCCAGTCATTTCAGAATCGTACTTTAAAACACTAAAAAGTCAATATCCCGAACTCCCTTCCTACCCTGCTCCCAAAGGACTGGTTAAAATCCCTGCTGCCTGGATGATTGATCATTTGGGGTTTAAAGGAAGTCGACACGGTGATGCTGCTGTACATGAAAAACAAGCCTTGGTATTGGTCAACTCGGGTAATGCAAGCGGCAAAGACATTTTAGCTTTAGCCCAAAATATTCAAGCTGCTGTAAAGGAAACGTTTGATATTTCCCTTGAAACCGAAGTGAATATCTTGTAAAACTTTACTCTCTACTCTTAGAATCTATCAAAATAGTTACTGGTCCGTCATTATCCAGACTCACTTTCATCATTGCTCCAAAAGAACCTGTTGCCACTCGAGTTTCTAAAAGTGCTTGGGCTTTTTTAACGAAGGACTCATATAGGGGCACTGCATGTTGATGATTTGCTGCACGAATGTAGGACGGACGGTTCCCTTTTTTGGTAGCTGCCATAAGCGTAAACTGGCTAACAACCATTAACTCTCCTTTGATGTCTAATAAAGACTTATTCATCACTCCAGCTTCATCGTCAAAAATCCTTAAGTTGAGAACTTTGTTGACCAACCAATCGACGTCGACATCACCATCAGCCATCTCAATTCCCAATAATACTAAAATACCCTGGGCTATGTGCTCACTTCTTTCTTGTTCTATTGTAACTTGAGCCTTGCTGACTCGTTGAATGACAACTCTCATGGTTTTAAATTAGCGATAGGTCTTATCATTTTCTAGCATTTGCAGATAATTCGAATAGCGGGTCTCTGCAATTTTACCTTCCTTATAGGCTTCTATTACAGCGCAGTGTGGCTCGTTTTGATGCAAACAATTGTTAAACTTACAAAGTGGTTTTAATGGGACAAACTCAGGAAAATAATTTCCTATTTCATCTGCCTGCATATCTACCACACCAAAACCTTTAATTCCTGGTGTGTCAATGAGCTTCATCCCCTTGGGTAAAGCAAACATTTCTGCGAAAGTTGTTGTGTGAGTGCCCTGCTGATACTGGTCAGAGATTGCAGCTGTTTTTAAATTCAAATCTGGAGCGATCGCATTAATCAATGTGGATTTGCCCACTCCGCTGTGACCTGAAAATATGCTCACCTTATTCTGCATCATCGATTCAATTTCAGAAATATTGTGTCCGTCTGTTGCTGATATTTTTAAAGTTGTATACCCTATGTTTTCATAAACTGCAGCCAAAGCATCAATTTCTTGTTCCTGTTCTGGTGAGCAAGTATCCAGCTTATTAAATACCAAAATTGAAGGAATTTGATATGCCTCAGCAGTAACTAAAAATCGGTCGATAAAGGCTGGAAAAGTAGGTGGATTGTAAAGCGTTATAAGCAGAAAAACTTGATCAATATTTGAAGCGATAATATGGGTTTGCTTGGAAAGATTTACTGACTTTCGAACAATGTAGTTTTGACGTTCTTCGATTTCAACTATGGTCCCTTCCGGCTCTGAAGCGTGACGATCTACTTCAAAGAGTACCCAATCCCCTACAGCAATTGGGTTTGTACTTTTGATCCCTTTTAACCGGAGTTTTCCCTTAATCCTACAAGCATAAAAAACCCCGTCAGACTCAACTGTATACCAACTTCCCGTAGATCTAAAAACCAGGCCTTTTTTCACCTCTTTTTTTACAAAGTAACAGTTTTTTTTTAAGCCAAGTGGATTTAATCAAGACTAGACAAATTTGTATCTTTACAAAAAAATTAATGGCCCAAAAAACACTCTTGATGATCTTGGATGGCTGGGGAAATGCCCCAGACCCAGAAGTTTCTGCTCTTGACCAAGCCCACACTCCCTACATTGACTCTCTGTATAAAAACTACGCCTCAAGCACATTGAGAACAGATGGAGTTCACGTCGGCTTACCCGAAGGACAAATGGGTAATAGCGAAGTAGGTCATATGAATTTAGGTGCAGGAAGAATAGTATATCAGGATCTAGCTAAGATTAATTTAGCCGTTGAAAACGACAGCCTGAAAAGCGAAAAAGTTATAATCGATAGTCTGGAATACGCCCAAAAAGAGGGTAAAAAAGTTCACCTATTGGGGCTGCTTTCCGACGGTGGTGTTCACTCTCATATCAACCACCTCGAAGGGCTACTCGATATGATTGAAGAATATAAACTCCCTCAAGTTTATCTCCACGCTTTTACGGATGGAAGAGATGTTGATCCTCAGTCTGGCAAAGGCTTTGTGCAACAAATTGAAAATAAGTTAAAAGAAAAAACTGCTGTTTTTGCCTCCCTTATAGGACGCTATTACGCCATGGATCGAGACCAACGTTGGGAGCGTGTGAAGTTGGCTTACGATCTTTTAGTTCACGGCAAGGGAAGCCCATCTTCTGATTTTGAAAAAAGCCTTCAAGACAGTTATGAGGAAGGAATTACCGACGAGTTCATCAAACCATTGATTAAAGAAAACACCTCAGCACAGATTGAAAAAGGTGATGTAGTTCTCTTTTTTAATTTTAGAACTGATCGGGGCAGAGAACTCACTCAAGCACTTTCACAACAGGCATTTCCTGAATTTGAGATGCAGCCTTTAGAGCTATACTACCTTACACTTACAAATTACGACGAGTCATTTAAAGGAGTAAAAGTTGTCTTTGATAAGGACAATCTTCAAGATACTTTGGGTGAAGTACTTTCAAAGGCTGGCAAGACGCAGGTCCGTATTGCAGAGACTGAAAAATACCCACATGTCACCTTCTTTTTTAATGGAGGAAGAGAAATTCCTTTTGAAGGAGAGGAACGAATTTTGTGTCCTTCTCCCAAGGTGGCTACCTATGATTTAAAACCTGAGATGAGCGCTTTTGAAGTTCGCGACGCCATCATTGAAAAGATTGAAAATGATCCTCCTGATTTTATTTGCTTAAACTTTGCCAACCCAGATATGGTTGGTCATACAGGAGATTTGCAAGCCGCAATAAAAGCTTGTGAAGCTGTTGACCATTGTGCTGCTGAGGTATTGGATGCCGCCCTAAAACATTCTTATGCCAGTTTAGTTATCGCCGATCACGGTAACTGCGAAACCATGATTAATCCCGATGGTAGTCCCAATACTGCACATACAACCAATCCAGTTCCAGTCATTTTAGTAGATGCTGAAAAGAAGAACATAAAGTCTGGTATTCTTGGAGATATTGCGCCTACTATTTTGGATTTGATGGAAGTGGATCAGCCTTCGACTATGACTCAAAAATCCTTACTTTTAAAACAATGAAACAATTTGTCTTTTTTTTATTTTCAAGTTTGCTCCTAATTCATTGTAAGAGCACTGATACTCCAAAGTACAGTTCGGTTCCAATGGAGGTGGAAACACTTATTGGTGAGGAGGGTGAAACTGTTGTTTTGGGATATATGAATCGCGCCAATCTAAATACAGATGAATTTAAGGCTTGGTTCCAATTGGAATACGACCGTCTTAAAATCCCAGAAGGATGGGTCGAAGAACACAAACCCTTGGCTAAAAATCTAGAGTTTAAATTATTCCTCGGAACATGGTGTGGGGATACTCAAAGAGAATTGGGTGGTATGTTCAAACTTTTAGATGCGCTAGGAGTCAGTGAAGATCAAATAGAAATGTACGCTATTTCAGAAGCTAAGGACAGTCCACTTGGCTATGAAAAAGAATACGATATACTGAATATTCCCACACTTATCTTTTTTGAAAATGGTAAAGAAAACAACAGAATTGTAGAATTTCCCGTAGAAAGTATGATAGAAGATTTTTCAAAAATCTTAAAAAAGGAAGCCTACGAAGACGCATACGCCGATTTCTAATATGTCTGGAATTATACTTAAAACTCGTGAGGAAATAGAATTGATGCGTGAAAGTGCGTTGATTGTTTCCAAGACTCTAGGTATGTTAGCATCGGAAATTAAGCCCGGGGTCACCACCCTAGCATTAGATGCCTTGGCTTATGACTTTATCAAAGATCAAAATGCGGAGCCGGGTTTTTTAGGTCTGTACGACTTTCCTAATACGTTGTGTATGAGTCCCAACTCTCAAGTAGTCCATGGAATTCCAAATGACAATCCACTAGAAGAAGGGGATATCATTTCCATAGACTGCGGAGCACTAAAAAACGGGTTTTTCGGAGATCATGCTTACACTTTTGCGGTAGGAGAAATCGCACCAGAAACGGAAAAGCTCCTCCGAATAACCAAAGAGTCCCTTTACGAGGGCATTAAAGCCTTTCAACTCAACAATCGCATTGGAGATTTGGGCTATGCCATTCAACACTACTGTGAAAAAGAGGGTTATGGTGTTGTCCGTGAATTGGTAGGTCACGGTTTAGGCGAAACCATGCACGAAGCACCAGAAGTTCCCAATTACGGCAAACGCGGAAGGGGTAAAAAGTTTTTAAATGGAATAGTTTTGGCTATAGAACCCATGATCAATATGGGTACACACCGAATCAAACAGCTCAAGGATGGCTGGACCATTCTTACCGCTGACGGCAAGCCCTCGGCTCATTTTGAACACAATGTTGCCTTAATTGACGGCAAACCAGAACTGCTTTCAACCTTTGAATATGTTTACCAAGCACTAGGTATTCAAAGTGAGGAAGAAATTCCTTTTCGAAGCCTTCCTTTGGTCTTATGAAAGGGCTTCTGAACTTGCTTCCCAGACCTTGGCTCATCTCTTTGAGTATTTGGTTTCGGCCTCTAATTAAATGGTACTTTAAAGGGAGTCGTTTTACAGATCCGATTGACGGTAGTTCGTA
Source organism: uncultured Bacteroidota bacterium (assembly GCA_902546725.1). Classification (GTDB taxonomy): domain Bacteria; phylum Bacteroidota; class Bacteroidia; order Flavobacteriales; family Flavobacteriaceae; genus MS024-2A. Next base: position 82,417 of record CACCLB010000005.1, on the reverse strand, counting down.
TCGTAAATTCCTAGCCTACGGATATAAAGTTAGCAGACCCAATGCCTTATGCCCTGGAACACTGTCTTTGGAACGTCATCGTCTGCTTTGGCTCTACCTTCGGAGAAAAACAACTTTACTCCAAAACAAACTTAAGGTGCTGCATATCGCACCTGAGCAAGTGTTTTACAGTAGGTTTAAAAGTTTTAATCATTGGGACTATACTACTACAGACTTGCATTCTCCTTTGGCAGATGTCAAAGCAGATATATGCGATTTACCCTTTAAGGACGCTACTTTTGATTTAATTTTATGCAATCATGTGTTGGAACATATTCCTGACGACCTCAAAGCGATGGAAGAGCTTTACAGGGTATTAAAAAAAGGAGGAACGCTCATCGCTCAGGTGCCTTTGGAAGCAGAACGCTCAGTAACTTTTGAAGATAACAGCATTACCGATAAAGCCAAAAGGACTGAAATTTTTGGTCAATACGATCATGTTCGTATTTATGGTAAAGACTACTATCAAAGGCTGGAATCAGTCGGTTTTAAAACTGAAGGAGTTGACTTTCTAAAAGAACTTTCAACTGAAGAGATAGTCAAATTTGCGTTGCCAATTGAAGAACAAATTCCTGTTGGACGAAAATAAAACCTATTCTTCTTTCAAAAACCCATCTGAAAAAAGCTCTTTTATACCCTGAATAGAATCAGATACTATCCAGTAGGCCTCGAGTTCAGGCTTGGAATTGATGAGTTTTTGAGACTGAGCTAAAGGCATGACCATTAGTGCAGTAGCATAAGCATCAGCTGTCATACAATCTGGAGCAATCACCGATGCACTCAATACCTCAGTGGGAAATGCCTGACCAGTTTTAGGATTGATGGAGTGGGCAATACGCAAACCAGATTCTGTATCTACAGCATACTTTCGGTAATTTCCAGAAGTTGCCAATGCTTCATTATCCAAGCTAAGTGTTCGGATAAAATTTCGCTCTTGACCTTGTTCAGGATTATCGATAGCAATTTTCCAAAACTTCCCTGTTCTTGGACTTTTTCCCTTGGCCACAAGCTCGCCACCTATTTCAACTAAATAGTCATCCAGCTGATTGCTTTTTAAAAAATTGGCCAAGACATCTACAGTGTAGCCCTTTGCAAGTGCATTGAAATCAAAGTAGATAAAAGGATGCTCCTTTTGAATGGTTTTTTGTTTTGTCAGCCGTGTTTTTGACCAGCCAGTAAACTCCAGCATACTGTCTCTCTGTTTTTCGTTTACCTTATTTAGTGACTTCCCTGGGCCAAATCCATACGCGTTTACTAAAGTACCGACCGTTGGATCAAAAAAACCTTGCGAGTGTTCCCAAACTTCTGAAGCTTTATTGTAGACATTTTCAAAATGCTGATCTATTACCAATAAACTATCTCCCCTATTGATCTTGGAAATATCAGAATCGGCCTGGTAGGTAGACAAAGATTGATTTATCACCTGAAAAATAGAATCTACCTTTTGGGTTAAAAGCGTTGGAGTCAGTGAATTTGAAACATAGGAAATCGAATAGGTAGTTCCCAAGGCATACCCTTGAATTTTCTGAAGTTGCTCAGCTGGCGCAGTACAACCCAAAATCAATAAGAAGGTAATTAATACCCTACTGTATTGCTTCAAGTCCTTGAAAATTGACTGCATAGGGGTCTTTTTTTGTTAGTGGATAATCGTAGTTTTCAGCATGGGCAAATCCAACCCCAGCAAGATACAGTTGGGCATTATTTTTTTCTGCATGATCTTTGACTTTTTCGATCAGTTCGGGATCAAACTTTTTAGGTGCTTTGGGATAAAGCGTACCCTGTACCACTACAAAGTATAATTTCTTGTCTTTTACACATACAAATTGAGGGGTGCGTTTCAGCTGAGAGTTGACTGCTAAAAACTCATAGCCTTCTGCTTCCAAATGATCCCCTACCTCTTTCATGGCAAGTTGGTGAATTTCGTGTAGTGTTAATTGACTCATTGAATGCAAAGTTAAATTAATTCGTCAAGTCTGTAAAGTATTACAAAAGACATAAAAAAAGAGGCCTTGGGCCTCTTTTAATTTTACTTATCCTCCAAAGTCGTCAAAGCGGACATTCTCGGGTGGAACACCAAAGTCCTCAGCCATTCGTTCAATGGCTTGATTCATCAACGGAGGGCCACAGAAATATACTTCTATGTCTTCTGGAGCTTCGTGAGTAGATAGATAGTTGTCTATTACCACTTGGTGAACAAAGCCTATAAAGCCATCTCCCTCACCGTCTAGACCGTCTTTAACTTTCCAATTATCTTCTTCCAAGGGTTCTGATAAAGCGATGTAAAATTTAAAATTAGGAAAGTCTTTTTCTAGGGCTCTAAAATGATCGACATAAAACAATTCTCTTTTGGAACGACCGCCGTACCAGAAGGTTACTTTTCTTCCTGTCTTAAGCGTTCTAAACAATTCGTAAAGGTGAGAACGCATAGGTGCCATTCCAGCTCCTCCCCCTGCGTATAGCATTTCAGAATCGGATTCGTTTATAAAAAATTCACCGTAAGGTCCAGAGATGGTCACTGGATCACCTGCCTTTTTAGAGAAAATATAAGAGGAGGCAACTCCCGGGTTAACATCACTCCAATCATTTTTTGCACGATCGAAAGGAGGTGTTGCAATTCGTACATTGAGCATGATTTCTTTTCCTTCAGCAGGATAAGAGGCCATAGAATAAGCACGTTCAACCGTCTCAGGATTTTTCATCGTTAAAGGCCATAAGTTAAACTTGTCCCACTCCAATTTAAATTTATCGGGTTCCCCAGGGTGTTCCTCTGGATGGGCAGAAATATCAATATCTTCATATTTCACTTCGCAAGGGGGAATTTCAATTTGAATATATCCTCCTGCCTTGTAGTCCATTTCCTCTGGAATTTCAACCACAAACTCTTTAATAAACGAGGCTACATTCCAGTTTCTTACCACTTTAGCTTCGTACTTTTTGATTCCAAATACCTCCTCAGGTACTTGAATTACCATGTCTTGCTTTACTTTAACTTGACATCCTAAACGCCATCCTTCAGCAACTTCTTTTCTAGAAAAGTGGGGCGCTTCTGTAGGTAAAATTTCTCCTCCACCTTCAATTACCTGACACTTACATTGGATACAGGTTCCACCTCCACCACAGGCTGAGGGTAAAAATATTTTATTATTTCCCAAAGTACTCAAAAGGGTGTTCCCAGAGGAGACCTCTACTTTATTATCACCATTTATCAAAAGGGAAACAGGACCAGAGGGTAATAATTTTGCCTTGGCTCCTAAAAGCATTCCCACCAATAAAAAGGTTATAATTAAAAAAACAACAATACTTGCTAATACAACTGAATAATCCATCTTACATTATAATTTAATACCCATAAAACTCATAAAACCTAACGCCATCAACCCTGTTATAATAAAGGTAATTCCCAATCCACGTAGTGGAGCAGGCACATTGGAATAGGTAATCTTTTCGCGAATTGCTGCGATAGCCAGTATGGCTAAAAGCCATCCAATTCCCGAACCTAATCCATAAACTGCTGATTCTGCTACACCAGAAAAATCTTTTTGCTGCATGAACAATGACCCTCCTAAGATGGCACAATTCACCGCAATTAAAGGAAGAAAAATCCCCAGAGCACCGTAAAGTGCAGGAGCAAATTTTTCAACTATCATTTCAACTAACTGTACCATTGAAGCAATAACTGCAATAAACATGATAAAGCTTAAAAAGCTCAAGTCGAGATCAACGTATTGAGATCCTAACCAAGACAAGGCACCGGGTTGAAGTAAATAAGTGTCTAATAAAAAGTTAATCGGAACTGTAATCGCCAGTACAAATACTACCGCAAATCCTAGACCTACAGCTGTTTTAACTGTTTTTGATACCGCCAAATAAGAACACATCCCCAAGAAATAGGCAAAGATCATGTTCTCTATAAAGATACTTTTTACAAATAAGTTTAAATAGGCTTCCATAGTTCGCGCTTAATTTTTTTCAATTAGAGTTCGGTTTCGAGATCGCTGGACCCAGATCAAAATACCTACCGTGATAAGTGCCATAGGTGAAAGTAACATCAACCCGTTGTTTACATAACCCATTTCATAAACTGCATCTGGGATGACTTGAAAGCCAAACAGTTTTCCAGAGCCAAACAACTCACGGAAAAATGCAACTAAAATTAATATTACTCCATATCCCGCGGCATTACCAATTCCATCCAGGAAAGATTTCCAAACACCATTGCCCAAAGCAAATGCTTCTAATCTTCCCATCACTATACAGTTGGTGATGATCAGTCCGATAAAGATGGAAAGCTCCTTGCTCACATCATAGGCATAAGCTCTTAATATTTGGTCAACTAAAATTACCATTGAAGCAACTACAACCAATTGAACAATAATTCGAATTCGGTTGGGAATAAGGTTTCTCAAAAGAGAAATAATCACATTACTCGCTGCCATTACTGCCATAACAGAAATACTCATTACTACGGCGGGTTTGAGCTGAACGGTAATTGCTAGGGCGGAACAGATACCCAAAACCTGAACGGTAATGGGGTTATTATCGTCCATAGGATCAGAAAGTAACTTTCGATTCTTTTTTGAAAAAAGCGGCTCCCTTTCTTTGTTTACAAAGAGTAAAGTTGCTTTTTTCTCGGGTGTTGATTTATTTTCTTCCATCAAATTATTGGTTTAAAGCCACGGTTTGTTCTGCTGCCTTTAAATAGGGTAGGTAATGATTCAGTCGTTCGAGTATCATATTGGTGACCCCGTCTCCTGTAATAGTTGCTCCTGAAATTGCATCCACCTCATGATCATCTTTATCCAAATCCTTGGGATCATTGTTTGTTTTAGAAACATTGATTCCTACTAAATTCCCGTTTTCATCAAATACTTTTTCTCCTAGAAAGCGGTTTTGAAACCACTCTTGGGTGATTTCAGCTCCCAAACCTGCAGTTTCTCCTATATGATCAAAAACAGCTCCTTTGATTGTATTCTTATCTTCTTCTAAAGCGATATATCCCCAAATTGCATTCCAAAGTCCTGCGCCTCTAAGTGGAACGATATAGTATTTTTCACCATCTACTGAGGCTTCGTATAATGGAAAGCGTTGTTCGTTAACAGGCTTTTTTAACTCGTTGTTTAAATTGATTTCAAAAGCACTCACCTTTTCATCATATCCACCGTCAGAAGTTAATGAAAGCTCCCCGGTAATGTATTGATTGTACAAAGTCTCCGCCTGCTCTCGGTCAGTTTCAACTCCAATTGTAGCTAAGATATTTTGCATTTTCTCTTTCCGTACGTTGGAGGCCTGGAGGTCTTTTAAAGAACTCGCAGTAAAAGCAAGTGCTGAGGCAACCACTAAAACCATTAGGGTTGCAAAAATAAAAGTATAAGCATTACTGTCTCTATTCATCTTATGCAGTTTTTAGTTCTTGTGCAGTACTCCATCGTTTTTTACGCTTACTAATATTACCATTGATTACATAGTGATCAATAGTTGGCGCAAAAACATTCATTAATAGAATTGCGAGCATTACTCCCTCAGGATAAGCGGGATTAAACACCCGAATCATGATACAAAAGATACCCGTTAAAATTCCATAGATCCATTTCCCTTTATTGGTCTGAGCTGCAGATACAGGATCAGTTGCCATAAAAACAATTCCAAAGGCAAAGCCCCCAACAACTAAGTGGTTCATCCAAGAAAAGCTCATCAAAGCATTAGCTCCCCAAAGGTTGAACAACAAGCCCATGACAGCGGCTCCAATAATTCCTCCTGTGATGATTCTCCAACTTCCGATACCAGTAAGAATTAAAATTAAAGCTCCTACAGCTACCCAAAGTGTTGAAGTCTCTGCGATTGAACCTGGAATAGCACCTTGGAACATTTCCATCATGGAGTAATTGACGTCTTGTCCAGAGGCTAAACTTCCTAAAATGGTCTCACCAGAGATTCCATCAACGGCCCCTGCTTCGGATACCCACACTTTATTTCCCGACATATAGGTGGGGTAAGCAAAAAAGGCAAAAGCCCTTGCGGTTAATGCCGGATTAAGAATATTCATTCCTGTTCCTCCAAATGCTTCCTTTGCAATCAAAACAGCAAAGGCAGTAGAAATACCTACCATCCACAATGGGATGTCAACTGGCATAATCATGGGAATCAGTAAACCCGTTACCAAATAGCCTTCATTTACTTCGTGACCTCGGTAAACGGCAAATCCAAATTCAATAGACAGACCCACTACATAAGAAACTATGATCATGGGGACAATTTTCCATGCACCGTGAATAAAAGCATCTATAAAAGTAAAGGGAGTGTTGGTTTGGATGTAGTACTGGTAACCCGTGTTGTAAATCCCATAAATCAATGCGGGCAAAAGTGCAATGATAACGGTTACCATTGTTCTTTTTAAATCTACAGCATCTCGGATATGAGCTCCTTTTTTAGTGGTGTGGTTTGGAACAAATAAAAAAGTGTCAAAAGCATTAATTGCTGGTGCAAACTTTTCTAATTTTTGTCCTTTTCCAAAGGGCCTTTTTAAGACGTCTAATTGTTTTCTTAATGCATTCATACTAGAAATTTTAACCTACTTCATTTATCATTAATTCGATTCCTTCACGGATGATTTCTTGTGCTTCAATTTTAGAAGTGTTGGCGTAGTCAATTAATCCAAAGTCTTCTGGGACTACTTCGTAAATGCCAAGAGCTTCCATTTTTTCAATATCTTCTATCATACAGGCTTTAATCAACTGCATGGGGTAAATTTCCAAAGGAAATACTTTTTCCATCTCACCAGTCACCACTAAAGCTCTTTCCTCTCCATTGAGGTTTGTATTTACTTCAAAGCCTTTCTTTTTAAACAAACGTGAAAAAGAGGTATTAGAAAGACTCAATATATTGTTGTCTTTAAAAGGCAACCAACCAAACATTCGATAGTCGTTTCCCTCTGGGATAACAGTGATTTGGTTATTGTAATAGCTAAGATGGCCTTCATCAGAACTCGTAGTTCCTGTCAACACATCTCCATTAATCACTCGGTTTTGAGGGTAAAGAATTTTAAATTCATTAAGTATGGGTTGAAGTTTTGCACCCAGTTTACTCACCACATACTTGGGATTTTCAATTGAATTTCCACTTAGAGCTATGGTACGCTGTGGACTAAATTGACCCGTTTGAACAAAGCGGCCCAAGTTTACCACATCTTCGGGATTAACAGTCCATATTCGCTCACCCATATTGAGAGGAGCTAATTCTTGTATGTGTAAACTCACATTGCCAGCAGGGTGAGGTCCAGCAATAGTGTAATGTTGAACGGCTGTGATTTGATTAAACATCCCAGGGTGGGTTGCATCAGTTCCAAGGAAAACTTCTTTATCTACTAATTTGTTTAAAACATTTATACCTTCTTGAAATGCCTTAGACTCTTTGTTGAGTATAAAGTCAAAATCGGGACTCAAAGGACTAGTTTGGTGAGTAGAAACAAAGATGGCCTTAGGAGTATCCTCTGGACTTGCAATTGTTCCGTAAGGACGCTGGTGAATGAATGGCCAATTACCACTTTCTAATAGAAGGTTTTTTAAATCCTTTCGGTTTAACTTTTCCCAGTTTTTACAATCGTGACTGATAGCCTTTGAGGAGGCATTTGCCTTGATTACTATTTTTTCAATTTTTCGACGAGCACCTCTTTGAATTGTTTCAATTACTCCAGACACAGGAGAAACAAATTTGATTTGAGGCACTTTTTTGCTGAAGAAAATGGGCTCTCCTGCTTGAATTTCCTCTCCCTCTTTTTTTAAAAGTTTGGGAATAGTACCAAAAAAATCATCAGGTTTTAATGCAAAGGTTGTTGAAGATGGGGTTTTCGCAAAAACTTTTTCAGCCTCGCCTTTGATGCTAAGCTTAGCTCCTATACGAGTTTGAATTTTTTTAATTATTTCCATTAAAAGAGTTAAATTCTAAAATCGCACAAATTTACTAATAAACCCTCTTTTAGAAAGAGCAAAACCCATGGAAAAAAGACTATTTATATTCATTCTAAATAAGTGTTTAAGCATTTCTTTCTCAGGCACAGTATTTGGACATCACAAGCTGAACAATTACATTTACAATTCATGAAGATGATGATCAAGAAGCTTACTCTTTTACTGTTTTTTAGCCTCACATTGAGTAATGCACAAGAACAAAATGAGCATGCTCCTCCTGCTTTCATCAAGTCTGTTCAAATTCGAGGCGGTCCCAATCGAGGAGTTTTCCCAGTAGTTCAATTAGGAGAGCCTGTCAATTTTCGGTTTGACGATCTCAATGCAGATGAGGCAGACTATTATTATAGAATCAAATACTATAACTACGACTGGACGCCTTCAAAGCTCTTCCAAAATGAGTATATGGAGGGTTATGACAACCTTAGAATAGACGATTACAGTACTTCGTTTAATACCCTTCAACGTTTTACGCATTACAGCCTTAACATTCCGAATGAAAACATCAAACTCAAAGTCTCTGGAAATTATATGATTGAAGTTTACTCTGCCTATGATGAGCTGGTTTTTTCTAGAAAGTTTTGTGTTTATGAAAATGCCGCTTCGGTTCAAGCAGCTGTTTATAAACCTCAAAATATGGATCGATTTGCGACCCATCAGTCGCTTCATTTTGCGGTCACCCCCAGTGATACATTTTTTGCTAATCCAGATGAAAACGTCAAAGTGGTGCTGCTTCAAAATTATCAATGGGATGCCACAATTACAGATATTAAACCTCAATATTATTCGGGAAATACACTTGAATACCGCTACCAAGCGCCTACCCAATTTGAAGGGGGCAACGAATATTTTTTCTTTGACACCAAAGATTTGAGAGTTACCACCCCCAACATCAATTATATCAATCGAGCTGATTTGTATGAATCCTATTTAAAAACAGATATTGTTCGGGCTCAATTAGACTATACCTATGCTCCCGACATCAACGGTGATTTTGAAATACGAAATATCATGCGCCCAGGAAATACCAATACAGATGCAGATTACAGCTTTGTGTATTTCAGTCTTGCTTATCCTTACGAATTGGAAGAAAATGAGGAAATATACATTTATGGAGCATTCAATAATTTTGAGTTAAATGAGCTCAATAAAATGTACTACAATCCAGCACTAGAACTTTACGAAGGGGTGCTGTTATTAAAGCAGGGATTTTACAATTATAAATACGTACTCAAACAAAACGACCTGCTTTATAAAAACAGCCTTAGCGGTTCCCACTCATTAGCCGAAAACGAATATCTTATCTTGGTGTATTACAGAAACATAGGAGGTCGATACGACGCTTTGGTAGGTGTTGGGAGAGCAAATTCATTTGAATTACAAAATTAGGTTTGAGAAATTTGTTAACCCATTGATTTTTATTACCTTTACTAATGGTGAAGGTGTCAAAAACAAACAGTGTGATACAACAAATAACAAAAGGTATAAAAATCTCAGTGGAGACTAAGTTTGAGGGAAGTTTCCTCAAAGACCAGATTTCACACCATGCCTTTATGTATTTTATCACCATTGAAAACCAAAGCAAAGATGTGGTCCAGCTACTCTCACGCCATTGGAAAATCCTCGAGTCTTTAAGTCGTCCTCAATATGTAAATGGAAACGGAGTTGTTGGAAAGAAACCCGTAATCAAACCTGGAGAAAGCCATACCTATCAATCTGGAAGTCTTATCACTTCCCCTCTAGGGTCCATGACGGGGACTTATATAATGATCAACTTTTCTACAGCGAAAAAGTTCAATGTTGATGTTCCCAGCTTCAAACTAAGTGTTCCCCACATACTCAATTAAGCCTCTCCAGTTTTTGTTATTTTAAATTTTTAATCAATACTTTTGATCAAAATTCAATTCTATGGCTCATAGCATATCTCAAGTTCCCTACCCAAGCAACGAACCCATTTTAGCTTACGCACCCGGCAGTAATGAAAAAAAAGAAGTGCTGGAGATGTACAGTCAATTATACCATTCCAATATGGATATCCCAATGAGAATTGGAGACCAAGATATCCGAACAGGAGATACTGCCAGCATGCATCCCCCTCATGATCACAAACACAGTTTGGGGACTTATCACAAAGCAAGTTCAAAACACATAGATCAAGCCATAGAAGCTTCTCTAAATGCCAAGCACGCATGGAGTCAAATGCCATGGGAATCTAGAGCATCTATTTTTTTAAAAGCAGCCGAGCTCGTTGCGGGCCCATACCGTGCCAAAATTAACGCTGCCACCATGTTGGCTCAATCCAAAACTATCCACCAAGCCGAAATTGATGCCGCTTGCGAATACATCGACTTTCTCCGTTTTAATGTTGCTTTTATGCAAGAAATCTATGAAAGTCAACCCGAAAACGGTCCTGGAATTTGGAACCGACTGAGTTATAGACCCTTGGAAGGATTTGTCTATGCCGTTAGCCCTTTTAACTTTACTGCTATTGCAGGAAATCTTTGTGCTAGTGCAGCTATGATGGGTAATACGGTTGTGTGGAAACCCAGTGATCATCAAATTTTCTCTGCTCAGGTGTTGATGGAGCTATTTAAAGAAGCCGGTTTGCCAGACGGCGTGATTAATATGGTTTTCGGAGATCCTGAAATGATCACCAATAAAGTACTTGAAAGTCCTGATTTTGCAGGAATTCACTATACAGGGTCCACTGAAGTTTTTAGAGGTATCTGGGGAAAAATAGGAACTCAAATTGCTCGTTATAAATCTTACCCAAGAATTGTTGGTGAAACAGGAGGAAAAGATTTTATCGTAGCGCATCCATCTGCGAATACTCAAGAAGTCGCTACTGGAATTATAAGAGGAGCCTTTGAATTTCAGGGACAAAAATGTTCCGCTGCCTCAAGAGTATACTTGCCGGAATCCATAGCTAAAGAAGTAATCGAGTTTGTTAAAGCTGAACTTGAAACTGTCAAAATGGGGTCTCCCGAAGACTTTGAAAACTTTGTAACTGCCGTCATTCACCGAGGAGCTTTTGACCGACTAACAAATGCTATAGAGCAAGTGCGTAAAGACAGTGAAGCTGAAATTATTGCAGGTGGAAACTATGACGATAGTGTGGGTTATTTTATTCAACCAACTGTAGTTCGCACCTCCAATCCTCAATACACCACCATGACCAAAGAACTGTTTGGTCCTTTGGTCACTTTATACGTTTATCCAGATAAAGAATGGACACAAACCTTGAAACTTGTAGATGGAACTTCAGAATATGCCCTCACAGGAGCGGTCTATTCTCAGGATCGCTATGCTTTAGAAGAAGCTTTAAATACCTTGGAAAACGCAGCAGGTAACTTTTATATCAATGACAAACCCACAGGGGCAGTAGTAGGACAGCAGCCTTTTGGCGGTGCTAGAGGGTCGGGCACCAATGATAAAGCTGGTTCTGCCTCAAACTTACTCCGTTGGGTTTCCCCTCGCTTAATCAAAGAAACCTTCGTTCCTGCAAAAGACTACCGTTATCCTTTTTTAGGAAAATAAAACTATAACATTTCACTTTGTTTTTCGTCTATTTAGTGGACTCAAATTGAAAAACAAATGAAAAATTTAGCTTTTATCTTATGCTTTTGTATTGGATTGGGCCTTGCTTTAGCCCAAAATCAAGAAGATCCTGATGTCAGTTATCGGGTTGAAAAGGAATACGATGAACAGGGAAATCTGATTCGGTATGACTCAACTCGAGTGACTGGTTCTCCGCATTTTTCAAAGCAGTTTAGCTTTTTCTTTAAAAAAGATTCTTTGGGAAACACCTCTCATTTTGGGTTTCCTCACCATAATTTTAAATTGGATTCCCTACACCGTTCTATAAATTTTGATTCAATCATCAACGGTAAGCTGCTCTCTATTCAAAATAGAATAAAGGATTTAGATCTTGATTCCCTTCGTGACCATGAATTTTTCTTTGATGGTGGAGATTGGTTTCACAAGCGACATCCTGACTTTTATGAACTTGAAAAACGCATGCAAACTCTTGATTCTCTGATGAAACACAAACTTGAACGCTTTGAAGCGCTATTCGATAAATTTGAAGAGCACAACGGGAAAATTTAAAAAGGTAAGTAAACTACTTTTTTAGTTTCAAAAAAAGCAGCTCCAAAATAATCCTTGAGCTCATAACATACAGCTTTAGGAAATGGTTGAAGTTCCTCAGTCAGATCTCCTCCCTTGAGATAGAGGATACCATTTTTTATTGAATGTTGGTGTTTGGACTTTAGGTTGCTTTTTACCCAAGGGACAAAGGTTTCCATTTTTGTTACTGCTCTACTGACAACAAAATCAACTTTTTTAGTAAAATCTTCAGCTCGGAGTTGATGGGCTACGACATTGGTCAATCCTAAAGCCTGCTGAACCGCATTGACAACTTTAATTTTTTTCCCAATGGAATCAATCAAATTAAACTGAGTGTTGGGAAACAATATCGCCAGTGGAATCCCAGGAAAGCCCCCTCCAGTCCCAACATCTAAAACTGTTGATCCATCTTTAAACTGAATGACTTTTGAAATGCCCAACGAATGAAGCAGATGACGTTCGTAAAATTGCTCCATATCTTTTCTTGAAATCACATTAATCTGAGTATTCCACTCACCATACAAAGCTTCAAGTTGCTCAAACTGCCCTATTTGAAGGGTATTGAGATCAGGGAAATGTTTCAACAATTCATCCATGGTGTTTTTTCTGTAAGACTGTAATTTTAATTTTTTTTAAGTTATTTTTACAGTTCAAATTTATTTATGCAAGCTACACAAAGACTCCGCTTTTCAAGAAAAGACTCCAAAGAATTTTTTAAAACACTAAATAAAAGAGTAAATCATTACTTCAAAGAAAACAAGATTGAAAAAACAGGGAATTGGAAACTTTACCTCAAAACATTTGTGATGTTTTCCTTGCTCATAGCTCCATACGTTTTGGTACTCACGCTGAGCATCAGTCTTTGGATCAAATTGTTACTTTGTATCGTCATGGGTGTCGGAATGGCTGGTGTCGGTATGAATGTCATGCATGATGGCAATCACGGCTCTTTTTCAAAATATCCATGGGTCAATAAGTTTATGGGAAGCAGTATTTATTTTTTAGCTGGGAATGTATTTAATTGGAAAATACAACACAACCTTTTACACCATACCTACACCAATATACACGGACATGACGAAGACCTAGAAGCAGGAAGAGTCTTGCGTTTCTCAAAGCATTCGGAATGGTTCCCTCATCATCGTTTTCAGCATTTTTATTCCGTGTTATTGTACGGACTTTTAACCTTGAATTGGGCTGTATTTGCCGACTTTCAGCAAATGAAGCGCTATACCAAAAGAAAGTTGTCATACCTCAACAGCAAACGTCCAAGTTTACAATGGACCGGATTGTTTCTATCTAAGATTATGTACTTCTCCATTTGGATAGCCCTACCGATTTTTATTATAGATGCTCCTTGGTGGACTGTTCTCATCGGATTTGTGGTCATGCATTACACTGCAGGACTGATATTAAGTCTTGTATTTCAATTGGCTCATGTAATTGAAGATGCGGAAATGCCAAGACCTGACAATTCAGGAACTATGAAAAACACTTGGGCAATACATCAATTGTTAACTACAGTAAATTTCTCTACTAAAAATAGAATTGTAAACTGGTTTACAGGAGGATTGAATCACCAAATAGAACATCATATTTTCCCGCACATTAGCCATGTTCACTATACCAAGATTGGTTCAATAGTTAAAAAAACAGCAAGAGAATTTAACTTGCCCTACAACGAATACAAAACAACCCGAAGTGCCCTACTTTCACATTTTAGATTTCTAAGACAAATGGGGGTACAACCCAGTTAATTAACCAATGGACGCATTATCTAATCGAATCAACAGCCTGCCAATATCGGCTACACTTGCCATGGCGGCTAAAGCCAGAGAATTAAAAAATCAAGGGATTGATATCATCGGACTCAGTTTAGGAGAACCCGATTTCAATACTCCTGAATTCATTAAGGAGGCTGCTGTACAGGCTGTCAATGACAATTGGAATTCATACTCTCCTGTGGATGGCTATGCAGATCTTAAAGAAGCAATCTGTAAAAAGTTTAAAAGAGACAACAAGCTTGATTATGACCCTTCACAAATTGTTGTTTCCACCGGTGCCAAACAATCCATCGCCAATGTATGTATGGTACTTTTAGATCCAGGTGACGAAGTACTCCTCCCAGCCCCTTATTGGGTTAGCTACTCGGCAATTGCAACCTTGGCTGAAGCCAAGTCAATCATCATCCCTTCCAGTATCGAGACTGATTTTAAAATTATTCCTGAGCAATTGGAAGCGGCCATTACTCCAAAGACCAAATTGATAATGTTCAATTCTCCTAATAATCCAAGTGGGACAATCTATACGGAGGATGAATACAGAGCACTCGGTAAAGTATTGGAAAAATATCCTGATATCTACATCTTATCAGATGAGATTTATGAGCACATTAATTACGGCACTCCACACTTTAGTATAGCTGCCATACCAGAACTTTACGACAGAACAATTACGGTAAATGGTGTAGCAAAAGCATTTGCGATGACTGGATGGCGTATCGGTTATATAGGAGCACCTATTTGGATTGCCAAGGCCTGTAATAAAATGCAGGGACAAATCACTAGTGGTGCTAATTGTATCGCTCAGAGAGCAACTATAGCTGCTGTTTCTGCTCCAGTGAGTGCTATTCAATATATGGTTGATGAATTTGCTTCGCGCCGTGAAATGATCATTGGACTGCTTAATGAAATTCCTGGATTTAAACTCAATCAGCCTCAAGGTGCCTTTTATGTCTTCCCTGATGTTTCTCATTATTTTGGAAAAACCATAGGTGGAAAGCAAATAGAAAACGCTTCGGACTTTGCCTTATTCCTTTTAGAGGAAGCCCATGTGGCAACTGTAACAGGAGAAGCTTTTGGCAATGAAAACTGCATTCGTATTTCATATGCTGCCTCAGATGAAAACATAAGGACAGCAGTAGCCCGTATCGCAGCTGCCCTCAAGTAAGCGCTTGTTCTTATTGGTTTTTTAGCTATCTTTATGGGTAGTAACTACTGCATATTACCCCTGATCTATGGTTCCCTCCCTCTTGTTTATACACGAATAAAATCATTGTTTGGCAACTAGGAATTGACCTCTTTGGTTTATGCAGCACGTCAAAATACCCTTACTATGAAATTTACCTCAGATCATTTTAATACGGTTCAAAAGCGGTCCGAACTGATTCGCATTGCCAAAGAACACAAGATTCCCTTAGAAAAGACTTTAAAAAAAATCAAATATGAACTTGAATTACGCAAACTACAGTCCGAATTTGTAAACCTTCAAAAATGGATTTCACAAAATAAAATGCGTGTGGTTGTTCTCTTCGAAGGGAGAAATGCCTCGGGCAAAGGAGGTTCCATCAAACGCTTTAAAGAACACCTTAACCCCAGATCTTCAAGGGTTGTTGCCCTTACAAAACCGACGGACGTAGAACGTGGACAATGGTATTTTAGACGCTATATCAAAGAACTTCCCAATCCGGGAGAAATTGTTTTTTTTGATCGGAGCTGGTACAACAGAGCGGTGGTAGAACCCGTTATGGGGTTTTGTACTGAAGATGAGTACAAACAATATATGGTGCAGGTTCCAGAATTTGAACACTTACTCTATGAAGACAATTTAATTATCATCAAATTTTGGTTCTCCATTTCCAAAGAAGAGCAAAAAAAGCGATTTGATTCCCGTTTGAGAAACCCTTTGAAAGTATGGAAATTTAGCCCCGTAGATTTAAAAGGACAAGAACTTTGGGATCGATATACGCACTACAAAGAACAAATGTTTAGTAAAACCCATACCGCTTACAGTCCTTGGATTATTGTCAAAACAAACGATAAAAAACAAGCACGGCTGGAAAGTATGCGATATGTTTTATCCCAATTTGACTACCCTGGAAAAGGTGCCGCCAATATCCCCATAGTTCCAGATCCCAATGTGATTATTCGTTACCATCGAAGTGCCGTCCAAATTGATATTTAATTCACCCATTATGCCACAAATAAAAAACTTTACCCCTGAAGAGATAGACCTACTCAATTCTGACTTAGGACTTCATACACTACTTCAAAATAAAAAAATCAATCCCTTTAAAGCACTTGACGAAATTCGTTACCTCAAAGAATTAAAAGAAAAACAAAGAGAATTGATCAAATTGCAAAATTGGGTTATTGAAAATGACCAAAAAGTTGTAGTCCTTTTTGAGGGTCGAGATGCCGCAGGAAAAAGTGGCGCAATAAGAAGGATAACAGAATACATTAATCCCAGGTATTTTAGAACCTTTGCACTAAATATTCCCACACCAGACGAGAGAAAACAGTGGTTTTTTCAACGCTATATCTACCGCTTACCCAAACCTGGTGAGATCATCTTTTTTGACTGCAGTTGGTACAACAGAGCCGTAGTAGAACCCGTCAATAAGTTTTGTACTAAAAAAGAATACGACGTCTTTATGTCCCAAGTCAATGACTTTGAACATATGCTAGTCCAATCCAACACCTACCTCATCAAACTTTATTTTTCAATCTCTTAGGAAGAGCAAGCAAAACGCTTTGCAGAAATACAAAACAACCCATTAAAACGCTGGAAGATGACCCCTTTAGACAAAAAGGCTCAAGATTTATGGGACGACTACACCCAATACAAACAAAAAATGTTTGACATCACAGATACCCAAACTGCTCCTTGGCACATCATCAATGCAGATAAAAAATCAACCGCCCGATTAAGGGCGATTAACCATCTTTTAGAAAGGATTCCGTACAACAGCAGTATAGAAAAATAAGCTTAGGCTAAGCTTGTTGTTGCTTTAAGTAATTGTAATAATTGGCTAGTGTGAGTTGATGCCAAGGCATGACCACAAAAATTCCTATTCCAAAACACAGAAGACCTAAAAGATACCATGGGATAAAACGAAGGTGTAAAACAAACAACTCCATTTTATAACCGTTAGTAAGCCTCCAACTTTCTTTGAGACTTTCTTCAATCGACAACTCTGGATTTTCGACTAAAATGTAATAAGTCATTGATAACCCAAGCGCAATTATGATTCCTGGAATAATTAAAAGTACAATTCCAATGACAGTTGCAATTGAGATAATTATGTAAATCAAAATTACTTTTAAGAGGGGTTTAAAACCTTCTATCAAGTTCTCTATTGATGCTGGGCGGTCATTTAAAATATTTAAAAAATAAATGGCTATGCCGAGCTGGAGTGGGCCAGCCAATAAAAAGGACAGCAGCTCTCCATAGGTATTTAATCCTGAGGGAACTCCAACCAGTAGTCCATAAAGAATACAAACTAATGAAGCAATTACCCAATGTGGACTGAGTTTTGCTCTAGACTCTCGCATTAAATTAAGTAAATTAATATTGTTAAGATTGGTTGTTTGAATTTACAAAAAACACTTAAGCATTCAGAATTTTCTCTTGTTTATTAATAGATTCTTGATGAATGGCCTTAAAAACTCTGAGAATAAATTCTTCTGAAAGTTCACGCTCTTGACCCTCGAGTATCATTTTTCCTAAAATTTCATTCCAACGTTTGTTCTGAAGTACAGCTACGTTATTGGATTTTTTGAGCGCTCCAATCTCTACAGCAACATTCATTCGCTTACCTAATGTATCCAATAAATTTTGGTCGATCGTATCGATTTGTGCTCTTAGATTATTGAGTGCGTGTTGGTATGCTTCTTCATCAGTAGTCTTTTTTCGAACTTTAAGATCGTTCATAATCTCTACCAATCTAGTGGGTGTAACTTGTTGAGCGGCATCACTCCAAGCATTGTCTGGATCCCAATGAGTTTCTATCATCAATCCGTCAAAGTTTAAATCCAGTGCAGCTTGAGATAAATCAAAGATCAAATCTCTTCTTCCCGCAATATGCGAAGGATCGCAAATCATTGGAAGATCAGGGAATCTATTTTTTACTTCAATGGCAATTTGCCATTCTGGAATGTTGCGGTATTTAGTTTTTTCATAGGTTGAAAATCCACGGTGAATCAGTCCTAACTTTTTGATGTTTGCTGTATATAAACGTTCAACACCTCCTAACCAAAGTGCCAGGTCTGGATTTACTGGGTTTTTGACCAAAACAATTTTATCTGTTCCTTCCAACGCATCTGCAATTTCCTGCATGATAAAGGGGCTCACCGTTGAGCGGGCACCAATCCAAAAAATGTCTACATCGTTATCTAAAGCTAATTTTACATGGTCTTTATTGGCAACTTCTGTAGCGGTTAACAAACCTGTTTCTTCCTTTACTTTCTTTAACCATCCCAGACCAATTGCTCCTACTCCTTCAAACATACCTGGGCGTGTACGTGGTTTCCAAATACCTGCTCTGTACACGGTTACATCTGTATCTTTGAGTTCGTGTGCAATTTTTAAAACCTGCTCTTCTGTTTCTGCGCTACAGGGTCCTCCAATCACTAAAGGGTGATCCAATCCAAAATCATCTAGCCACTGGCGCATTTCTTTTTTATTTTCCATGGTGTTAAGTATTAATTCGTATTTAGTTTTTAAAGTTGTTTTTTCCTTCTGGTATGCCCTCAAGTATCGTCTTGATTGCATTGATTTCTTGCATCTGTTCGTGCATAGCCGACCAGTTTTTATTTTCTAATAGTTTTTTAAATTCTTTTAAATTGGCAATATATTCGTTGAGCACTTCCAGTATATTCACACTATTTTGTTCAAAAATAGGTGTCCACATTTCTGGGGAACTTTTAGCCAATCGAACGGTGGATGCAAATCCACTCCCAGCCATATCAAAAATTGTACGTTCGTCCTGTTCTTTTTCCATTACTGTTTTTCCTAGCATAAAAGAGGAAATATGCGATATATGAGAAACATAGGCAATGTGCTGATCGTGTGCTTGGGGATCCATTTCCTCAATATTCATTTTCATCAAACGGAAAAACTGCACTGCCCATTCCAATAAATCTGGACGCGTCTTTTGTGCTTCACATAAAATTTGAGTCTGGTTGACATACAAATCCGCAAAAGCAGCTGAAGGTCCAGAAAATTCCGTACCCGCAATTGGGTGGGTAGCTAAAAACTGATTGCGTTTTGGGTGGAGCGATACTATCTTACAAATCGATGCTTTGGTGGAACCTGCATCAAAAAGAAGCGCATTGTCATTGATTTGATCCAAAAGATTTAAAATCAAAAGAGAAGCCGCATTGACCGGAATAGCCAATATCATCACATCCATCTTCGGATAAAGCTCAGGGCTTAGACTTTGGTCAACTATACCGCTTTCAATAGCCTCTTCGAGATGTGCTTGATTTTGATCCGCCCCATAAAGGACTACATCCTCCAGATGCTCCTTAGCTGCTAAAGCAAATGAACCACCAATCAATCCCAAACCAATTACTCCTATATTCATGATTCAAATCGCTTTAAAACTTCAACTATGGTTTCTTCTGGAACACATAGAGAAAACCTAATATAACCCTCTCCTTGAGATCCAAAAATAGTCCCAGGGGTAATGAAGACATGCTGTTCATCCAAAATCTTATCGATATAGGTTTCTGAGTCTTTTGCTCCTTGGGGCAATTTAGCCCAGACAAATAGCCCTACACTGTTTGAATCAAACTGAGCGCCCAATCGATTTGCTAATTTCTCAACCAAAGCTCTGCGCCTGTGGTAGATTTGATTAAGCTCATCAAACCATGATTGATTCATTTTTAAAGCTGCTATTGCTCCTTGTTGAATCCCATAAAACATACCGGAATCCATATTGCTTTTTACTTTGAGGACGGACTGTATGGTCTCTGCTTTCCCACTCAGCATACCCACACGCCAACCGGCCATATTGAACGACTTACTCAAAGAATTCAATTCGAGTGCAACCTCCTTGGCTCCAGGACGTGACAAGATACTTTGGGGCTTATCTGTCAATACGAAGCTGTAAGGGTTGTCGTTGACCAATAAAATTTCTCGCGCTTTTGCCCAGGCAATTAACCGATCAAAAACAGCAGGGTCAACATCAGTTCCCGTAGGCATATGAGGATAGTTAACCCACATGATTTTTACCTTTGAGGTGTCCAACTTTTCAAGTGCAGTAAAATCAGGCTGCCAATTGTTGCGCTCTGCCAATTCGTAGCAAACAGCTTCAGCCTCCATCAAACGTGTTACAGCGGCATAAGTTGGATACCCCGGATTTGGAATCAATACTTGATCCCCAGGGTTTAGAAAGGCCATAGATATATGCATTATCCCTTCTTTTGATCCCATCAGCGGTAAAACTTCGGAATTGGGATCCAATGCTACTTGATAATGTGTTTTATAAAAATCACTAGTTCCCTCTCGCAGTTCAGGAAGCCCCTGATAACTTTGGTACATATGTGCTCGAGGATGAGAAAGTGCTTTTTCTAATGCGGAAATTACGGAAGGATGAGCGGGTAGATCAGGACTCCCTATCCCCATATTGATGATGGGTTGGCCTGCCTTTACACGTGCTGCTACCTCTCTCAATTTTCTGGAAAAGTAGTATTCCTGTACACTTTCTAAACGTCTTGCTGTTGTCTTCATCTCTTATGTTGGGCGTATTCACCTAAAATTTTAAATTCAGAAGCCATGATGGCAATCAGTTTTCGAGCTTTGTCATAATTGGAAAACGCATCGAAAGTAACGTCCACAAAAAAGGAATATTTCCCTGGAGTTTCAATTACCGGTAGGGATTGAATCTTGGTCAAATTCAGCTGGCAGTCACTCATTACGTTGAGTACCGCAGCCAAACTTCCTCTTTGGTGGTCTAATATAAATTTTAACGCAGCCTTGTTGATCTTGTCCTCAGCAATAAGCTGACCGTTGTTTTGGATGATTACAAATCGGGTTACGTTGTTTTTAATCGTTTGAATGGAAGGAGCTAAAATATTCATTCCGTAGAGTTCTGCTGCTTCCTGACTGGCAATTGCCCCTATACCTTTAAGTTGATGCTCTGAAATACGTCGAGCTTCGTCAGCCGTATCCTCCGACTCAACCAAACGGATATGAGGGTATTGATGGAAAAAATCCTGACATTGTAATAAAGCCATAGGATGGGAATGGACTTCTTTGATGTCCTCAATTTGTTGACCGTTTAAAGCCATCAAATGGTGATGGATACTCAAACTGTATTCGCCAACTATAGCAAGTTTATTGCGATCAATCAAAGCATAATTCGGAATAATGGAACCTGCTATGGAATTTTCAATAGCCATGACTGCTTGATCTGCTGAACCGTTGAGTAGGGCCTTTACTGAATCGTTAAAGGTCTCACACACTACAAGAGAAAAATCCTCTCCGTAGTAGTTCTTAGCCACCACATGATGAAACGAACCTCGGTTTCCTTGTATCGCTATTTTTGGTTTGTCTTCCATTTTAATTCAAAAAAAAAGTCCCGAAAAAATCAGGACTCTTAATTGTATATGTTGTAATGATCTTACTACAAAGTCCCCTTAGCTTCGTTATAGAAGTAATAGAAGGCATTGTAATAAGAAAAATTGTTTTTCATGACTTTTAAATCGGCACAAATGTAGCATAGCTTTTTAAAAAAACAAACACTTCCTCCTTTTTTTTAACGATTTCAACAGAAAAAAAGCCGTTTGGATAAAAATGAAGTGAAATAAACTATCTTAACTACACAAAAAGTACATTCAATGACTGCAGCAGTACTGATTACCATTTTTACAGTGCTTTTGGTTTTATTTTTAGAGCGTTTAAATTCCACTTGGATTAAAAAAATTTTTAATTGGCTACCCTCTATACTTCTAGCTTACCTCATCCCCGCAGTCTGTTCATACATCCTAAATCGAGATTTTTCAGAGGTGACTATTCATCAGTGGAGTAAAGATCTTTTTATCCCTCTTGCTATAGTCGCTGTGATGAGTAGTCTATCAGTCTCCCAACTCAAGAAGGTGGGATGGAAGCCTATAGCCGTTTTTTTATCAGGGTCTTTGTGGATCGCTATTTTTCCCGTAGGATTTTTACTGTTCTTTCAAAATACTGATTTTGTGTCGGAGAGTTTACTCGGACTTGAGCGTTGGAAAGGGATTCCACCCATAGTTGGAAGTTGGATTGGGGGAAGTACCAGTCAATTGGTATTAAAGGAATTGGTTGCCTGTCCTGAAGCTTTATTCCTGACCATACTTGTTTTGGACAATATACTGGTCAATCTGTGGACCATAGGTATGTTCCAAACCATCAAAAAAAGTGATAGCGTAAACAGACTGTTGGGAATACAATCCTATGAACTTCCATCTGAGGTCAATACCAATCAAAATAAAAGTCAAAGTCCACTGTTAAGCATCTCCATCCTTTTGGGCAGCGTGTTTTTAGCACACATCAGCCTCCCCTCTTTTGTAGGTAAAGTAGTTGCTCTTTCTCTATTGGGCTTGGGATTTGGATTTTTTATCAAATCCTGGAATAGCCAATTTACCCTTCAGTTGGGCAGTATTTTAATTCTTTTGGTGATGGCCGTTTTGGGTCTTAAACTGCAATTTGATCTGATCCAGTTTGACATCGTATTTATGGTCTTTTTGGTCGTTTGGTTAAGCAGCCATTTTTTAGTTATGCTCGGTGCAGCAAAGCTTTTAAACGTCCATGCGGCTTGGGTTCCTATTGCGAGTATGGCCAATGTAGGAGGAATTGCCACTGCTCCAGCCGTTACGGCTGCCTACGAAAAAAAATGGATGCCACACGCAATCATCTTGGCAGTAATCAGTATGGCTACGGGAACATTTTGGGGAATGGTTACCGTAGGTCTAATTCAATTTTTACTCCTTTAACTCTATGTCAAAAAACAATTACCTCCATTTTATATTATTGAATATCGCAATGCTATGTGTTTCAACTTCTGGAGCTTTGGGGCGTTATATTAACTTACCCCCACCCCTAACCATTTGGTCGAGAGCTGTAGTCGCCTTTGTATTGCTATTGATCTATGTGATTTGGAAGAAAAAGCACATCCTTTTAAACTTTAAAAAAGAAGGATTTACAGCCTTTATCAGTGGAATCTTAATGGCAGGACATTGGGTTGCCTATTTCTTTGCGCTTCAATGGAGCTCAGTTGCTATAGGAATGCTCTCCCTGTTTACCTACCCTATGATTACCCTCTTATTGGAACCCTTTTTCTTTGATGTAAAATATCAAAAGAGACATTTGTTCCTAGGGGTGATGATTTTAGCAGGAGTCTATCTTTTGGCTCCC
Source organism: uncultured Bacteroidota bacterium (assembly GCA_902546725.1). Classification (GTDB taxonomy): domain Bacteria; phylum Bacteroidota; class Bacteroidia; order Flavobacteriales; family Flavobacteriaceae; genus MS024-2A. The sequence continues at coordinate 59,120 of CACCLB010000005.1, read as the reverse complement.
AGCTTTGAATTGAACAAAAGCATTACTCAAGGGGTGCTGATGGGGTTGTTGTCATCCTTGTGCTATGCCCTTAGAAATATTTTTATGAAGCAAAAAATTGCAACGGTGGACGGTTCTGTACTCATGCTTTACCAAATGGGAGTAACCATGGTCATTCTACTCCCGGCCCTGTATTACCTTGAACCGGAATCCTATATCGACAAACTGCCTTTTATCCTTATTTTAGGTGTAGTGACTACGGCTGTGGGGCATACTCTTTTTCTCAACAGTTTTAAGAAATTCTCGGTAGGTACTGTCAGTATCATGAGTGGAATTCAACCCATTTACGGGATTCTATTAGGTGTCGTCTTCCTCAGTGAAATTCCTTCTAATCGAAGTATATTCGGAGGTATCTTGATCATACTGACCGTATTGATCGAACAAAAAAGCACCCAAACAACTGAGGAGAAATAAGTATCTTTAAAACAAAAAAAATGAGTTTAGTCATTGCGGATGTCAGCAAAAACTACGGTAGCGTTCAGGCATTAAAAGGCATCAGCATCAAACTTAAAAAAGGGGAGGTCGTTGGACTGTTGGGCCCCAACGGTGCTGGAAAATCTACACTGATGAAAATACTGACAGGCTATTATACCAATTGGGAGGGCCAGATTCATTTTTTTGATCAAGACCTGCACACTCAGCTCGAACACATCCAAAGAAAGACTGGCTATCTAGCGGAAAATAACCCGCTCTATCCTGAAATGTACGTGATAGAGTATTTAAAATACAATGCAGACCTCTACCAAATTTCCAACCCTTCACTAAATGAAATCATCCAAAAAACGGGACTGGAACAACATGACAAATCAAAAATCAACACCCTTTCCAAAGGATACAAACAACGCGTTGGCTTGGCTGCAGCACTGCTCCACGATCCAGAAGTTGTCATTTTAGACGAACCCACTACAGGACTAGACCCCAACCAACTCGTTGAAATTCGAAAGTTGATACGAGAGCTGGGTAAGAACAAAACCGTGATTCTATCTACCCACATCCTTCAGGAAGTAGATGCCATTTGTGATCGGGTGGTCATCATTAACAAAGGTGAAATCGTCTTGGATCAGTCTTTAGATCGACTGCGAAAAAACCAACAGCAAATCATCGAAGTCAGTTTTGACTACCGAATAGAAACTGAGGCCTTGGCAAGACTTCCTCAAGTAGAAAAGGTTAAAAATACTCATGATTTTGACTATGAAATTTACCTTAAAGGCAATGAAGATCAACGCCCTGCAGTCTTTGACTTTGCCCATGATAACGGACTTAAAATCTTATCCCTACAACTTAAAAACGAAAGCCTTGAAGCTCTTTTTAACGAACTGACAGCCAATTGATTTATATTTTATAAATTCGTTATGCTAACCCCAATCTGACCCCAATACATGAAATCCATACTGTATAGCCGTGATCTATTTGGATATTTTTCATTAAGATTGATCGTAATGTATTTGGCAGACTTGGAACAAATTCAATAATTCAAAGTATGCAGATGGAACAATTCGCTGAATTTTTAATTCAATATATACACGCACCCCTTGGAGGAATTGCATTGCTTAGTGGGGGTATTTCTTTAGTCAGTAAAAAGGGGAGCCTTTTCCGTAAAAAATCGGGAAAAGTTTTTTTTACTCCATGCTTCTGTCTGCTTTTTCAGCTTTAGTGGTCTCTGTTTTACCAAATCATAAAAGTCCCTTTTTGTTTTCCATTGGAATTTTTAGCTCTTATTTTTTAATCAGCGGAATTTTAAGCTTGAGGTACAAACGGAAGGCAGTTCGTCTAAGTATCGATAAAATCATCACTTATTTAATTTGTATCACTGGATTTGCAATGGTAACCTACCCCATAATTCTCTACAGTAAATTGAATCTTATTTTAACTGTTTTTGGATTGGCGAGTATCGTTTTTGGACTAAGAGATCTCTCGCGACTTAAAAATGTAAAACGCCTGAGAAAAGGATGGCTAAAGTTGCATTTAGGAAAAATGACTGGAGGCTATATCGCTGCTGTAAGTGCGTTTTTTGTAGTCAATCAAATATTACCCAGTGTTTGGAATTGGTTTGTCCCTACCCCAGTAGGAAGTATTTATATCGCCTATTGGATCAATAAATTAAATAAAAAAAGGGTTTAACAAACTAGCTTAAACCCCTCATAACTTGTAATTCCCAAAAATCATATAATGAAAGCCTGCTACTTCCTGCTCTTTTTATGGATACAATTAGCCCATACTCAAAATCATTTTTATGGGAAATTAGTAGATTCCATAACTAATAAAGGGATTCCTTTAGGTCATTTTTTTGTTCAAAAAGGCAAAGGATTTTATGCAGATAAAAATGGAAACTTTGAGCTAACTGTTGACGATCCTAGCTTAAACGTAAAAATTACTGCTCTAGGTTATCGTGCTAAAAACACCCTACTTTACCCAGAAAGGGAAAACACTATTTATTTAAAACCAAAGACAGAAGAACTCAGTGAGGTTGTTCTAGAGAATATTGACCCTGCAAAGGAACTGGTTCGTAAAATTGTTAAAGCCATACCGGAAAATTACACCACCAAAGAGGAACAACTTTTTGGGATCATAGAGGAAAGTGCTTATAGGGACAGTTTACATTTAAATCCGATTTACAAAGCAGAAGCCAAGATAAGAGCTGATAAAATCTCTTATTCAAAAAAATCTACATCTGGAAACGTTCAACTTTTGGAGTTTCAGATTGACTCTGTAGATTTGGATACGGTCAACTTAAGAATCTATGGGACTGCCCATAAGGTTCATACTGGTGACTTTGTTCACAGAAGGCAAGGACCTCTAAGCTTAAAGAAGTTGAACGACTATAAACTAAAAATCATTGACACCTTAGAGTACGATGGAAAAAGAGTCATACAACTCGATTACCAAACCAAAAAATCAAAAGGGACACTTTTGGTTGATGAGAACACATTTGCAGTAGTAAAAGTGGATCGAATAGTTGACCCCAACTCTGTTGATAGTATAAAGAGTATCGGTAATTTTCAAAGGCTATTGTTTGAACAAACTTCCATTTATAAAAAAAGAAATGATCAAAAATGGCGCATCCAAAGTGTACACTATCAAACAGGATTTAGGTGGAAAAAAATACCACAGTTTTTTTATCTAGACTCCCGCCTTACCATTGAAAAACACCTTGATCAAACTAAATTTATTCCCCAAAAAGATCGATTTACCTATGGAGCTATACTGTCAGATCATATCATTTCTCAAACCTCAGATTCTATAGATTTACAACTCAGTGAAAAAGACAAGCTTATTGCCACTATCCAAAAATTTCGATCCATGATAGGAGCTTCTTTCCACAAAATTCTTGTTCATCCGCATCAACTAGATTTTAGCCCTTTGTCCCTTGCAGTCGAAAATAAAGAAACCAACCAATGGCTTGGTGTCTTGACCTATAATTTGGAGTACAAACTCAATAACAAATTAAGTCTGAGTTTTGACAGTGCATCCTCTTTTTCCAAAAAACAATACCAGTCAACATCCTTAGGTATCAATTATTTTCAAGACCTGTCAAAAAGGGATCGGGTTTACCTATTTTCCGCACTCAATGTTGGGCATAGAGTTATCAATATTCCTCACGGAACATTTGATTTTAATAACCCATTTCAGTTTGGAGGTAAGCGGTTTGACAGCGGGAACTTAGCACTCTATACTCAAAATAATGAGGTCTTTTTTAACCCTTCAATGGGTCTTATTTTTCGAATAAGCCCCCTATTGTATTTGCGAGTCAATGCAAATTATTTTTCCCCACTTAGCAGTTCTACAAGTTTATACGCCAAAGAAAAAAACGAGTTTTGGTTTTGGAATAGGAAAAAAGCCGTTGACAAAAATGGGGTCCAATCTAAGAATAGCAAGCCCATTCAAAGCAACTATGGCTTGGGAGTAAACCTCTATTATCAATTTTAATTTTTTAGATAAACCCATAAGTTTTGATTCTGATGGTTTTAAATATATTTTATAAATTAGTAGTTCAGTCCCCAATTGATGCTCCCTATGAAAGGCCTACGGCTTATAGCCAATACTCACCCACAACAATCCGTTATCCAAGCAACTGTTAATCGAGAATTGCATAGCATTGGATACAATCGCTTAAAAATTGCAATTCCCCATAAAACAGATACTCTTGTAAACCCACTATATACTTATTATAAAAAAAGAGACTCATGAGTAAAATTCTACTATCTACATACGTTGTAAAAATTTTAGACAACAATAAGAATGAACAGATATTGAGTCGTTTCAACGGAACAGATGACTTCCTAAGAACGTTTAAAAACTATCTCAATGCAATCTTCACGAATATTCGAGCAGAAACTGATGGAAGTGGAACCACTTCTCTGCATTTGACTTTGGAATCACCACCGACAGTAGATATACATAATAGGCGGATTTATGGGTATTTTTCTTCAGGAGTAAGTGGAGACGAATATCAAATTCGCGACCTTGAAACTCAAAATAACCTATTGGACGTTGAAACAGGACACGCAGCTTTTAGGAATCTCTTTTTCTATATGCAGATACCAAATGGGCGGAATTCAGGAGCGTTAATTCTTCAGAAAAAGGCTAAATATGGGATTAAAACAATCTTTAAAAGAACGATTAACCGTTACATGAGAGAGCAAGGTTATCAAATCTATAAAGTAGAAGTAAACAACCTACTTCATGGCCGAGTTTACAGAAGAATGATTGAGCATGGAAATCTCAAAAAAGTAGAGCTGATTAAAAAGAGAATTCCTTCGACCCTTGAAGAATACTATGAAAATGACGGAAATCCTGAAGAGATTCCAGGAAAGCTTAGAACTTCTATGAGTTCAGGTACAAGTTTACCAAAGGCGTGTAGAAACCTTGTCGACAGCCTTTTTCGTGACCCAGATCTTGAAAGAGTTGAAATCAACGGCATTGATGAAGAATTTGACGAACTTGAATTTGAACTTGAATTTGAACTTGAATTAAATGGAAAGAAAAAGACTTTCTATGTGGCTAACAAGCAAAAAATTCAACCTGACGTTGACGTTACAAGCCAACTTGAATTGAATGCAGATGGAACACCCACAACTGAATCGCTATTGACACAATGCGAAGAATTGGTGCAAGACATAATAGAAATTAGACCACCAAATGTTTAAGCGAATTAACATACTGAGCATTGTCAAAGATCATTTTGGTACTTTAACAAGACTTGATTCTAAATCCAAAAGAATCTATTGGAAAGATTTAGTATTATTCATTGGTCTTCCTGCTATTCTCGGAGTTTGGTTGGCTTGCAAAGGATTTTCTATTAAACCGTTTGTTGGCAATCTGATTGCAGCAGTAGCAATTTTTGGTGGCTTTCTTTTCAACTTATTAGCAATTATTTAAAGTCAAATAGACAAGATTCGTGACGATGCAAACAATGAACAGAATGAATTGAAGAAAGTATTTGTTAAAGAAATACATATCAATATATCTTACTCAATAGTACTTTCGCTTTTAATAATTATTGTATTAATTGGTTGTACAACCAAGCTACCAGAGTTCCAATTTGATTGGCTTGTAAAGAAGATTACACTCGGTTTGACATACTTTTTACTCGGTAAATTTTTACTGACCCTACTAATGGTATTGAACAGAGTTTATATTTTACTCAAGAAAGATTCTGAATAAAAAAAATACTATGGAACAAAACCTACAATCAATAACACCCTATGGGATGCTAAGACATCATACACAAATCGTTATCCCATCATCGATACCCCTAATAATTCAAGACCTATGAAAACCCTAAATTTTAACAACAAAAAATTTGCTTTACTAGGGAATTCCACAAATGGAAAGGTAGATACGGATACCATTTTTATTTACAAACAAAAGGGAAATCTAGTGACAGCAGATTATCATGGAGGGAGTATCAAGTATGGAAAAATTATTGCCTTGCTAAACAAGGATAAATTAGATATGTTATACCAATGTTTGACAACTGACAACCAGCTAAAGGCGGGTAAAGCCATTGCAAACATCACAGTGACCGAAAATCAAAAAATCAAGCTAAGTTTGGACTGGGAATGGTTAAACGGCAACAAAACCTCTGGAAAGTCTGAATATATAGAACTCTAATTTAGTTTAATCTGTCCCCCTAAAACACCTCCCTGGCTATGGCTTTAATATTGTCTGATTTACTCATGGAATAATAGTGTAAAAAAGGCACTTTGGCTTTTTTAAGTTCTTTACTTTGGGTGATACACCATTCAATTCCCACTTGCCTTACCGCCTTGTTGTCTTTACATTTGATGACTTCTTTTACCAAGGCTTCGGGTAAATCAATATGAAAACGGTGGGGAATCATGTTGAGCTGTTTTAAAGTAGAAAGCGGTTTTAGTCCCGGGATGATGGGTACCTCAATTCCTTGTGCACGTAATTGTTCGACAAAATCAAAATACTTTTGGTTGTCAAAAAACATTTGGGTTACCACATATTCCGCTCCCGCAGCTACTTTTTTCTTTAAAAAATGAATGTCGCTTTCCATACTCGGGGCTTCCATATGTTTTTCAGGATACCCAGACACCCCAATACAAAAATCTGTAGCATGGGAGTTGAGCAGTTCATTGTCCAAATAAATTCCCTTATTGAGGTCGGCAATTTGCCCAACCAACTCATTGGCGTACTGATGTCCATCTTGATTGGGTTTAAAATAGGTTTCTGATTTTAAGGCATCGCCTCGGAGGGCAACTACATTGTCAATTTCTAAAAAGTCCAAATCGATCAAAAAGTTTTCCGTATCCTCTTTAGAAAAACCACCACAGAGTATATGGGGTATGGCATCCACCTTATATTTCCCCTGAATCGCAGCACAAATCCCGACTGTACCGGGTCGTTTTTTTATCACTTTCATCTCCAACAATCCATTTCCTGCATTCTTGTAAATATGCTCTTCTCTGTGATAGGTCACATCCACAAAAGGAGGGTTGAATTCCATCAATTCATCACACACATCAAAAAGTTGGTTGATACTTTGCCCTTTAAGCGGAGGAAGTATCTCAAAAGTAAATTGAGTAGTTCCAGGGGATTGGGCTATATGTTCTGTTATTTTCATTTATTCTCTGTTCTAAGTTATTCAGCAAGGTTGGGATTCAACCATTTTCTGGCTTCTTCTAAAGCTATTCCTCTGCGTTTACTATAATCGACTAATTGGTCTTCTTTGATTTTACCCAGACCAAAATAACGCGATTGTGGATGGGCAAAATAGTAGCCTGAAACCGAAGAGGCTGGCCACATCGCCAAGCTTTCCGTCAGGCTTACGCCTATAGTTTCTTTTACCTCTAGCAGTTTCCACAGTGTCTTTTTTTCCAAGTGATCTGGACAGGCGGGATAACCCGGTGCAGGTCTGATACCTTGGTATTTTTCTTGTATCAATTCTTCATTGGACAGGCCTTCCTCGCTTACATAAGCCCAATGTTCAGTTCGGATTTGGTGATGTAAATATTCCGCAAAAGCTTCAGCAAAACGATCCGACAGGGCCTTGACCATGATGGAGCTGTAATCGTCATTCGCCTCTTCAAATGCCTTGGCCTTTTCTTCTGTACCAAAACCAGTAGTCACGCAAAAAGCTCCCATATAGTCAATTTTCCCTGAAGCTTTTGGTGCGATAAAATCGGCTAGCGCGATATTGGGTTGGGCTTTGGTTTTTTTTAATTGCTGCCTGAGGGTGATCCACTGCCCAAGGGTTTTAGATCGATTTTCATCTGAATAGATCTCAATATCGTCTCCCACAGCATTTACAGGAAATAAGCCAAAACGCGCCTTGGCAGTCACCCATTGTTCTTCAATCATTTGATGCAACATGGTTTGTGCATCTTGATACAAAACCTTTGCCTGTTCACCCACTACCTCATCTTCCAGCAGATCGGGGTACTTTCCGTGAAGGTCCCAAGACCTAAAAAACGGAGTCCAATCAAAAAAGGGCAACAACAACTCTAAATCCAAGGATTTGATGGTTTGCGTTCCTAAGGTCTTAGGTCGCTGTGGGTTGAATTCATCCCAATCGATTGGAAAGGGGTTCTGCTGGGCTTGGCTGTAACTGAGGTATTCTTTTTCAGAGCCTCTAGACATAAATTTAGCCTTAAAGGCTTCGTAATCCTCTCTTATTTTAAGGGTATAAGCTTCCTTTTTATCTTTTTGTAAAAGATTGCTTACCACTCCTACAGCTCGAGAGGCATCGTTGACATGGATCACTGCGGACTTTGATACTGGTGCAATTTTGACCGCCGTATGCGCTTTGGATGTGGTTGCACCCCCAATAAGAACGGGGATGTCAATATTCAATCGATTGAGTTCTTTGGTCACATACACCATTTCATCCAAAGAGGGAGTGATGAGTCCAGACAGTCCGATTACATCTACTTGCTCCTCTACCGCACGCTGGATGATTACTTCAGGAGGCACCATTACCCCCAGATCGATGATCTCGTAGTTATTACACGCCAAAACCACACTTACAATATTCTTTCCTATATCGTGGACATCACCTTTTACAGTAGCCATCAATACTTTCCCTGCATGCTGTTTGTCCCCGCTTTTTTGAGCTTCGATAAAGGGCTGTAAATACGCAACCGCCTTTTTCATAACTCGTGCTGATTTGACTACCTGAGGTAAAAACATTTTCCCTTCTCCAAAGAGATCACCAACGATATTCATACCGTCCATCAAGGGCCCTTCGATAACTTCTATTGGCTCATTAGCTTTCAATCGCGCTTCTTCAGTATCGGCTTCTATATAGCTGTCAATTCCTTTGATTAGGGCATGGCTAATTCTGCTTTCCAAGCTTTCTTTTCTCCAGCTATCGTCTTGTTTTTTTCTGGTCTTGGAGGTGGATGCCAATTGTTCTGCATATTCTAGCAAACGTTCGGTCGCATCTTCTTTTCGATCTAGCAGTACGTCCTCGACGTACTCCATAAGTTCTTTGGGAACCTCGTCGTAAACTTCGAGTAAGGTTGGATTGACAATTCCCATATTCATCCCATTTTTAATGGCGTGGTACAGAAAAGAAGCGTGCATGGCTTCACGTACTGTATTGTTTCCACGAAAAGAAAAGGACACATTGCTTACTCCTCCACTCACACGGGCATGGGGGAGGTTGGCGCGTATCCATTTGGTCGCATTAAAAAAGTCCAAAGCATTTTTTCGATGCTCTTCCATACCGGTTGCTACGGGAAAAATATTAGGATCGAAGATGATGTCTTCGGGAGCAAAGTCGATTTGGTTGATGAGTAAATTATAGGAGCGTTTACAAATGGCGATACGACGGTCTAAATTATCTGCCTGACCTTCTTCGTCAAAAGCCATAACGATGACCGCTGCTCCAAACTTTTTTATGGTAGCTGCATGAGCTAAAAAGTTAGCTTCACCTTCTTTTAAGCTGATGGAATTGACTACACATTTCCCCTGAACTACTTTGAGTCCTGCTTCGATGATTTCCCATTTGGAACTGTCGATCATCACGGGGACACGGGCAATATCGGGTTCAGCAGCAATCAGATTGAGGAAGGTCGTCATTGCCACTGCTCCGTCTATCATTCCCTCGTCCATATTGACGTCGATAATCTGTGCTCCACCTAAAACTTGTTCACGGGCAATTTCTATAGCTTCATCATACTGTTGGTTTTCTATCAAGCGTAAAAACTTTCGAGATCCAGTCACATTGGTGCGTTCACCTATATTGACAAAATTGGTTTGTTCGTCAATGACAAGGGGCTCCAAGCCGGATAATCTCAACGGTTTTTTCTTAAAATCAGTCATTCAGAAGGGCTTTGGGGTTTCTAGGACTGTATTTTTTGGCAAGCTCAGCTATCAATCGAATGTGTTCGGGTGTGGTTCCACAACAACCCCCAATGATGTTGACCACATCTTGTTTGAGGTAATCTTCAATCAAATCACGCATTTGCTCTGGAGTTTGATCGTATTCACCAAAGGCATTGGGAAGTCCTGCATTGGGATGAGCAGAAATAAAGTGATCGCTTTGCTTGGAAAGTCTTTTGACATAGGGTAATAACTGATCAGCGCCCAAGGCGCAATTAAACCCAATACTGAGTACAGGAATATGACTCAATGAAATTCTAAAGGCATCAACGGTTTGTCCAGACAGTGTTCTACCACTAGCATCTGTAATAGTTCCACTAATCATGATGGGGGTTGAAGCGCTTTTTTTAGCTCTTATCTCTTCTATGGCAAATAGTGCCGCCTTGGCATTTAGTGTGTCAAAAATGGTTTCTACCAAAAGCAAATCAGCACCTCCGTCAATCAAACCTTCTACTTGTTCTTTGTAGGCTGTTACCAATTCATCAAAGGTCACCGCTCTAAAACCAGGGTCGTTTACATCAGGAGACATACTGGCTGTTCTATTCGTTGGACCGATAGAACCCGCAACATAACGTGGCTGATCGGGTGTTTTATCTCTGTATTCTTCTGCGACTTCTTTGGCGATTTTTGCACTTTCGAAATTCAACTCATAGGCTAAAGATTCCATTTGATAATCCGCCATTCCTATGGAAGTTGAAGAAAATGTATTGGTCTCAACGATGTCGGCACCTGAATCAAAATAGGCGCGGTGAATGGATTTGATAATTTCAGGCTGAGTCAGCGAAAGCAGGTCATTATTCCCTTTAAGCGGACAGGGATGGTCTTTAAATCGGGTGGAACGAAAATCAGCCTCCTCGAGTGGGTGTTGCTGTATCATGGTTCCCATAGCTCCATCTAAAACCAAGATGCGCTTTTCTAAGGCTGAATGTATCTCCAATTTAGGCATCTAAAGCTGTTTTAATATCGTTACAAATATCCTGATGGTGTTCTAATCCTACTGAAAGTCGGATCATTCCTAGGCTGATTCCTACCTCTTCTCTCTCTGTATCTGACAATTTACTGTGGGTGGTTGAGGAAGGGTGAGTGATGATGGACCTGGAATCTCCTAAGTTTGCAGAAAGCGAACACAATTGAATTGCATTGATGAATTTTCTTCCCACTTCAAGACCTCCTTTGACTTCAGAAGAGATGATATTTCCTCCTTTTTTCATCTGTTTTAAGGCAAGTTGATGTTGGGGATGAGAACTCAAAAAGGGGTACTTCACCCAATTTACTTTAGGATGTTGCTCAAGTTTTTTAGCGATTTCTAATGCACTTTCACAATGGCGATCTACTCTTACAGCAAGGGTTTCTAAACTCTTGGACAAAACCCAAGCATTAAAAGGAGAGAGTGATCCTCCTGTATTTCGAGCAAAGAGATAAAGTTCTCGTATCAACTCTTTTTTTCCTACGGTAACTCCTCCGAGTACTCTCCCCTGTCCGTCCATCAGCTTGGTGGCAGAGTGAATGACCAAATCGGCTCCAAACTTAATGGGTTGTTGTAGATAAGGTGTGGCAAAACAATTGTCAACTACAAATAATAAATTGTGTTTTTTTGCCAGTGCACCTATGGCTTCAAGATCCAAAATATCGACCCAAGGGTTTGTGGGTGATTCCACGTAAATACAGCGGGTATTTGGTTGGATCGAGCTCTCTAAATCTGCTAGTGCATCTACAGCAAAATAGGTAGTAGCAATCTCCCATTTGGGAAAATATTTGGTAAACAGGGTATGGGTAGAACCGAAAATTGCTCTTGCTGAAAGGATGTGATCGCCTGCATTTAAAAAAGTGGCAAAGGTTGCAAACACTGCTCCCATTCCACTGGCAAAGGATACTCCATCTTCAGCGCCTTCCATTTGAGCTACTTTTTGGACAAATTCTGAGGTGTTAGGATTTGAAAAACGACTGTAAATATTTCGCTCTTTTTCCTCTGCAAAAGTGGCGCGCATTTCTTCCGCATCTTCAAAAACAAAACTTGAGGTTAAGTGTAAAGGGGTAGAATGCTCTGCAAAAGAAGAGCGCTCCATCTGGGTTCTGATCGCCTCTGTTTCAAATAAATAGTTAGACTTCTGCTCCATTTAGGATTACTTTATGGTAGATTTCTGCTGTGGGTTCTAGGGTTTTTGATACTGAACAGTATTTGTCGTAGGAAAGTTGTGCAGCACGTTTGGCTTTTTCGGCTGAAAAATCGCCTTCTAAATAAATGATAATGTCAATTTGATAAAATAGGGCTGGTACCTCATCGGCATTGCGATGTCCTTTGACTTCCATTTTCAAGACCTTAGGATTGATCTTTTGCTTGTTTAATATGGCAACAATATCAATTGCGCTACATCCGGCAACTCCCATCAGCAAGAGCTCCATTGGACTCACACCCTGGACTTCTCCACTGGTTTTTGATTTGTTGTCCAAAAGGACTTTATGCCCATTGGGGTTGCTAACTTCAAATAAATAATCTTCGTTGATACGCTCTAAAGAGACTTCCATAGTTAAGAGGTTTAATTGTTAAAAATTGGGTTTAATATTTTGATCATGGCGTCATTTTCGATTAAAAAGGCGTCATGTCCGTGAATCGACTTGAGCTCGTGATAGAAAATAGAAGTCTTTTCAGGTTTGATCATTTCATAAGTTTTCTGGTCTTCAACGGGAGTAAAAAATAAATCACTGTCAACTGCGATAAGGTGAATTTCACCTTCGATTTTTTTTATCAGATCTAGCGCTTTTTCTCCTTTGCGTTCAATATTGATGGATGCCAACAAATGGTTGACTAAAATATATGCTTCCAAATAGAAACGTTCAGCCAGCTTTTTTCCGTGATGCAATAACCAACTTTCTATATTGTAAATTCCCATTTCTTCGTTTATAGTCCGATCAAATCGTTGGCTAAACGACTGCGGGGTTCTATAAGTAAGCATTGCGTGTATACGCGCATCTTCTAGAGGATTATTTGAGTTTTCTAGAATCCGTTGTTGTAAAAATGTATTGGCCAAAATCCAGTCATTGGCTTTCCAATCGGCGGCGACAGGGATGATGTATTTTGCCAGTTGTGGTTGCATAACTGCCATTTCCCAGGCTATTCCTCCCCCTATAGATCCTCCGACCAAGGCGTGCAGTTTGCTAACCCCTAAAAGCTCCAGTCCTTTTAAAAAGAAGAGGGCAATATCACCGGTATGAAAATCCTTAGCATTTGAAAAGATTTGACCTTTGACTCCGTTACCCGGTATGTTAAAGGCTAATACGGCGTATCGATTGGTATCTATGGTCTTATTTGGCCCAACAAGTTCTTTCCACCACCCCTTTTGACCGGCAACATCGGAGTCGCCAGTCAAGGAATGATTGATTAAAACTACTGGTGCTTTGTCTAAGGCTTGCCCAAAATGTTGATAATACAAATCGAGCTTTGCCAAGGACGTACCAGCATCTGTTTTTAGATCAGTTAAGGAAAGACACTGAATCGGGTTCATGCGAATCTACAATGAAGCAAAGGCATTTTCCAAATCCTCAATCAGATCTTTTACGTCTTCTAGACCAACAGATAGACGAATCAAATCTGGAGTTACCCCAGTTGCTTTTTGAGCTTCCTCGTCCAATTGTTGGTGGGTAGTACTTGCAGGATGAATGATCAATGATTTAGTATCACCAATATTGGCCAATAGCGCAAAAAGCTTAGTTTTATCAGCAACAACTTTTCCTCCTTCAAAACCTTTTTTAAGTCCAAAGGTTACGATTCCACTTTGTCCTTTAGGCAAATACTTCTGAGCCAGGTCATTGTATTTAGAGGTTTTGAGTCCTGGATAATTAACCCAAGCCACCTCTTTATTGGTTGAAAGCCAGGCTGCCAGTTTAAGTGCATTTTCGGAATGTTTTTTCATTCTAATATCCAAGGTTTCGATTCCTTGTATACTTTGAAAACTATTAAACGGACTGGGCGCACTTCCCAAATCTCTTAAGCCTTCTATCCGAACCTTAGCTATAAAGGCTATAGCTCCAAGAGCTTCGTGATAGTTGAGTCCGTGATAACTGGGATTGGGTTCCGTAAACTCAGGGAAATTTCCATTACCCCAATCAAAGGTTCCGGCATCGATAATCACACCACCCAACGAAGTTCCGTTACCTGTCAAATACTTGGTCAACGAATGAATGACTATGTTGGCTCCATACTCAATTGGGTTTAACAAGGCTGGAGAAGCAACGGTGTTGTCAACTACAAAAGGAACTTTTGCAGCTTTTGCCTGATCTGAAATTGCTTTTAAATCCAAGACATCCAGTTTAGGGTTTCCTAAAGACTCTGCAAAAAAGAGTCGTGTATTCGGTTGAATGGCATTAGCAAAATTTTCAGCGTCGTCTGGATCTACAAAAGTTGTTGTAATACCAAAACGAGGCAAGGTATTAGACAATAGGTTATAGGTTCCTCCGTACAAACTATTTGAGGCTACTATGTGGTCCCCTGTTTTTAGGATGACCATAAGTGTAGTTGCAATAGCTGCAGTGCCCGAGGCAGTTGCCACAGCGGCTACACCACCTTCCATAGCGGCCAATCGCTGCTCCAATACATCATTGGTTGGATTGTTTAGTCGGGTGTAGATAAAACCCGGCTCTGCCAAAGAAAAAAGATTGGCAGCATGGTCAGAGTCATTAAATACGTACGAAGTTGTTTGATAAATTGGAACTGCTTGGGTTCCTTTTGAAGTTGAAGCATCATGCCCTGCATGAAGTGCTTGAGTTGCGAGTTGATTACTCATAATTTAAATGAATTTTTAATTGTTTCTACATGATCTAATTGTTCCCAGGTGAAAAGTGCTACTTCCTTCGACACTTTTCCGTTGTAGGGAGATTCAAACGTTTTGGTTATCGTACGAGGCGTACGCCCCATATGCCCATAGGAAGCTGTTTCCAAATACATAGGATTTCTCAACTTGAGGCGTTGTTCGATTGCGTAAGGACGTAAGTCGAATAGGGCTTTTGCTTTGTCAGCAATTTCCGCATCGGTCAAATCTACTTTTGCGGTACCATAAGTATTGACATATACTGAGGTGGGCTCTACCACACCAATTGCATAACTCAATTGAACAAGTATCACATCGGCTACGCCTGCAGCTACGAGATTTTTTGCCATATGCCGTGATGCATAAGCAGCACTGCGATCTACTTTGCTGGGATCTTTTCCACTAAAAGCTCCTCCTCCGTGACCTCCTTTACCTCCGTAAGTGTCCACTATGATTTTTCTTCCAGTCAATCCCGTATCACCGTGAGGTCCTCCGATTACAAATTTCCCAGTAGGATTTACATGATAGGTAATATCGGATCCAAAAAGTTGCTGGACATGAGCTTCGCATTTTGCCAATACTCTTGGAATCAGGATAGAAACGATATCAGACTTTATTTTTTCCAACATTTTGTCTTCATCGGAATCAAAATCGTCGTGCTGGGTAGAGACTACTATGGTGTCAATTCTCAGCGCTTGATTATGATCATCGTATTCTATGGTCACTTGAGATTTTGCATCAGGACGCAGATAGGTAATCGCGTCGTTTTCTCTTCTCAGGGCTGCAAGTTCGATTAAAATTTTATGCGAAAGATCTAAGGCCAATGGAATGTAATTATCCGTTTCATTAGAGGCATAGCCAAACATAATTCCTTGGTCACCTGCTCCTTGGGCTTCTTTTTCCGCTCGGTCAACTCCACGGTTGATGTCTTGGGATTGTTCGTGTATTAAAGAAACTACCCCACAAGAATCGCCGCTAAATTGGTAGGCTCCTTTGGTATAGCCAATGGCATTAATGGTTTCACGTGCAATGGATTGCACATCTAAATAAGTACCGCTTTTGACCTCTCCGGCTAAGATCACCTGACCTGTAGTTACCAAGGTTTCGCAGGCTACCTTACTTTCGGGATCAAATGCGAGAAAATTATCCAATAAAGCATCACTGATTTGATCAGCAATTTTATCAGGATGGCCTTCGCTTACCGATTCAGAAGTAAAAAAATATGACATTTATAAGTTGCTTTACGGAAGGATTCAAACGGTGCGTTTATAAAGCAACACTGCTTTAGCATTTTTTTATCGAGGTTGCAATCAGTCAAATCCTTCCTCGTTTAACGGTACAAAATTACATATTTTTTTTAAAATGCAAAGTTTCCCTAAAAAAACTTTAATTCCCGTTTTTAAAAAGCCGTTTCCTTTTTTGTTTTCAAAAAAGCAGCTATTTTGCAGTAATACTTTTAAGAGGAACAATGCATATCGCAATTGCGGGAAATATTGGAGCAGGAAAAACGAGTTTAGCCGAACTCATTGCTAAACACTACAACTGGGAAGCCCATTATGAGGATGTAATTGACAATCCGTATCTCGACGATTTTTATACCCATATGGAGCGCTGGTCTTTCAACCTTCAGGTGTATTTCTTAAAAAGCAGATTTCAACAACTCTTGGCGTTTCAAAACAATAAAAAAACCATAGTCCAGGATCGGACGATTTATGAAGATGCTTTTATCTTCGCTCCTAACCTCAACGCTATGGGATTAATGAATCAACGGGACTTTAAAAATTATCGTGAATTATTCGATTTGATGGAATCCTTAATCGAAGGTCCAGACCTGTTGATTTATCTACGCAGCAGTATTCCCAATTTGGTCAATAAAATCCACAAACGAGGACGTGAATACGAAAACAGTATCAGTATTGATTACCTCAGCAGACTCAATGAACGCTATGAGGCATGGATCAGTGCCTATGATAAAAATAAAATGGTCATCATAGATGTCGATGATTTGGACTTTGTTGAAAATAAAGACGACCTGGGAACGGTACTCGCCGAAATTGATAAGGGTCTAGGTAAAATTGTATAAAAGGATAGTATCCTTGTTCAAATTTAAATAATCAGTTAAACGAATTCAATAGTTTTATTTATTTTGATATTTTTCTTCCATGTAAAAAAGAATTTTTTACAATTTTAGAATGTATTTAAATTATGATGAATTCTTTTTTTTAAATCGTTTCTTAATTGTGCCTTTTCGGCATAATTTTCCCATGATTTTATTACGTCATTTATTTCCTCAATAATTTTCTTTCCTTTTTTAATATTGTTGTCCTCTGCTATTGTCATTAAATCGTCGTTATTGATCTCCAGTCTCTTTCCATTAACACTCAATGTTTGTTTGTTTACCCAATAATTATTTGGGTCAAAAGAGAAAATTAAATCATAAGCGGGTGCTAATCTCCATTTTTCATTCTTTTTTAGTATAAATGAAAAGTTCTTAGTGTGGTCGTCATAATTGGTTGCTATTACGTTAAATACCATTCTTCTAAACATTTGTTCCGCTTCAGGGTAGGTTAGTTTTAACAATCGCATGGTTTGAAACACTTGCTCATAACTGTAGCCATACATGTCATTAAAGTCGTAGTGTTGTAGGCCACACAATGATTGGACATGATGTTTGGTATTGTCCTGTCTGTCAAAACGTTTTGTCATAAAATGCGCTCTCCCATTTTCTTCTAACAATTGACATTCGCTAATTTCTATACCACTATCTATTGCCATAAGGTAATATGCATATTCTACTCGACCCCAACCAAAACTTTCACCAAACTGTTCTCCACTAACACCATCAAGTTTTAATAACCAATGCTCGAAACCTTTAGGAACATTTCCTTGTCCAGACCTTATTTCTTTAGTTTTAGGGTTGTAGCCAATTACTGCTTTTGGTCGAGCTCCACCAGCCGATGTCCCTATTTTCAATATTTCCATCATTGCTTTCTCCTCATCTTCATTAAGATTAGTCAAGAAATCCTCACGTTCGTTTAAGATATTTTTTGCAAGCTCAATCAAGTTGTTAAGTTCGAGTGAAAAGGTTTTTATTCCAGTTTTTATTTGTGCAGGTTCAAACTCCATTGCGCCCACCCCTCTTGTTCCAATAAAGCATAATTTCTCAACTGGATTCATACTGTTTTCTGACCTTCCTTGTTGAGATAGCCATGTGCTGATCAATTTATTTCCGTATTTGTCTGGTAGGGCATCGGATAGCAATCCTGGAAGTCCTTTAAAAGTATCTTCAGTTTCATTACGCCCCTTTCTATTTTCTGGAAAACTATATATCCTTGAACCTTGAGCAATCGGCATTTTAATTGGAGATAAATCCCACCCTCTTTCAATAAAACTTGGGTCATATTGAAAATAACCTAGTTGTTGCGATTCATCCCATCGAATAGCTCCAGCCAATTCATTCCATATCTTTACCTCTGCGACATCTACCATCCTAAATCTTCGTTTTTACTATGGTCAACTCTTTTTGATGAGGCATGTTTTCTTTCCTTTTTCTTCAGCTTCGCATATTCGATTGGGCTTATTTGGTCTTGAACCTTGAATACATCCATTATGTATAGTAAATCAAGAACTCTTAATACCTGTATTAAGCTGTCAACTCTTACTTTTTCACCTCTTTCCAATAAGCTTAATGTAGAACGACTGATACTTGCTGTTTTAGCCACTTGATCTTGGGATTTGTTTTGATTTAAACGATGTGACTTAATAAATCTTCCAATGGTTTCCATGATAGATTTATCTGTCATTGCTTCCCATTCTGTGTATGATTTTTCATTCATAGTAGCTTAATTCTGTTTTTTTTGAATGCTTTCTAATGCAAATATAATTATTAAATTATAATTATTTACCACTTATGAATGATAACTAATGCAAAATAGCACTTAATCACTCTTCTGAATGACAATTCATTCATATGAAATTAACGAAATTTACCAAGTTAAAGGTGTCACTACAGCCACTTTTTATAGCTCTAGGGATTGAACAGTATTAAGGGGCTAACTAAGATTGCATAAAAAAAGGCCAGCAAAGCTGACCTTTAAAAGTTTCTAAAACTTACTTTTTATTTTTGCGTTCCCTCTTCTTCTATATGTTTGTGAAGTTCGGGTTGAGATTTTGAATCAGCAGTTACTTGAACGGTCATTTCATCCTCACCTTTTTCAGTAGTGATGGTAACCTCAACCATTTTATCAGTTTTTTCACCAGGAACGACTAATTCTACGGTTTGTTCTTGAGCCGACTGACTTAAGTTGTAAGCGGTCATTTCTGAACTGTCCATTGCAATACTTGGTGCGATGACCAAAGCTACTACAGACATCAATTTGAGAAGGATATTTAATGAAGGTCCAGAAGTATCTTTAAAAGGATCTCCTACAGTATCACCAACTACAGCAGCTTTGTGAGCTTCTGTTCCTTTTCTTCCTTGCTCTTCAATCATTTTCTTAGCATTATCCCAAGCTCCACCGGCGTTAGACTGGAAGATGGCCATCAACACCCCACAAGTAGTTACTCCTGCGAGTAAGCCTCCAAGCATTTCAGCACCCCCTATAAAACCAACGGCTACGGGGACAAAAATTGCAAGTACACCAGGCAATACCATTTCTTTGATAGAAGCTGTTGTTGAGATTGCAACACATTTGTCGTATTCTGCTACACCATCAGCGGCGTCAAATATTTTTCTGTCTGCTGCAGTCGCCTTGGACATATCTGAATCGTATTTGATCATCACGTCAAGTGCTGCTCTTAAAGCAGGAATATCTCTAAACTGACGACGTACTTCTTCGATCATCGCCATGGCTGCTCTACCTACCGCATTCATCGACAAGGCAGAAAATACAAATGGCAACATTCCTCCAACGAGTAGTCCCGCCATAATTTTAGGCTGTGATACATCAATGGCAACTACACCTGCAGTTTTCATAAAGGCTGCAAACAAAGCTAAGGCAGTCAAGGCTGCTGAAGCAATTGCAAAGCCTTTTCCAATCGCAGCAGTGGTATTTCCAACTGCGTCTAATTTATCAGTTCGCTCGCGAACTTCGCTAGGGAGTTCTGCCATTTCAGCAATTCCACCAGCGTTGTCAGAAATCGGTCCGTAAGCATCTACTGCCAACTGAATACCTGTATTTGCTAACATTCCTACTGCAGCAATTGCAATACCGTAAAGACCTGCAAAATAATGTGAAACCAAAATCGCTCCTGCAATTAAGATAATGGGAACTGCAGTTGACATCATTCCTACTCCTAAACCAGCGATAATGTTTGTAGCTGCTCCAGTTTCCGATTGCTTTACAATAGAATTCACAGGTTTGGTCCCTGTGCCTGTATAGTACTCTGTTACTTTACCTACTGCCAATCCGGCAACGAGTCCAGCAATGGTAGCATAAAAAACTCCCATAGCTCCTGAAGGTAAACCTTCAACACTTTCCGGGATAAATGCGTTTATTAAAAAATACGATGCTACAAGCATCAATCCAGCTGAACCAAACTCTCCCAAGTTTAAGGCCGCATGTGGAGAACCTCCTTCTTTAACTCGTACAAAGAAAGTACCGATTATAGACATTACGATTCCTGCCGCAGCTAAAGCTAAAGGGAGGTAAACAGCACCTAAACCGTCAAAGCCAGGGGTTATGATTAATGCTCCCAATACCATGGTTCCAATAATTGACCCTACATAAGATTCAAAAAGGTCAGCTCCCATACCGGCAACATCCCCTACATTATCACCTACGTTATCTGCAATAGTTGCAGGGTTTAAGGGGTGGTCTTCTGGAATACCTGCTTCTACTTTTCCTACTAAATCAGCCCCTACATCGGCCGCTTTGGTATAAATACCCCCACCCACACGTGCAAACAATGCAATGGATGAGGCTCCAAGTGAAAATCCAGAGAGCAAATTAAGTACTTCTGTAATCTCCCAACCTTGACCGCTGTAGATGGCGAATAAACTACTTAGACCCAATACACCTAATCCAACAACACCCAAGCCCATTACAGCTCCTCCGGCAAAAGCGACTTCTAGTGCTTTTCCTAATGATGTTCTGGCAGCATTGGTCGTTCTAACATTTGCTTTAGTGGCTACTTTCATTCCGATAAATCCAGCCAGTGCTGAACAGATCGCCCCTACAATAAAGGACACTGCTACCATACCGTTGGACCCAGCTTCTGCCTGTCCTTTAAAGAATAAAAGGATTGCAACTGCAACTACAAAAATGGATAAGATTTTATATTCCGCTTTTAAAAAGGACATTGCCCCGTCAGCGATATTTTTAGCTATACGAGCCATTTTCTCATTTCCAACTTCTTGCTTAGAGACCCAATTGTTTTTAATAAATACAAAGAGAAGCGCTAAAACTCCAAAAGCAGGTAAAAATTGAATGATTAGTTCCATCGTGATTTTTTATGATTAGTTTGTGATTTTTCGTCGGTAAAAGTAGTAAAACAAAGCTGAATTCAAAACCTCAGCAATAATCTATTTGGCAAGGGAGGAAACAGCAATTGACTACTCTTCAGTTTAAAATTATTTATAAAGTACTTTTTTGATTGATCTTACAACATCTTCCGCATTGGGCAACCACTCTTTTAACAGTACTGGTGAGTAGGGAGCAGGGGTGTCTGCGGTATTGATTTTTTCAACAGGTGCATCCAAATAATCAAAGATTTCACTTTGAACCTGATAGGTGATTTCAGTTGCAATGTTTCCAAATGGCCAAGACTCTTCGAGTATCACGAGGCGGTTGGTTTTTTTGACTGATTCAAAAATAGTCTGATAATCCATCGGTCTGATGGTTCTCAAATCGATGACTTCACAGTCTATATTTTCTTCTGCGAGAATTTCAGCAGCTTTCAAGGCCTCTTTTAAAATTTTTCCAAAGGAAACTAAGGTGACGTCTTTGCCTTCGCGCTTGATATCAGCAACACCTATGGGTAAGGTGTATTCTCCTTCTGGCACTTCTCCTTTATCCCCATACATTTGTTCAGACTCCATAAAAATTACGGGATCGTTATCTCTGATCGCTGATTTTAAAAGTCCTTTTGCGTCGTAGGGATTTGAAGGCACAATTACTTTTAGACCTGGGCAATTTGCATACCAGCTTTCAAAAGCTTGAGAATGGGTTGCTGCCAACTGACCCGCAGATCCTGTAGGCCCTCTAAAGACAATAGGACAAGGGAATTGTCCCCCAGACATTTGCCTAATTTTAGCTGCATTATTAATGATCTGATCAATACCTACCAAGGCAAAATTAAAGGTCATAAATTCGATTATAGGACGATTACCGGTCATGGTAGATCCTACTCCTATACCTGAAAACCCAGCTTCTGAAATCGGAGTATCGATTACTCTTCTTTCTCCAAATTCATCAAGCATGCCTTTTGAGGCCTTGTACGCCCCATTGTATTCTGCTACTTCCTCACCCATCAGGTAGATGGTCTCATCCCTCCGCATCTCTTCGCTCATCGCCTCTGCAATGGCCTGTCTAAATTGTATGGTTTTCATGTATCCGTTATCATTGAGGCGCAAATTTAATCAATAATTATCTATTTGCTTTACTCAATAAACAAGGAAAATAAGCGTTAGAAAAAAATAGTCCTTGATTTATTAAAAAAGAGTGTACTAAAAACATAATTTTGTCCTTATGAAACTAATACAAATGACGGTTAAAGGAATCTCCTACAGCGAAACGCAGACTGGAGCCTATGCCCTGATTTTGAGTGAAAGCGAAGGTGATAGAAAACTCCCTGTAATCATCGGTGGATTTGAGGCTCAGTCCATTGCCATTGCTTTAGAGCAAGAGGTCAAACCCAGTAGACCACTGACTCATGATCTTTTTAAAAGTTTTGGTGAGCGTTTTGAAATAATTGTAAAACAGGTCATTATCCATAAACTGGTAGACGGTATTTTTTACGCCAGTTTGATCTGCGAACGCGATAAAATAGAAGAAATTATTGATTCTCGTACTTCGGATGCCATTGCTTTAGCCCTGCGCTTCGGAGCACCCATATACACCTATGACTCTATTTTGAAAAAGGCTGGCTTTACCGCTGCGGTATCCTCTGGTGAGAAAAAATTATCTGAAGACAATTGGATTCAAAACTTTGTAACCGAACAAAGTAAAAAGACCATCTCTAATGAGGAACTTAGTGAACTTTCTGTAAAAAAACTCAGAGACCTTCTGAGTACACTTGTCCTTCAAGAAAACTACGAAAAGGCAGCACGAGTAAGGGATGAGCTCTCCAAAAGAAAAAGCTAAACTGCTTTGTTAATTTTTTTTGAACAATTTTTTTAAAAGTCAGACTTCCATTCTTTGAATTGCAGCTATTTTTGAGTAATGCTATTCACACAAACGAATGAAACAATATTTAGACTTACTGCAACATATCGATACCCACGGGGTTGAGAAAACTGATCGCACTGGAACTGGAACAAAGAGTGTTTTTGGATATCAAATGCGGTTTAATCTGTTGGAGGGTTTTCCCTTGGTAACAACCAAAAAAATCCATTTAAAATCTTTAGTACACGAATTGCTTTGGTTTTTAAAAGGATCGACCAATATCGAATACCTTCAAGAAAATGGCGTTCGGATTTGGAATGAATGGGCAGATGAAAATGGAAACTTAGGTCCTGTTTACGGTCATCAATGGAGGAACTGGAACAGTGAAGGCATCGACCAAATTCAGGGTGTTATTGATGCCTTAAAGTCTAATCCAGATAGTCGCAGGATGCTTGTTTCAGCGTGGAATCCAAGTGTGCTTCCAGACACCAGTGTTTCGTTTTCTGAAAATGTAAGCAACAACAAAGCCGCGCTACCCCCTTGTCATGCATTTTTTCAGTTTTATGTTGCGGATAATAAACTTTCTTGCCAGTTGTACCAACGCAGTGCTGATGTATTTTTAGGTGTTCCTTTTAATATCGGTTCGTATGCCCTATTGACCATGATGGTTGCTCAAGTTTGTGGATTTGAAGCTGGTGATTTTGTTCATTCTTTCGGTGATGTACATATTTACTCCAACCATCAGGAGCAAATCAAAGAACAATTGTCACGATCTCCCAAGCCTTTACCCACCATGAAACTCAACCCAGAGATCAAAAATATATTTGATTTTACTTACGAAGATTTTGAGCTTTTAAACTACGATCCACATCCCTTAATCAAAGGCAAGGTGGCTATTTAGTTCCCTAAAAGTCTTTAAGGTTTTTAACAACTTATTAAGGTCGTTTTCTGTATTGTAAAAATGAAAGGAAACACGCACACCGGAACCTCTTTGTACACATCGAATATTGTGTTTATGAAGAAAGGCAAATAGTTCTTCCCCTCCTTTGATATTAAAAATTGA
Organism: uncultured Bacteroidota bacterium; assembly: GCA_902546725.1. Lineage (GTDB taxonomy): Bacteria > Bacteroidota > Bacteroidia > Flavobacteriales > Flavobacteriaceae > MS024-2A. The sequence continues at coordinate 35,037 of CACCLB010000005.1, read as the reverse complement.
ACTGTGTTTTGATCGTTCACTTACCCATTGGGGTAAAAATTCATTTGCTATCAACTGGCTTTTTACTTCTTCACTCAAAGCAGCTTTTTCTTTAACTAAGGATTGAAAGTCGTGTTGAACCAATTCTCGAATCGCAAAATCTAGACTCGCCATCCCAAGTATGTTGAAATGTCCATTAAAAAAACGTTCTCTAATTGCATCAACTTTTTGGCTTGTCATTGCAACAAAAGCTTTAGAAAGCATTACTATACCGTTGCCAAAACCTCCGAGTAGCCATTTATATCCGCTGCCCGCAACTAAATCAAATGGAGATTTATCAAAATGAAATGGGTGTGCCCCTAAAAATTGAGTTCCATCACCAATGATGATCAAGCTAGGGTACTCCTTTTTTAAACTGAATAAAAACTCTTGATCAATCAACAAACCGGAAGTATATTGCACTATACTCAAGGCCAAAATTCCAAAGGTCTCTGATTTTAATTTTTCTTTAATGGCCTTCTCTATCTGTGGTTGCATAGCAATTTTAGTACTATCAAAGCCTTCCTCCCTAAATGCATCAGTCAAAGAAGGATAATCTTCTTCTATCAATAAGACCTTCGCTTTTTTGGGCAAAAAAGAAAGTGCTGTTCGGATTCCAGTAGAAAAATTTGAGGTACCTAAGCAGCGGTCAGCAGTTAGACCGAAAAATGATGCAAAATTTTGATGTATAGAATCCAAGTCATCGTAAGCTTGCATTTTATATTGGTCTCCCCCATTTTGGAGGTAGAACTCTTCGTGTGCTCTTCTAAATTCAGCTAATTGAGTGGACATCAAACCCACATAAGCAGTATTGAGGTATGTTGTATTTGTTAATAACGGATAGTACGCTTTTATCATGGGTTGAAGAGAAAGTGTATTTTTGCTTCAAAATTAACCTTTTAGTAGGATGAATGAATCAAAATCTTCAAAAGAAATAACCTTAATTGCAGCGGCATCAGAAAACAATGCCCTTGGGAAGGACAACAAACTCATCTGGCATCTTTCCGAAGATTTAAAACGTTTTAAACGACTGACTCAAGGCCATGCCATTATCATGGGGAGAAAAACTTTTGAATCCATGCCAAGAGCCTTGCCCAATCGAAAAAATATAGTGCTGACGAACAATAAGGACTATCAGGTTAAAGATGCTTGGGTGGCTCATTCAATTGATGAAGCATTGCGTTTGACTGATGGAGACCCTCAACCTTTTATTATTGGAGGCGGAGAAGTTTATAAGCTATTCCTTCCAATTGCTGATAAAATTGAGCTTACTCGTGTACACAGCAGCTTTGAAGCAGATGCTTTTTTCCCAGAAGTGGATTCTACTCAATGGGATTTAGTTGAAGAAGAAAAGCATCACAGTTCATTTGACCAGCCTTATGATTATTCCTATTTGACTTATAAAAAAAAGACTAAATGAACGCATTTGTATTTCCAGGGCAAGGAGCTCAATTTCCCGGTATGGGAAAAGACCTTTTTGAAAGCAGCGCCATAGCAAAAGAAAGATTTCATCAAGCCAATGAAATTCTAGGTTTTGAAATCACTGAAATCATGTTTGGTGAAGATGCCGAAGCATTAAAACAAACCAAAGTAACTCAGCCTGCTATTTTTTTACATTCTACCATTTTAAGTGAGGTCATGGGCGACCGCTTTCAGCCTGAGATGGTTGCTGGTCACTCGCTTGGCGAGTTTTCCGCCCTAGTAGCGTCAGGTATTTTCAGTTTTGAAGAAGGCCTGTCTCTTGTTAGCGAACGTGCTTTAGCCATGCAAGTAGCATGCAATGAAGCACCAGGAACTATGGCAGCGATTCTAGGTTTGGAAGAAGAAAAGGTTGAATCCATTTGTGAGTCAACTCCAGGGGTTGTGATTCCGGCCAATTACAATTGCCCAGGACAATTGGTTATTTCTGGAGCTGTTGATGCTGTTGAAAATGCCTGTGAGGCATTTAAAGATGCTGGTGCCCGTCGTGCCCTTTTACTGCCTGTAGGTGGTGCTTTTCACTCTCCTTTGATGGAGCCTGCCAAAGCTCGTTTGGCAAAAGCGATTGAAAACACCACTTTCAATGCTCCTAGCTGTGCTGTATATCAAAATGTGACTGCAAAAGGAACTTTAAATGCTGATGAAATTAAATCAAATTTAGTAGCACAACTTACTGCTCCAGTACGCTGGACGCAGAGTGTTCAGCAGATGATAGCTGACGGAGCCCTGCATTTTACTGAAGTTGGTCCTGGAAAGGTCCTTCAAGGGTTGGTCAAAAAAATATATCGCAATATAGAAACGGCTTCAGGGAGCTAAAACCTAATTTTTGTAAACAGTACCATTTTTCATAACAAAGCTCACATTTGTCAGTGTGGAAATTTCATCCTCTGGATTTTCATCCGTAGCGATTATATCTGCCAAATAACCCGTTTTTAATTGCCCTAACTGATCGGCTTCATCCAATAAATCAGCATTTACAAAAGTGGCTAGATGCAAAGCTTCACTAATGGGCATACCCAGCTCGTTCATGTAAATAAATTCCTTGGCATTGTCTCCATGAGGATAAACCCCAGCATCTGTTCCAAATGCAAGTGGTACTCCAAATTCATAAGCCTTTTTAAATGTATTCTGAATTTGTGCTCCAATTGCAATTGCTTTTGGAACTATAATAGCGGGATAAGAACCTGGAATCTTTGCTTGTTCAGCAACAAATTTTCCCGCAGAAATGGTTGCAACTAAATAGGCGTCTTTTTCTTTCATCAATTCCATGGTTCGCTCTTCGATCAGGGTTCCGTGTTCAATAGTCTTTACACCATTGGCTACTGCGCGATACATTCCCTCATCCCCATGGGCATGAGCAGCAATTTTAAAACCATAATCAGTAGCTATTTGAGTTATGGCTGCAATTTCTTCATCTGTAAATTGAGGATTTTGTCCGCTTTTAGCTACACTCAATACCCCACCAGTAGCAGTAATTTTAATCCAATCTGCTCCATTTTTATAACGCTGTCTTATTGCTTTTTTAGCATCATCTACGGAATTTATCACTCCCTCTTTCGGTCCTGGATCTCCTTCAAAAGTATTTTTAAAACCGTTGGTAGGGTCTGCGTGACCACCTGTTGTACTGATAGCTTTACCCGCAGTAAAAACTCTTGGCCCAGGAATTAGTCCTTTATTAATCGCATTGCGAAGGGCAATATTTACCCCGGTACCTCCCATATCACGAACAGTTGTAAATCCAGCCATCAAGGTGCGATTGGCTATCTCTGCCGCTTCAAAAGCGGTATCCTCAGGATTGTTCTGAAAAACTTTTAAATACCGATCTGGACTGTATTCACCCTCTATGTGAACATGCATGTCGATAAACCCTGGGTAAACCGTCTTTGATTTTAAATCAATAACATTCGTACTCGTTTCTTTAGGTTGTTGGTACCCCTTATCAACGGATTTGATACGGTCTCCTTCAACCACAATCGTATGTGGTCCTACAAATTTTCCTTTTTTAGCATCAAAAACTTCCCCGCAATGGAGATAAGTCGTTTGTGCAGAGATGAGACCAAAGATTAAAAAGAAACATAAAGTGTATCTCGTTTTCATATAAAAATTTTAATTAAAAAAATCTAGAACTGTGCTAGCAATATACTCAATTTGATCGGTAGTCAATTCGGAATGCATGGGTAAAGAAATAACCTCTTTGACCAATTGGTTAGTTACTGGAAAATTAGCAGGATCTACACTGGGGTCGGCATAAGCTTTTTGAGCGTGTAAAGGAACTGGATAATAGACTCCACAGGGAATTTGGTGCTTGTTTAAATGGGCTACTAAAGCATCTCGATCAGCTTTGAGTACTCTCAGTGTATATTGGTGAAAGACGTGGGAGTCACAATCCTTAGATCTAAAAGGGGTGATAAGTTGATCGTGATTTTTAAAGTAATTAGTATACCTAATGGCTGCTTCTTTTCTACGCTCATTGTAAAAATCCAAATACTGTAATTTAACTTTTAGGACAGCTGCTTGCAGAGCATCTAACCTTGAGTTTACTCCCACAACATCGTGATAGTAACGGGTGTACATACCGTGATTAACAATTCCTCGAATAAAGTGAGCCAAATCGTCATCATTGGTAAAAATAGCACCGCCATCACCGTAAGCTCCAAGGTTTTTGGAAGGGAAAAAGGAAGTTGCTGAAATGTGACCTAAAGTTCCCGTTTTAGCTTTCGTTCCATCTTCAAAGGTATGGGTAGCTCCGATACCCTGAGCATTATCTTCAACCATTGCTAAATCGTGTTTATTTGCGATTTCTAATATGGAGTCCATATCAGCACATTGTCCAAAAAGATGGACTGGAATAATGGCTTTTGTTTTTGGGGTTATGGCCTTTTCAATAGCTTTTGGATCTATATTAAATGTCTTGGGATCCACATCAACGAGTACTGGTTTTAGCTTCAATAAAGAGATGACTTCCACCGTAGCAGCAAAAGTAAAATCTGCGGTAATTACCTCATCTCCTGGGACCAATTGAAGTCCCATTAAAGCGATTTGAAGCGCATCCGTTCCGTTTGCACAAGGAATTACGTGCTTAACACCTAAATAAGCCTCCAGATCAGACTGAAAAGCTTGTACCATGGGTCCGTTGATAAAGGAAGTAGTTTTAAGCACTTCATCCATAGTAACTGCTACTTCCTGCTTAATAAAGTCGTACTGACTTTTTAAATCCACCATTTGGATTTTTTTCATCGCTTAAATTTTGTCGCAAATTAGTTAAAAAAAAGACTGATTTTCCTAACTAGACCAATGTTTTAAAACGTTCAGGAATTCGCACTAAAGCAGTACCTTTTAATGGAGCGGGTTTATTCCATGCAAACCATTTTCTGCGCCTGCTTAGCAATACTCTCGCTTTTTTGAAAAAAGCATCTGCTTCATGAGGCTGTTGTGTTTCTATATTGGAATACAACTGAAACCGCCGATCAAAATGTCCTTTCCAACCTGAAGAAAGCAACTGATTGTTTTGAGTGTTTTTTTTGGCATATTCGTAATCCACTAGTCCAAAATGAAAGAGAAATAAATTAGAATCTATAGTGTAATTTTTTCCTTTTACTCGGTGAAAACCAGAGCCCCAGTTTAGCGGTCTTAAAGCCACTATAGGCTTGGTATAACGATCTGAAACTTGAGCATATGCTCGTTGTGAAAGAAAGGGCTTTTTTAAGTCAATAGGCTGTTCTAAGCTTGGGTGTTGTCCAACATCTAATCCAAGGGCCGAGAGCGAGCTGCTATTAAACTCCTGAGATAAGTAGGCTTTAAGTGACCATTTTTGATTTGGATCTAAAACCAGGAATTCATCAATATCCATTGCCAACACGAGCTGATAATTCTGGAACAACTCTTGTGCAAATTTTGAAATGTGCTGGGCTCTCTTTCGATCCCCTTTGGCACGTTTGTATTCGATATGAGGAACCTGGAAGCAGTTTATTTTTTTTGAAAGCGAAGGCAATTTTTGATCCATTCCATCAACAAAAAGATATAAGTTATCATAACCAAACTGGCTGCCGTAGTAAGTGATCCATTTATCAGCAAAAAAACTGTCATTTCGAACCATGGAGACTACTGCTATTGACTTTTCTTTGGTCATTCTGTTTCAATTTCAAGTATTGACTTCATTTTTTGTATGACTCTTTCTTGATCTTCTAGACTAGCTAAATCCAAACTTTGAGCACAGATAAAAAGCAAGCTTTCGTCCCTTATCGCACGATTAAATTTACGGTTGACATATTCTGCTCCCCTGTTGTGAGGCTGCAAATATATCGCCTGGGATGTTTTGAGATTTTTATTCCCTGATTGAATCTCAAGATGATTCGCAAGTGCAACCGTATTGAACTGATAGTAATTGCGAAATCGAAAAGCAATGTTTTCTTTCAAGCGTTCAGGGTAGGTATTAAAGTAATTTTCGAGTGTTGTTTTCCGCATAGCCAAGGGAGTATGTCCTGATCTAAAATAACGGAAAAGAAATCCCAACGGTTTGGCAGCATTCCACTGATTTACCTGAAATGAAGAGGACCGTTCACTTTTACTCTTTGCAAAAAGTAACCGTTGAACACTTTCCTTTAAACCATCCCAAAGCAAACGTTCGTAGGGAGGAAACCTCCACTTCCCTCTAAGTACTGGTTTGTCGTTAACAAACCAATCGGTTGGGGATACTGATCGCAATAAAAAAATATCATCATTAAAATAAACAAACTGATCTGATAAGCCTTTAATTCGCCAAAGCATATTACTGATACAGATGCTGTTAAATGTAGGAAGAAACTGTTCATAGCCTTCAAATATTTCGGTGTGATCTACCAGTCGTATATCTTTTAATCGTTCTGGAAAGTGAAGTTTTACGGCTTGGTTGATTTTTGGATCTTGTTGATCAGTCACGATAAAAATTTTACGCACAAAAGGAGCAAATTTTAAAATGGAAAGCACGCAATACTCTACCTCATTTAAAGAGTGAAAACGCGTTTGAGCAGCTCCTGGATAATTTTCGCTTTGATTTGGATTCAGATAGCTCATACGCTTCTTCCTTAGCACTGGGTCGTCACCATCAACCCAAGCTATTACAATATCAATAGGATTTTTTTCTTTTATTTTCAACTTCGTTTAAACTGGAATAAAGGTAGGCAATTGTATTCGGGATCAAAACGATGAATTTAGAATTGAATTATGATTTCCAAATGTAAAGGAGTTGTATATTTGAGAGAAGAATAATTTAAAAAAATGAAAAAAATCACTCTATTACTCTTACTCACTTTAAGCCTGATTGTTCAAGCTCAAGACAAATCTCCCAACATCATTTTAATGATTGGCGACGGTATGGGACTTACCCAAATAAGTGCGGGTATGTACGCCAATGGCAATACGACCGCTTTAGAAGAATTTAGCTATGTCGGCTTGTCTAAAACTTATGCGACGGATCAACTGATCACCGATTCCGCTGCCAGCGGCACAGCCATGGCAGCAGGTGTAAAAACCTACAACGGAGTCATCGGAATCGACTCGAAAAATGTTTCTCATCAAAGTATTTTAGAAATTTGCCATGGACTGGGGTATACTTCTGCACTATTGGCTACATCGAGTATTGTTCATGCAACACCAGCCTCTTTTTATGCAAATGTCCCCTCTAGAAGAATGTATGAAGATATAGCATTGCAATTGAGTCAACACCATGTTGATCTTTTTGTGGGTGGAGGAAGAAAGTTTTTTGTAAATAGAGAAGATGGAAAAAATTTAAAAAATGAAATGAGTGCTTATGAATTTGTGAGTGATATTGAAGCTTTTAGAAAAAGCTCTTCTAAAAAAATAGGTTTTTTAACTTACGATGAGGAACCCCCACCTCTTTTAAAAGGCAGAGAACCTTCTTTAGCCGAATTAACAAAAATCAGTTTAGAAAAAATAAGTGCCCTTGGTAAACCGTTCTTTATGATGGTAGAAGGCTCACAAATTGACTGGGGAGGTCACGGCAATAATACCGACTATGTTATCTCTGAATTTAAAGAATTTGACAGTGCTATTCGCAATGCTTTGGAGTTTGCAAAAGCAAATGGCAATACCTTAGTTATAGTAACTGCTGATCACGAAACAGGCGGTATGGCAATCAGTGGTGGTACTCTTAAAAGAGGAAAAATTAAAGCAGAATTCACTACAAAAAATCACTCCGCAGCCATGGTTCCTGTTTTTAGTTTTGGACCGAGTTCAAAACAATTTTCAGGTATTTATGAAAACACTGCAATTTTCGATAAAATGCTCAGCACTGTAAAAGGAAATTAAACTATTTAGTTCGAGCCTCAGCTACAATTACTTTTTCGAATTTTTTATCATCTTCAAGTACTTCATAAAAGGATCCCATAAAGTCGTACATATTTTGGTATTCTTTTGGATCAGAAAAATCACTCTCAAAAGATGCAACCATGTCCATCAATTCAGATTTTTTAGCCAAAAATTCGGCTCTTACTTGATCAAAATACTGCTGCTCTCTTTTAAATCCTCTATACTTTCTGTCTTGAACTGAATTAATCCCCAAAGTAGTATTAACAGTTGCATAACTGGGATTCACCCAACCTGTCATGTCGAAGTCATAAGGTAGAGGAATAATTTCTTTATCTACATATAATAACTTTCCGTTATGTTGGTACGCAACTGAAAAGTCAGTATTTCCAAGTAAAAATTGGAAAAAGGCATTTTGAACTGAAGTGAGATGTTGCATAGCCATTGGATGAATAAATCGTTCCATGACCTTACCTTCATGGCGTTTAGCAACACGTTTGTCATCCTCAATTAAAAATCCTTGCAACTGAAACTCTTTGATTTTTTTCCCTCTAGGCTCTGTAAACTCGATATTGACTCTACGAGTTTTAAAATGAAAAGGTGAGATACGCTCATATATTTTATATGCAATAAACTCCTGAAGAACATTATCGTTTTTCTCACTTTCAATTTTACAAGGGAGTACTAATTTCATGGTTTTGTTCCCATCAAAAAGTGTCCCTTCATACTGCTTCTTTTTAATCTTCATTTTTACAGGAGGAAAATAACATTGATTTCGACGGAAATTCCCTCTTGCCCTTAGATTCACTTCTATTTCTGCCCATTTACCCTCATTGAGATAGGCCATTGAAGTAATGATAAAAGTTGAATCATTTGTGTTTTTATTCAAATCTTTATTCGAATACCCTATTTTGATTTCCAAAGGGGTTTGATCTTTGTACAACCGGTCCGATTTAATTTCATTTTGTGCAGAAAGCACTCCTGTAATCAACAAAATGATTGCACATATTGCTTGCTTATTCATATTATAGTTAATAAATTCACTCAAATATAACAATAGTTTTTTTTATGTCTAGATATCTTAGTATAATCAACTACAGAACCCTGATTACATTGATTTTATCACTTGTAGTTCCATTGGCAGCTTATCAATTTGAAGTGGTTTACAATATCGATCTAACGCTGATGAGTATCGCAATTATTTTCCCTTTGGTATTTACAATTCGCGGGGCATTCAGAAGAAGGGAAAAAGCTCTAGAACATTTAAGTCTCTTTAGAGCTGGCCTAAAAACAATTGAAAATTTAATTTATTTTTCACAAAAAATCAGTGATGCCGATAAACTCGAAGCTCAAGAAAAAATTTATGCCCTTGACCATGCCCTATACCATCATTTGACCACTAAAGATGAAAGTCCTGTTGAATTTGACAAGGCTTACAATGAGTTCCTTGACTTTATAAAAGCAAAAAGTGAAACTATTAGTGGAGGGACAAGGGAAAAAATATTTCGCTTCCTAAAGGACGTACTAGACAGTGCGGATAATTTAATTGGTATCCATTCTCACAGAACCCCCATCAGCTTAAAAGCCTACTGTTTAATTTTTATCTATATTTTCCCGATCATTTACAGCCCAACCATCATCAATAAAATTGGAATTGACAATCCGAGTTGGCTTACCTTTTTTATTGTCATTCTAAGTGAGTTTATTTTGATTTCTCTCTACAACATTCAAGATCAAATGGAATATCCATTTGACGATGAAGGCTTGGATGATATCAAACTAAAGTTGTTTAGGGTCAAAAGAAAATAATTTTCAAACAGCTCACAAAGTTGTATCTTGATTTTTAGTTTGCATTATTAAATCTAATAATGCGATCTCGTATTTAATTTTCAACCAAAACCTTTGTTATGAAAAAAATACTTTTAGGGTTAGTATTAGTCCTTTCAATTGGATGTAACAACGAAACGCCAGAGCAAGAACTTGCTAAGTTAATTGAAGCTTATCAAAATTTTCAAAATGACAAAGACCCCGACTTCCCCTTGGGTGATTATAGCGAAACCAAATTTGAAAGGCGTGCGTCTTTTTGTGATTCACTTCAAAGTCAATTAAAAAAAATCAAGCCAAACACCTTCGGTGAAGATGATAAAATATCTTATGAACTGCTAGAATTTGTTCTCCATGAAGCGCTAAATAAATACAAATTCAAAACGCATTGGAATCCGATCTTATCAGATGCTGGATTTCATTCAAGTTTAACCTATCAAGTCAGGCCTCTAACCAGTAAAAAAGCAGCTCTAAACTATTTAAATAAATTAAAAGCAATTCCACTCTATATAGAACAACAGTCTGAACTTATCAGAAAGGGACTCAAGGCTGGCATGGGGCAGCCTTTAGTCATTTTCAAAGGTTATGAAACGACTTACGATCAGCACATTACCCCTACGGCAGAGGAAAATTTTTATTACAGTCCTTTTCAAAGTCTGCCCAATCCCCTCAGTCAGGAAGAAAAAGATTCGCTTCAAAAAGCAGCAAAACAAGTAGTTTTAGAACAACTTATCCCCAGTTTTAAATCGGTTAAAGCCTTATTTGAAAAAGTGTATTATCCCAATACACGAAAAGCAATAGGGATTTCTGAAACACCAGAAGGGAAAGCTTATTATCAAAGTAGAATCGATTATTACACTACCCTTGAAATGAGTCCAGAGGAAATTCATCAAAAAGGACTTGATGAAGTTTCGCGAATTAAAAAACAAATGGAGGCCATACTCAAAGAAGTTGAATTTAATGGAAGCATCCAAGAGTTTATTGCTTTTCTAAGAACCGACCCTCAGTTTTATGCCAAAACTCCTGAAGAGCTTCTCAAACACGCTCGAAATATTGCAAAGAAACTAGACGAACAACTCCCTCGCTTCTTTAAAACACTGCCTCGCAAGCCCTACGGAGTTGCTCCAGTTCCAGCTGCTATTGCACCCAAATATACTAGTGGGCGCTATCTCGGTACTTCTCCTGAAAGTACCGAGCCAGGATATTATTGGGTAAATACCTATAACCTTCCCAGTAGGCCTTTATATGCCATTCCCTCGCTCACAGCTCATGAAGCTGTACCTGGACATCACTTACAGGGTGCTTTAAATCAAGAACTCCCTAAAACTATTCCTCAGTTTAGAAGAAATCTATACCTCTCAGCCTATGGTGAGGGCTGGGGACTTTATACAGAATTTCTGGCTAATGAAATGGGGATATACACCACTCCTTATGAGCATTTTGGCAAGTTGACTTACGAAATGTGGAGAGCTTGTAGATTGGTTGTCGATACTGGTATGCATGTATTCGGCTGGTCAAGACAAAGAGCAGTTGATTTTATGGCAGAAAACACAGCCCTCTCTATTCACGAAATCAATACTGAAATAGATCGATACATTTCTTGGCCCGGTCAAGCGCTCGCCTATAAAATTGGAGAACTTAAAATTCGTGAATTGAGAAGTTTGGCAGAAAAAGAATTGGGCAGTCGATTTGATATTCGTGAATTCCACGAAAAAATACTCGAAAAAGGAACCCTTACACTCCCTTTATTGGAGGATCAAATTTTAAGTTATATCAAAAAAACAAAGTCAAATTACTAGTATTTTTCATTATTAAACGACCCAGTTGATTTAAAACCAGCTGTTTCTGTTGAATTTTAACATTTAAAAGTGGAGTGTAAAAATTGTTTTTTTATATTTTTGATCAAACCAACACTTAACAAAATGGCACAATTTGAACTTAATGTCAACGGAAAGACTCACGAGCTAAATGTCGACCCCTCTACCCCAATTCTCTGGGTACTTCGTGATCATTTAAAGCTAGTGGGGACTAAATACGGATGTGGTATTGCCCAATGTGGAGCATGTACTGTTCATCTAAATGGTGTTGCCGTTCGTTCGTGTCAACTACCTGTTTCCTCGGTTGGAAACAATCAACTGACTACTATTGAAGGTTTATCTGAAAAAGGAGACCATCCTGTTCAACAAGCATGGTTGGAACACGATGTTCCTCAATGTGGCTATTGCCAGTCAGGACAAATTATGAGTGCCTCTGCACTTTTGGAAGCCAATACCAACCCCTCAGATGAAGAAATTGAATCTGCTATGAATGGAAATATATGCAGATGCGGAACCTACACGCGAATAAAAGCAGCGATTAAAACGGCAGCCAATTCTTAAAACATTATTTATGAAAACTATTAAAACATCAATCGGAAGACGTTCTTTTATAAAAAGAAGTACCCTAGCAGGAGGAGGAATTATGTTGAGCTTTAATTGGCTGGCTTCTTGTGATATGTCACCAAGCCAAGTCAAAGCCCTCCCCAAGGAATGGTTTAAAATCAATGGGTTTTTAAAAATTGGAGAAAATGGCTTAGTTACCGTCATGTCTCCTAATCCAGAGATTGGTCAAAATGTAAAAACCTCAATGCCCATGTTGGTTGCAGAGGAATTGGATGTGGACTGGAATGATGTCATCGTTGAACAAGCTCCTCTAAACACTAGTGTTTTCAAACGCCAGCTTGCTGGAGGAAGTCAGTCTATTCGTCAAGGATGGAACAGTTTAAGAATGGCTGGCGCCACAGCTCGTGCGATGCTTGTACAAGCAGCAGCTCAAACTTGGGGTGTAGATGCAAGTGAAATAACAACCTCAAACGGGCAGCTGATACACCGAGCGTCTGGAAGCAAATCAGGATTTGGACCTATGGCGTCTTTAGCGGCAGAAATGGAAGTGCCTGAAGAAGTGCAACTCAAAGACATTTCTGATTTTAAAATCATTGGAAGCTCCAGAAAAAATGTGGATGGAACTAAGATAGTGACCGGTCAACCACTTTATGGTTTGGACTACTCCACTGACAATATGCTCATTGCAATGCTCGTACACCCTCCCGCTTTTGGTATGCAACTTAAGTCAATTGATGAAAGTGATGCAGCTAATATGCCGGGTATCAAAAAAGTATTTACCATGAAAACCCATCTCGAAGACTACAGTCTTGGTGCTTTTGACAACGATGCCTTTAATGAAGTAGCGGTTGTGGTTGGAGACTCTACTTGGGAAGTAATGAAAGCCAAAGAGGCTTTAAAAGTAGAGTGGGAAATGTCTCCTGCCAAAAAGGAGGAACTCAATATGTTTGGGCGAACAAGAACAATTGAAACTCCTGCAGGGCTTGAGAGTAGCGAAGACCACAGATTGGTTTTTGAAAAAATGGCCAACAAAAAGGGGAAAGTTGTTCGCAAAGACGGAACCCCAGAAATAATGTTTAGTAAAGCTGCAAAAATCATTGAAAGGACATATACCTGTCCATTTTTAGCTCACAATACTATGGAGCCCATGAATTTTTATGCGGATGTTACTTCTGAACGCGCTAATTTAGCAGGTCCAATTCAGACACCTGAATTTATGGAGGGCAGTATTTCCAAGCGTTTAGGAATGGATAAAGAAAAAATCGATATCCAAATGACCCGTATGGGTGGTGGCTTTGGAAGACGACTTTATGGTCATTTTATGACTGAGGCTGCAGTGATTTCCAAAGAAATGGGACAGCCTGTAAAATTGATCTACAGCCGAGAGGATGATATGACACAAGGTACCTACAGACCTGCTTATCAAGCAATCTACAGAGCAGCCCTAGATAAGGATGATAAGCTTATTGCTTTTCATGTTAAAACTGGAGGTATCCCTGAAAGTCCTTTGGCAGCAAATCGCTTTCCAGCTGGTGCCATTGATCATTATCTAGCAGAGGAATGGGAAGAAAAAACAAATATTACTGTTGGAGCCTTTAGAGCACCACGATCAAACTTTATTGCAGGGGCAGAACAGTCGTTTCTGGATGAAGTTGCGGAAGCTATGGGTAAAGATCCCATCGACTTTAGACTGGAACTGCTTAAAAAAGCTGAAGACAATCCTGTTGGAGAAAACAATGATTATGAAGCCTCTCGTTATGCAGGAGTTGTAAAATTAGTGAAAGAAAAATCAAATTGGTCAGGAGCTGATTCTGATATCCACCGAGGAACTGCTGCTTACTACTGCCACAATTCCTATGTTGCCAATGTGTTGGATTTGGAGATGCAAAACGGAAATCCAGTGGTCAAAAAAGTCTATTGTGCCATTGACTGTGGAATAGTGGTCAATCCAGATGCTGCTGTCAACCTTGCGGAAGGAGGAGTCGTTGATGGAATCGGTCATGCAATGTACAGTGCCCTAACTTTTAAAGATGGGGCTCCTGAACAAAGTAATTTTGATAAATACCGACTCATTCGTCACAGTGAAGCTCCAAAAGAGATTGAAGTGCATTTTGTAGACAATCAAATAGATCCTACCGGTCTCGGCGAGCCTCCATTCCCCCCAATCATGGGAGCAATGGCAAATGCAATTTATAAAGCAACTGGTGTACGTCGATACAATCAACCTTTTATTACAGACAAACCACTAGCAGGATAAACAAGGCTTATCCTCATGAATATTGATGACAGGAATTTACTTTAATTGAGGTAAATTCCTGTCTTATTTTTTTAAACCATGAAATCAGTAGAAGAAGCACTTGCTTTAGTTTTAGATCACAGTTTTTCATTAAAAGAAACTGAACTACTCCCATTAGAACAGTGTTTGAATAAATGCCTAGCAAAAGCAGTACAAGCACCTATTGACTTACCCAGCTATAGACAATCTTCTATGGATGGCTATGCAATGTCTTTAGGCGACAGCCATACCTATACCCTTGTGGGTGAAATTAAGGCAGGCGATTCAGCAAATCCAAAGCTAAATCCAGGTGAATGCGTGCGTATTTTTACTGGAGCAGTAGTGCCTGATACTGCATATGCAGTTGTTATGCAGGAAAAAACTGTTGCCAAAGGAACGATAGTTGAGGTTAGGGCCTCCATAAATAAAGGCCAAAACATAAGAGCTGTAGGTTCTCAAGTTCAAAAAGGAGACTTAACCTTAGAAAAGGGACAGATTCTCCAAGCGTCTGGTTTGGCTTTTTTACAAAGCTTAGGAATACGTGAGCTTGAAGTCATTCGAACTCCTAAAGTAACACTTATCCTAACTGGTAATGAACTGATTTCACCCTCTGAAAAGCTTAGTAGAGGAAAAATATACGAAAGTAACAGTGTGTTACTCAAAGCCGCTTTGCAACAGCAAGGAATAACACCCAATTTAGTTTCCTTTTCTGAGGATACTTTAGAAGCAACTGTCCACAGTTTAAAAGAGGCCTTTTTTACTTCAGACCTCGTCTTAGTTTCTGGTGGAATTTCAGTAGGGGATTACGATTTTGTCAAAAAAGCTTTAGCACTTCTAGAAGTTGAAGAACTCTTTTACAAGGTCAGACAACGCCCTGGAAAACCTTTATTTTTTGGAAAAAAAGAAAAAAGTTTCGTTTTTGCACTTCCTGGTAATCCCGCATCTACCTTGAGTTGCTTTTATGTTTACGTACTTCCACTTCTAGCCAGGTTAAAAGGGAGTCAAAGTGAAGGACTTGTCAGGGTTGCTATACCACTTGCCCACGATTTTAGTTCAGAGGAACCAAGAGCTTTATTTTTAAAAGCAAGTGTGACTGATAAATCAGTGAGTATTTTAGATCGGCAACACTCTTCGATGCTTGTGAGCTTTGCAAAAGCCAATGCTTTAGTTTATATACCCGAAAACGGAGCCTCGCTAAAAAAAGGAGCACTGGTAGAAGTCTTACTTTTACCCAATACCGTATTGACTTAAAGTACTACTATGGCCATCGAATCCTATTTATTTTATGCTCTTATCCCAATAGTTGCCTTTCTGTATTCAAGTGTAGGCCACGGTGGAGCAAGTGGATATTTGGCTTTAATGGCTGTATTTTCCTTTCCTAGCGATATGATGAAACAAACTGCTTTATTGCTTAATTTATTTGTTGCTGGAATTGCGTTTTACCAATACTATAAAGGAGGGTACTTCAACAGGAGCTTGTTTTTATTTTTTGCATTAGGTTCAGTACCTGCCGCATTTCTTGGTGGGCTTTGGTCTCTCGACCCCTGGTTGTATAAAAAAATGTTGGGATTCATTTTATTTTTTGCCATTGCAAGGATGCTTTTTAAAAAAGAATCTACTCAACAGAAAAACAAACAAGTCGCCGCACCTATCGGCTTGATAATCGGTATTGTAATCGGACTTTTTTCAGGCTTAATAGGAATTGGAGGAGGAATTATACTCACACCAGTCATCTTATTATTTCACTGGGGCACTATGAAAGAAGCTGCGGCTGTATCTGCCTTGTTTATTTGGGTCAATTCTGCATCAGGGCTATTCGGTCAATTAAGCAGTGGTGTTAATCTTACAACAAATGCCTTTGTGCTCGTTGGACTGGCTTTGGTTGGAGGAATTTTTGGAAGCTATTACGGCAGTCAGCGTTGGAATAACAGGCGTCTTGAATATTTTTTAGCCTTGGTATTGACCTCAGCAGGAATTAAGCTTATCTTGTTTTGATATGATAATCAAGGTTCGATATTTTGGGCAATTACAAGAAGTGACTGGTAAAAGTGAAGAACACTTTGAGTTAACTCTTGACACTACAGCCAGCTTGAGGAGGTTTTTAAAAACACTTTATCCTAAATTGGGAACTATGAACTTTAAGATCGCTCAAGACAACAAAATCACCTCCGATTCAAGTCCTTTAAAAGGACAACTAATCGATTTACTCCCCCCATTTTCTGGCGGATAATTATGGAAATACGGTATCAAAGACATATACAGCTCAAAGAGATCGGGATTGAAGGTCAAAAAAAAATAAGAAATTCTAAAGTACTAGTGGTAGGAGCTGGTGGTTTGGGGTGTCCAGCCATGCAATACTTAACTGCTTCAGGTATTGGTACTCTCGGAATAATAGACCCTGATGTGGTTACACTTACCAACCTACAACGTCAAATTCTCTTTAAAGAAAAAGACCTGGGCAGAAACAAAGCTCAAAGTGCAAAAAAGCACTTGCAAAAATTAAATACGGAAGTAACTATTCAAGCATTTCCATTTGCCTTAACCCATGAAAATGCAGCTGAAATTATTGGTGAATTTGACCTGGTAATCGATGGAACAGATAACTTCTACACCCGCTATTTAATCAGCGATCAGTGTGTTTTACTAAACAAGGTCATGATCTATGGAGCCCTATTCAAATTCGAAGGTCAGGTCGCAGTATTTAATTATAAGAATGGTCCTACTTACCGCTGTCTTTTTCCTTTACCTCCCAAAATCGGTGAAATTCCAAACTGTAGTGAAATAGGTGTTCTAGGAGTTGTACCGGGGATTATCGGGGTGTACCAGGCTACAGAAGCACTAAAAGTCATGTTGGAATTAGGAGGTATTTTAAGTGGTAAGCTACTGACCGTAAATCTCTTGACTCACCGAAATACTGTTCTAGATTTTGATAAAAACCAGCAAGAAATTGATAAAATCAAAAAGCAAGGAAAGCCAATTCCAATCGAAAATCAAGACTGTTTCTTGAATTTTGAAGTATCTTTAACTCAGCTTTCCTCAAAGGAAAAAATTAAGTGGATTGACGTTCGAGAAGAAGATGAATTGCCTCGTGTAACTCATTTAAATCCGATAAATTATTCGACCGCTTTAGATACCCTGCTTGAAAGCAATAAAAAAATAGTCGCCTTTTGTCAAACAGGTATGAGAAGTAAAATTTTTGTGCAAAAACTAAAAAATAAAGGAATTGAAAACTGTTTTAGCCTTAAAGAAGGTGCAGCGGAACTTAAAAAATGGAGTCAAAAAAGTCAGGTGTAAATGAAAGAAAAAATAAAAAACATCTTTGTTGAAGGAGCTATTTCTCCTACAAAAATTGCTGAATCTATAGCGCACCATCAATCCAAAACAAAGATAGGTGCCCATGCTATTTTTTTAGGTCAAGTAAGAGCGGATCTAATTGATGGAAAAACAGTCAGTGCAATTGAATATACGGCTCAAACTGAAATAGCAAATCAGGTTTGTCATGAAATTCGCGAGGCGGCTTTTTCCAAATACGAGCTCAGCTGCATGCATATTTATCACAGTCATGGACAGGTTAAAGCGGGAGAGATTTGCTTTTTTGTTTTTGTTTCCAGTGCCCATCGTGACCCCGTTTTTAATAGTTTAAGCAAATTAGTCAATGATATTAAAGCCAAACTCCCCATATTTGGAAAAGAACTATTTGAAGATCAAACTCACCAATGGAAGGTTAATCAATAGATATGGTTGATATTACACATAAAAAAAATACCCTTCGCATAGCAACCGCTGAAGCGCTACTCAAAGTTAGTAAGATAGCAACCATTGAAGCTATTGAAAACAATAGAGTACCTAAAGGTGACGTCTTTGAAATGAGTCGAGCAGCTGGATTGTTGGGAGTAAAAAAAACACCAGAATTACTACCAGATTGTCATCCATTACCAATCGAATTCGCTGGTTTTGAATTTGCAATCAATGGCTTGGAAATCAAGATTTCATGCACCCTTAAGACGATATATAAGACAGGCGTTGAAGTAGAAGCCATGCACGGTGCCAGTATTGTTGCTCTAAACATGTATGATATGCTCAAGCCCCTGGACAAAGGTGTTGAAATTGGCTCCATTAGGCTGATTTCAAAAAAAGGGGGTAAAAGTGATAGACATGCTGTAAAAGCAAAAATCAATAGTGCTGTAATTGTATGTTCAGACACCATTTCCAGAGGAGAAAAGGAAGACGTTGCGGGTAAACAAGTCATCAAAGCGTTAGAAAATTGGAATGTCAAAGTGGATGATTACACTGTAATCCCGGATGATATTGACAAAATTCAAGCTCAACTCAAATCCTTTACCGCTGCGAAGACCTCCTTAATTCTTTTTATAGGAGGGACAGGTCTTTCGCCTAGAGACCAAACTCCAGAAGCCATCAGTCCCTTTTTGGAAAAAAGAATTCCTGGAATGGAAGAAGCAATCAGAAAATACGGTCAAGACCGTACTTCTTATGCTGCTTTATCTAGGAGCCTTGTGGGAATGAAAGGAGACAGTTTGATCATGGCATTACCTGGTTCAACTAAAGGTGCAGTAGAATCATTACATGCTATATTCCCTGAAGCTTTACACCTTTTTGACATAATCAAAGGAGCACAACACAAAGCATGAATACACCATCCTCTCCTTTAACAGATTCTTTCGGTAGAAAGCATAACTATCTCAGAATTTCCCTCACAGAACGATGCAATCTGCGCTGTTCTTACTGTATGCCAGTTGACGGCGTAAAACTCAGTCCTGCAGAGCATCTTATGAATGCGGATGAAATTTTTAGCATTGCGCAAAGCTTTGTAAAATTCGGTGTTACCAAAATTCGCCTGACAGGTGGTGAACCTTTGATAAGAAAAGACTTTCCTAAAATCCTTCAGACTCTATCTACTTTGGGTGTAGAACTTTCCATTACAAGTAATGCCGTTTCTATTGACCGACATATTGAGCTTTTAAAAAAGACGGGGGTTAAAACCGTAAACATCAGTTTGGATACTTTAAGTGCTGAGAGGTTTCACGATATTACTTTTAGAAACTATTTTGATAAGGTTTATCAAAACATCTTAAAACTGATCGATGAGGGTTTTAAAGTAAAAATTAACGCCGTTCTGATGCGCGGGGTAAATGATGATGAAATTTTAGATTTTATTGCTTTTACTAAAAACCATGCTGTCGGTTTTCGATTTATTGAGTTTATGCCTTTTGATGGAAACCAATGGAAGCGTGAAAAAACCGTTTCTTATCAAGAAATCATGGAGCAAATCAAGACCGCTTATTCCAAAGATGAAATCATTCGTCTTCAGGATGCTCCTAACGATACAGCAAAAAATTACACCATAAAGGGACATCGGGGGACCTTTGCAATTATCAGCACAGTGACTAACCCTTTTTGTGATCAATGCAATCGGATTCGACTTACAGCAAATGGCCAACTAAAAAATTGTCTCTTCTCTCAAAAGGAAAATGACTTACTTACTGCCCTGAGAAATCAGGAGGATATTGAACCCATTATCCGTAAGAACATCTCTTCAAAATTTGCCGTGCGATCCGGTATGGAGGGCCCTGAATTTGAGGATCCTAAAAAACACCAACAAAACAGAAGCATGATTACTATTGGGGGCTAAATGCTTTGTATAGTTTTTGATATGCTTCTGGAGTATCCATATCCACTAATGTTTTCCCAGCAGGAATAGTATGCACGTATTTTCTGTGTTTTTTTAAAATGACTTTGGCTCCCTCTTCACCACTCAAGGATTGAATTTGATCGAGATAGTAAGCATCGTATAAAACGGGGACACCTACCCAAGCTGAATCTGACTCTGAGGCTATAATTTGTTTTTTTCCACTTTCAAATACGGCTCTCATTTTTTGAAAATGAGAGCCCTTCACTAAAGGTTGATCAATCAGTGATATAAGAACTCCTTCAACGGAGGAATGTACCTTTAGCAACTGCTGCACAGCAAATGCTAAAGAATTTCCCATTCCTTTATCCCAGCCATCAAATCGAAAGAGTTCGATGTCGTATTGTTCCAACTGAGGAGCTATCCGTTCAGCATAGGCTCCTAGCACCACATAAAGTTTTTCAGTTGTAGACAAAATTGTCTCTACTTGATGTTGAATAAGAAGCTTATCTGCCCACTTCAAAAGCTGCTTGGGCTGACCCATTCTTTTTGATGTTCCAGCAGCTAAGAGTATATGAGGAATTTTAGTCATGAATAGTACCAGACTTTTCCTTGAGTTGAACTGGCTGCTGATTACGTATCACGCTTAAAATTTCAGCCAAAATAGAAACAGTAATTTCTTCCGCACTTTCAGCACCTATATTGATTCCTGCTGGTCCATGAAGCCTTTCTAAAAATTCAATCGATAGTTCTGGATTAAAATCCAAAGCTTTTTCCAATACGCGCTCTCTTCTGTGTTTGGGACCTAAAATTCCAAAATAGGCAGGCTTTGTTTTAGCGAGCGCTAATAAATATTGTACGTCTTTATTAAAACTGTGAGTCATTAACATCACAGCTGTTTGCGCGTCTATGCCACTTAGGTCAAGTGCTTCAAAAGTAGGCGTAATAAACCGATGTGCTCCTTTAAAAAAAGCCTTGGTTTTCTCCTCATCAGCTGCAGCTACCACAATCACTTGCCATCCCAAATCACTCGCAGCCTTACACAGCCTAACGGTATCGTGCTCAGCACCAAATAGATACAATTGAAACAAAGGATTGAATGTTTGTTTAAAGCAGTTATTTCCCTCCAAAGGAGAAAATTTCTCCCTTAAAGAATAGCGTTCCTCATTAAAAATAAATTGGGTGCCAAAGGCTGAGTCGGAACCTTCCTCCATGGCAAAAAAGGATTCACTTTGAAAAGTTACTCGCTGGTTGAATACCTTTTCAAATTTAGCTTTTAAATCCTCTGTAAGCCGTATAGGTTCAATAAGGATATGAATAATACCCTCACAACCCAATCGAAATCTTCCATCATAAGTCATTACTTTTGGAACTGAAGTTTCAAAAACTGACTGGGCTTGACGTTGAACTTCTTTTTCTACACATCCACCACTTACTGCACCAAAAGTTTTTCCGTTTTCTTGAATTAGCATGCGTACCCCTGGTCTTCGGTAAGAAGATCCATCTAATGCAACCACTGTAGCCAAAACAGATTTGACTCCTAGCTGTTGGGCCTTCCAAATCAAGTCGAGAAGATTTTTTATTTCGTGGGTCATCTATTCCTAATTCTAGTTAAATATATTGATTTTATTAAATCAAACTTTGTTTAAGTCTTTGGTTGATGAAATCAATAGACTACATCATCAGTAGGCAGTTTTGGTAAAATAAAATCTCCAAATTCAATTATTGATTGAAGTCTAGGGGTTAATTCTACTTCTTCAATCAAATTTCTATTTGATTGAAAAACAAAAACCTGCTCTATGGAAGGAAATTTTTGAATGGATGAAAGTTCAGAACCTTTAAGTGCATTTTCAACCATGTAGAGCTTTTTTAAATTTTTTAATTTACTCAATGAACCAATCCCGTATCCTGTTATCTCAGTATGGTTTAATTTGATCTGAACCAAGTTGGGAAACTTTGTTAATGCAATAAAAACAGAGTCATTAACAGAACTATAACTCAAGTCAATACTGACCAATTGCTCCTTAATACCCTCTAAATTTTGCAGCTGTTGAACACTGAATTTTGGTGCATTGAGTGTGCTTAGTGTTAAAAGGTTTGATTCTCGTTTTACAGGGGAAACAATAATGCCTTTTGACTCTAAGATTTTGATTGTCTCAGGGTCTGGAGCATCAAGTTCAAGCTCTGGGTAAAAACGCTCCTCTTCTTTAAAAAGAAAAGGCTCAATGAGGTTGCGTTCTATACCAATTTGCCCAAGTGTTTGTTGCTCTGGAGCCCCGACTTCTATCCAATAGCTCATCAGCTTAATCTCGGCTTTAGTAAGTTGTTTTTTAGACTTAGGGGGCATGTGTTTTTTTTGCTCAAGGGGAAGGTGTATCCTCACAAACAGCTCACTCAATTCTGGATTGTCATAATTGACAATGGGTCCATTTTTACCTCCTTTTTGAAAGGCCGCATAGGTATGCATTTGCAAGCCTCCTTTGGTTCTTTTTGTATTGTGACAACTCACGCATTTTTTCGAAAGTATTGGAGCTATTATTCCACTGTAAATGGGCTTTTCTCGATAGTTTTTTTCATTTAAAGAAAATTCGTTTTCCTCCTTTTCAATCCCTAAAACAGTTGATGAGAGTTCTTTCAAAGGCTCTGTTAAATGATCCTCCCCATGAGTAATATTGCCTCCCAAATGACCTGTAATAACGATACTCAGCAAGAGTCCAAGTGAAAAGAAAAGCCGAGGAAGCTGATTTAAAATTGTGCCCCCTTTTAGGAAAACATAAAACCCAATCGACAGCAGTAGTGTTATCAAACCTAGGTAAAAATGAGCTTGAATCGTTTCCCATAAATAGCCCTCTTGGAGGTACTGAAAATAGCCTGTCGCAATGGAAAATAATCCGCTTATAATTACCCATAGCATGATGAATCTGAGGACTTTTTCGGCTTCTTTAAATTTATTTCTGCTGAATTCTAAAAGCAAGGCAAGCAATATAAAACCTATAGGCAAGTGAACCATCAAAGGATGAAACCGACCGATAAATGTTAAAAAGCTATCCATACAATTAATTGCTAATATTCATTTGTTCTTTAATTGCTTTCATAATAAAGACATTCGCCTCCCATTGGTTGCTTAAAGGCTTTTGAGTAAAAGGAGCTGTAGGAAGATAGTTGGGAGGGCCAAATTCAGTTGTAATGGTCATAGGCTTTCCTTTTTTCCAGTGACTCAATATGATAGATTCCCAAATTGACAAATGTCGATTTAAAGCTTTGTCCCACTCTGGAGCTTTAGGGTTGTTGACCTGAGGACCCTCTTCAAAACCAACACGAGCGTGAACATGATCAGTCCGTTCCATCACCTCATCTAAAAGTTGTTGTTGCTGTGCTAACAAAGATTCATGAACTACCATCCAATGACTAATATCTAAGGTCAACCGAAAAGCGGAATCCGAATTTAAATAACGTTTTGTTTCGGGTAGAGCGTAACTAAACCTCCCCCTATGAGTCTCATGATGAATTGGAATATTGTATTTATTACTCAAGTCATTCGCCAACTTAAGAAATTTCATATTTTGTTCAAATGAAAAAAAGTCACTTCCTGTATGGGAATTAATCGCATATGGCTTTTGTACAATTACTTTTTTTAAATCATTCTCGTAAGCCAGCAAACTCTCTTTAAAGGAAAGACTTTTGTTTGTCCCACATAAATAAATGACTTTCAATTGATGTTTTTTTAATCCCTTTGAAACCTCTTGCTGTACCCTCGCATTTTTTGGAAGCCAGACTTCAACTCCATCATATCCTGAAGATTTCGTTTTTAAAAAAAAGGCTTGCCAAGAACCTTCAAAACCCCAATTGGTTTGAAAAAATAACAGTTCATTTTGTGTCCATACTGACTGAGTAAACAAGAGCATCAAAATCAACATCTTCGAAAAGTACTTCATCTTTTCTTTTTGATTTAGGATAAGATTTCATGGATTACGCGACCTTCTACATCTGTAAGTCGGAAAGGACGCCCCTGAAAGTCAAAAGTAAATTGTTCATGGTCAAAACCAAGTAAGTGCAATATAGTCGCTTGAATATCGTGAACAGAAACCCTTCCACTCACTCCTCTAAAACCAATTTCATCTGTTGCGCCATGTACATATCCTTTTTTAACCCCGCCACCGGCCATCCACATGGTAAATGCCTCTCCTTGGTGATCTCTTCCAATTAGTGAATTTTGGATTCCAGCACGGTTTTCCCACATAGGAGTTCTTCCAAATTCTCCTCCCCATACCACTAGGGTATCTTCCAATAATCCCCTTTGTTTTAAATCGAGCAATAAAGCAGCAACAGGTCTGTCCATGTCTCTGCATTTGTTTAAAAACCCTTTGCTCAATGCTTCAGATTCACTTGCCCCATGCGAATCCCATCCCCAGTCGTATAGCTGTACAAATCGGACTCCTTTTTCAACCATTTTCCTCGCCAAGAGGCAGTTATTTGCAAAAGACTCTTTACCCGGTTTGACCCCATACATTTCTTTAATATATTCAGGTTCGTCGTCAATATTCATAACCTCTGGCACGGAGACTTGCATTCTGTATGCCATTTCGTACTGACTTATTCGAGTCAATACCTCAGGGTCTTTAAACTTTTGAAATTCTTTGTAATTTATTTCATTGATGGATTGAATTACTTTCCTTTTCAGGTCTCTGGAAATACCTTTCGGATCTTTGAGATAAAGAACGGGGTCCCCTTTAGACCTGCAGTGAACTCCTTGATATATTGATGGTAAAAATCCATTACCCCAAAGGCTTTTTCCTGCATCGGGAGTTCCACCAGAAGTTAAAACTACAAAACCAGGAAGGTTGTTGTTCTCTGACCCCAACCCATAGGTTATCCAAGAGCCCAAGGAGGGTCTCCCAAATCGTGCACTACCAGTAAACATTAATAGTTGGGCTGGTCCATGGTTAAATTGATCTGTGTGAACTGCTTTTAAAAAGGAAACTTCATCAACTACATTTTTAAAATGAGGCAAATGATTCGACACCCAATTTCCTGAATCACCTGCTTTTTTAAAGGTAGCTTGGGGGCCTAGCATATTGGGAACACCTTCAATAAAAGCAAACTCCTTCCCCTCTATTAAAGAAGCTGGGCACGGTTTGTTGTGCAACTTTGCCAACTCGGGTTTGTAATCAAACAGTTCCAACTGGGAGGGAGCACCAACCATGTGTAAATAAATCACACTCTTTACTTTAGGAGATAAGGGTGGTGCGAGTGGAGCCATCGGATTTAGTGCCCTACTTGCACTATAGTCGTATGCTTTTTTTTGATCAAAAGAACAAGAATTCAATAAACTCCCAAGGGCTATTCCTCCAAGCCCAAGCGTACAATCTTTTAAAAAATGACGCCTGCTATTCAATCTGGCTTCAAACTCTTTATTCTCTGCTAAAAGTCTCTTTAAATTATCCATGGGTCAAAAATTCATCTAAGTTCATAATCGCATTCCCTACCACAGCCAGAGCTGCTAATTTTTGATCGACTTCACTTTCTTGGTTAAAGAAGTCTTGCAATTTTTCTGGGGTCTGATCAAAATCCTGATAGGCTTCATCAAAAAGTCTTTCCAGCAAGTCTAGAATTTGATCATCAATTTCTTGATATACTGCTGTCTTGTACATTTTTTTTATGGCTTGACGTTTGGGTAAATCTGAGTTTAAATTGGCGAGGTTCAACGCCGCTTCAAGAAATACTGGGTCGTTTAAAGTTACTAATGCTTGTAATGGAGTATTACTCGGCGATCTTCTAACCAAGCACACTTCCCTGCTTCCTGCATCAAAAGAAATTAAAGAAGGATAGGGACTGGTTCTTTTGAGGTAGGTATAAATCGCCCTGCGGTAGCGGTCTTCTCCCTTGCTTTCTTTCCATAAATTTCCGAGGTAGGCATGCTCCCAAATTCCATCAGGTTGCGGAGGCATGACACCAGGACCGTATTTTTTATCGCTTAATAAATTTGATACAAATAGTGCTTGATCTCTTATTTCTTCTGCACTCAAACGCAATTTAGGTCCTCGTGCATAAAATAAATTTTCAGGGTCTAAAGCGTATTTTGTTTCCTCTATGGTCGAACTTTGTCTGTAAGTAGCAGACATCAAAATCATTTTGATCAATCCTTTAAGACTCCAATCTTGTCCGCTGACAAAATCAGCTGCCAACCAGTCCAAAAGTGCAGGATGAGTGGGTGGTTCAGATTGAGTACCCAAATCCTCTAATGTCAATACCAATCCTTTTCCAAAAATCTGATACCATACTCTGTTAACCAATGTTCTTGCAGTTAAGGGGTTTTCCTCACTGACCAACCATTTGGCGAGCCCAAGTCGATTGTTTTCCAATTCTTTATCCCATGGATTCAAAGTTTGGGGAACAGCAGTAGAAACCTCTTCCTTTTTACTTAACCAACTCCCTCGGTCAAATAAATGTGTTTTCCTTTTCATAAAGTCTTTATTTTCAACCATGATGGGAGTGAGGTGTTCTGGATTATTCAATACAGTACGAATATCCCTTTCAATCCTGTAGAAACCCTGCTTTGCTTTTCCTGAGAGTTCAGGAGTAAAAGAAAACCAATGAAGGGAAACAGCGATATCGTTGTAACGGTAGCCATTTTTTGTGTCTGTTGTCAGTTTTGGGTTTCGAGCTTCTACATACAAATCAAAAGGTTCTTGGGTATCTTTAATCTTAAGTTTGGCGTATTGATTTTTTGAATTGTGGAATTGAGGATTCCCCTCTTCATTCAACTGTATACTGCCCAATAAAGGACCTTTTGGGCTATTTTTACGGAAAGTTAAAACTGTCTTATGCTTCGTAGGGCTGTATTTAAAATACATGTTTTGATTTCCATTCGTACTGACATTTTTATAAACAGCCTGTCCTTTATTTCGCATAGAAAGGGATACACCTGAAACATAGGCATTGTCAGAATTCAAGACCACTGAATTATGCGCTTGATATTTTGGCTCTAAAAATTGGAAAAAATCGTTGTAAAAATCATGTGTTTTTTGATCTCCATATTCCAAAATCCACGCCAATATATTTTCAATTCGCTCATTGTTTTCATCGCTGTAGGATCTTAGATTAGGGGCTTCATCCATCAGGTCCTCATCTCTTGTATTATTAAAAAAAGACATTAGTTGATAATACTCCTTTTGGACAAAAGGATCATAGGGGTGGTCGTGACACTGAACACAACTCATAGTAGTGCTTTGAAACACGTCAAAGGTGGTATTAACCCGATCAATTACAGCAGCTGTTCGGTATTCTTCATCAGAAGTTCCCCCTTCATCATTGTTCATCGTATTCCTGTGGAATGCAGTTGCTAACAACTGATCGTAGCTAGGATTAGGAAGCAGGTCTCCTGCAATTTGCTGAATGGTGAATTCATCAAACTTTAAATCTTTATTCAGGGCTTTAATGACCCAATCACGGTATTGCCAAATGGTTCTTCCACGATCCGCTTCATATCCTTTGGTGTCTGAATAACGAGCTAAATCTAACCACCAACTTGCCCACTTTTCTCCAAAACTAGACTGAGCCAGGAGGCTGTCTAAATAGTTTTCATAAGTAATTTCTTTTTGGATATAAGCATCAAAGAGAGATTGCCTGGGAGGAAGCCCAGTAACATCAAAAGCCAGTCTGCGAGCAAGCACATCTGTCTTTGCCTCCTCGTTTGGCTCTACCTTTAAATCTTCCATTCTGGCTGCGATAAAAAAGTCTATAGGTGTTTGTAGAAAATTGGCTTTTTTAAATCGGGAGTCCACCTGAGGAAGTTCATCTTTTTTCGGTGGAACATAGGCCCAGTGTGTACCCCACTTTGCCCCCTGATCTATCCATTTTGTAAAAAGCTCTATTTCTTCCTTACTTAAGGCAGGCTTTTCGTAAGGCATGCGCAATTCCAAATCCGTCTCATGTAAGCGCTGAATCATCCTGCTTTTTTTAGAGTTCCCAGGAATGATAGCAGGTGTTCCTTCATTAGTATTTCCTAAGGCATCTTTTTCAAACAAAAAACTAAAGCCTGCATTCTTTTTTACACCGCCGTGACAGCTGATACACTTTTCATTAATTATAGGTTTAATTTGAGTATTAAAGTCTATTTGAGTGGATCGTTGGCAAGCACCAAAAAAAAGAAGACATATAAAACAGACTCCTACAATACCGAAATTAACCAGTCGAATCATTTTAGAACTTATTTTTTGTTAAAATACTAATTTAAAATGATTTAGTATAGATTAGAGTTCTCTGACTAAAGACTTGGGAAATAGTGTTTTTGTAAAAAAATATGCTGAGAAATAAAAAAACCCCAACTACTGTTGAGGTTTTAAGAGTGCGGGTGAAGGGACTCGAACCCCCACGCCGTGAAGCACTAGATCCTAAATCTAGCGTGTCTACCAATTTCACCACACCCGCTTAAGGAGGACAAATATAATTAAGTTTTCCTATTAATTTTCTACTTCTAAAAAAAATACATTAGTTAGCTTTGTGGCTATTCAACGAACGATTATGATGTCACTTTCAAACGACCAAAAACGCTACTTAGAGGAATGGATGAATTTTTTAAAAATACCATCAGTAAGTGCAGATCCTGCATTTGACCAAGAGGTCGCTAATGCCGCTGAATGGGTAAAAAATGCACTTGATAAAGTGGGCTGTGCCAATACAGAAATTATTCCTACCCAAGGACATCCTATAGTGTATGGCGAACAATATCTTGATCCTAAGCTCCCAACTGTTTTGGTTTACGGTCATTATGATGTACAGCCCCCAGACCCACTTGAATTATGGGACAGCCCACCATTTGAGCCGGTGATTAAGAACACTTCCATACACCCTGATGGTGCAGTTTTTGCCAGAGGAGCCTGTGATGATAAAGGACAACTATTTATGCATATTAAGGCTTTTGAAATAATGAAAAAAGAAGGCTTACTCGGCTGTAATATCAAATTTATGATTGAAGGAGAGGAGGAAGTTGGAAGCGACCATCTAGAAGAGTTTGTTAAAAACAATAAATCAAAATTAGAATGCGATGTGATTTTGATTTCCGATACAGGAATGATTTCAAAAGAACAACCCTCTATCTCAACAGGTCTTAGAGGTTTGAGTTATATGGAAGTTACAGTAACTGGGCCCAACCGCGACTTACATTCTGGGTTATACGGAGGAGCTGTTGCCAATCCAATCAATGTGCTATGTGAAATGATTACTAAACTACACGATGATCAAAAACGAGTGACCATCCCTGGCTTTTATGACAGGGTTGATGAACTTTCAAAAACCGAAAGAGAGGAAATGGCCAAAGCGCCTTTTGATTTAGCTGAATTTAAGGGATCTATAGGAATCAACGAAGTCTCAGGTGAAGCTGGCTACTCCAATGAAGAACGCAGAACAATTCGACCAACTTTAGATGTCAATGGGATTTGGGGAGGCTATATTGGTGAAGGGGCTAAAACAGTTATCCCGAGTAAAGCACATGCAAAAATTTCTATGCGTTTGGTGCCTGATCAAGACTGGAATGAAATCAGTGAATTATTCACAACCCATTTTCAATCACTCGCACCTGAGGGTGTGACAGTTGAAATTGAAACGCATCATGGAGGGTATGCCTATGTTACCCCAACGGAAAACCTAGCTTACAAGGCGGCGCACCAAGCTTATTTGGATACTTTTGGTATCGCACCCATACCAAGTCGTGGAGGGGGAAGTATTCCTATAGTACCCATGTTTGAAAATGAATTAGGAGTAAAATCAATTTTGATGGGGTTTGGTTTAGACTCTGATGCCATTCATTCCCCAAACGAACATTACGGGCTCTTTAATTTTTTTATGGGTATTGAAACTATACCAAAATTTTACGAGCACTACATCAGACTTCAAAAAGAATCAGTCTAAACCATAAAGAGATCAGCTGCCAATCCATCAGTCAAAAATTTGGCGCTTTTAGATATTTTTAAGTGATCGCCATCCCAGTAAAAATGCTGTCCTTCTAAGTGTCTTGCGGCTTGTTCTTCGAGATACATCGCATAGCGCAGACCAAATGTTGATTTGACAAATTCCAGAGAAATTCCTTCGATAGTTCTTAAACCAGTCATCAAATATTCATTGTATCTGTCTTTTACAGTAAGTTCCTCCTGCTCTAAAGGGGGCTTACCCCCTTCAATCGCTTTGAGATATAACTGATTATTGGATACATTCCACTTTCGAATGCTCTTGCCGTCATAACTGTGTGCAGCTGGACCAATGCCAAGGTAGGGCTTGCCTTTCCAGTAATTTTGATTGTTGACCGAAAAAAAAGAAGGCTTCCCAAAATTTGAAAACTCGTAATTGACATAGCCCAAATCCTCCAATTTTTGGATCATTAACTGGTATTGTTCTTGAACTGCTTCTTCAGGAATCAGTAGCACTTCTGCTTTTTGAACTTGGTGGTACAATGCTGTTTTGGGTTCTACAGTAAGGGCATAGGAGGATAAATGAGGGGGGTTAAACGCCATTGCTGTATTGAGGTTTTGCTCCCATTCTGTCAGTGTAGAATAGGGCATTCCATAGATTAGGTCCAAGGAATAATTGTTAAAATGAGTGGACACTAGTTCCAAAGCTTTAAGTGCATCTTTGCTATTGTGTGCCCTGTTCATCAACGCTAAATCTCGATCTAAAAATGACTGAACTCCTAGACTGAGTCGATTGACTCCAGCTGTTTTTAAACCTTTTAAATATTCAGAACTCACATCGTCTGGATTAACTTCTAAGGTTACTTCCACGTTTGAAGTTACCTCAACTAGCGAATGTATCAGGCCTATCGCATTTTCTATCGCTCCTGAATTTAATAAGGACGGTGAACCACCACCAAAATAGATGCTTTCAATAGGGGAATTTAGCTCATCAGATCTTTGTTTTAACTCTTTTTTCATGGCCTCCCATAAGCTGTCTTTATTTTTTAAAGAGGTGGAAAAATGAAAGTTGCAATAGTGACAAGCCTGCTTGCAAAAAGGGTAATGAAAGTAGAGATTAGACATTGAATAACCCCTTTAGGATTTTATTTTTTTGGGATTTTGATTTACATAAGCCCCCCAACCTGAATAATTTTTTTCGTTGGTTTTTTTACCCATATTGTAATAATGACAAACTGCTGCAGCAAGTCCGTCAGTAGCATCTAAATTTTTGGGTAGTGTTTTGATTTTTAAAATCTGCTGAAGCATTTTAGCGACCTGCTCTTTGGATGCATTCCCATTACCTGTGATGGCCATTTTAATTTTTTTTGGAGAATATTCTGTGATGGAAATTTCTCTGGACAAACCAGCTGCCATTGCCACCCCCTGAGCCCTTCCCAACTTAAGCATGGACTGGACATTTTTTCCAAAAAATGGAGCTTCCAGTGCCATTTCATCTGGATGATATTCATCTATCAATTCAATGGTGCGTTTGAAAATGTGGTGTAATTTTAAAAAGTGATTGTCGTATTTCTTAAGATGGAGCTCATGCATTTGAATCAACCTCATGGATTTTTGAGTAATGGCGATCAATCCAAACCCCATGATTGTGGTCCCTGGATCAACACCTAAAATGATCTGCTCTTCCTGCATTAGTTTGATTGCTGAGCTAAAATACGGATGGGCAATTGAAATTCTGTTTCTACATAGGTCCCAACATTAAACTTGACAGCTGGCTTCGCTAGGGGAAGTTGGTAAATAGCATCTAATAAAATCGTTTCTATATCGGGTAGGGCATCGCGTAATACATTTGAATATTCCGCATTCTCAAGTGAAATATTCCCTTGCTGATCGACTATAATGGATACTAAAAACTCCTCGTCAATTTGGCTATTAGCTTCTGGTAAGTTTTGGTTGAGATAGTCACTTATGGTAGAAGTGATAACGCCTTGAAAGCAATTCATCATTTCCTCTGCCTCAAGTTCATCACAAGAATCAAAACTTGGACCAATATCCTGTGAAGACCAAGCGGAAGCCTCATTTATTTCTTTAGTTGTAACAGCTGTTGATTCAAATAAATGGCAGCTTGTAAACTGAAATAAAAATAAAACCATTAAAAAACGTAGGTGGTATTTTGAAAAATGAATCATGTGATAAATTATCAAATAAAGTTACAATTTTTATTTATTTTGGACCTTACAATGCTCCTTTATCAAATCTAAATCAATACAAGTACTTATGGATCTTTTTTTAATTTGTGCCGCAGCTTTCTTTATTTTACTCGGTATAGCAGGTAGCTTTTTACCTGTTATTCCAGGTCCGTTGACCTCGTGGATAGGATTGTTAATACTAAACTTTAGCTCAGCAGTTACCATCTCTACTGACTTTCTAATCATCAGTTTTTCCATAGCATTATTTATTTTTCTATTGGATATTTTTATACCTATTGTAGGAGCAAAAAAATTTGGTGGTAGTAAAGGAAGTACTTATGGAGCAAGTATTGGTCTTGTAATGGGAATTTTATTTTTAGGTCCTTTTGGAATACTTATTGGACCTTTTTTGGGTGCTTTTTTTGGAGAACTCATTGTCAACAAAACCAATAAAAAAGGAGCCTTAAATGCCGCATTTGGATCACTTATCGGCTTTCTATCTGGCGTTTTTCTGAAATTTATCGTAGGTCTTGCCTTTGGATTTTACTTTATCCGTTTTGTCTGGAGTGCTCGGGGAGTATTGTTTTAAAACTCATAAAGCAAACCCTTTCACCAAACAACCCCCCCCCTAAAACCACTACACAGGAATCTTATGTTAAGGCAATGATATCAATAGATTAGAAAGGATTTGGATTGTATCCATTGGTGTAGAATTTAATGTTTTTCTATTAAACTAATTTTTTTAACTGTGCATTCATCTGAGAAAGTATCAAAAAAAACAACAACAGCAGCAAGCTTTGTTTATTTAGCATAAGATGATTTTTATTAAATATATAAACAAATAGAATGAGGTGTGATTTTTAAAGGAGAAATATCAAGTCTCTCAAAATAGTTTTAATTTAAATTATCCTCTTTCTTATAGGATTTTATTACAACCATTTTTTATGTTATTTTAATATCTAAGATTTCCATGCTCCATTACCAATAAACCTTTACTACGATCTGCAGATATTAAAAAATTTATGGCAGGATAAGAGATGTTTGCTGAACTTCAAAGAGATATTACTCCTGAGTTAGCAGCCGAAATTCTAAAGAAATCTTTAAATATTAATTATTCAAAAGTTTAGCTCTTGGGCTAAGAAATAATATTTCATACATAAAAGCATATAAACTATAAAGTATAGCTAGATCAAAATTTATGATTCAATAACTAGTTTCACAAATGGATACAATCCAAATCCCTTCTAACTCATTGATATCATTGCCTTTAGATGAGATTCCTGTGTAGTGGTTTTAAGGGGTAGTTTATTTGTAGGTAATTTCCTACAAGTTTTAAGTTAAGGGGAGGTTAGGATAAAGATTAGTATTTTTGTAACTCATATCTATCTTATGGAATTATTTTTAATCACATTCGGTCTACTTTTTTTGGCTTTTGCTGGAATTTCAATTAAAATATGGGTTAAAAAAGGAGGTGAGTTTGCAGGTACTTGTGCAAGCCAAAGCCCATTCTTGAATAAGGATAACCAACCCTGCGGGCTGTGTGGTAAAATGCCCGAAGAAACTGATTGTAAGAGCACTGCCTCTTTCAATAACTAAGAACCTAGCCGAGTTAATGTATAGGGAAGAAGAAGTTATCCAGAAAGCAAAAGCAAACGACCAACTTGCTTTCAATACCCTTTTTAATAAATATTGGGACCCTATATACGCTTTTTTACTGTCCAGAACGGCTGATACAAATAAAGCAGAAGAGCTTGCCTTAGAAACTTTTTCAAAAGCCTTTGATCGAATCGATAGCTTTGATCAAAAACTAAGCTTTGTTTCTTGGATAATGACTATTGCCAAAAACCATCATATTGATAAGTTTAGAAGCTCAAAAAAACAAGCTGAAAACACAGATCAAATCTCTGATTTTGATTCAAAGGAACTTTCTAGTTACGAACTTTCTCCTGAAGAGCTATTGATTTCGGATCAAAACTTAGATTTTGTATTGTTGCAAATTAAGTCCTTGAAAGAAGACTATCGCACCATATTAAAACTCCGTTATTTTGACGATTTATCCCTAAAACAGATTGAAGATTTCTTAAACGAACCTGCTTCTACTGTAAGAGTAAAGCTTTTTAGAGCAAAAAAAATGTTGGCAAATAAATTAGATCGTGAGTAAGTTTAAACTTTCCAAACTAGGTCCAGGTCTTTTATTTGCTGGAGCAGCCATTGGTGTTTCTCACTTGGTGCAATCCACTAGAGCAGGTGCAGATTTCGGATTGGGGTTGGTGTGGGCTCTTTTACTGATAAACTTATTTAAATATCCTTTTTTCCAATACGGTCCTCGTTATGCTCAAGCAACTGGTGAAACTCTTTTAGACGGGTATCACAAGTTGGGAAAAGGTTATTTATGGGCCTATTTTATACTGAATGTGGGAACCATGTTTACCATACAAAGTGCGGTGACTATAGTGACCGCTGGCCTCGCAGCTACCTTATTTGGTCTAACATCAAATATTGTAATCTGGGGTATCGTCATAACGCTTTCTTGTAGTGCTATTTTAGTATTAGGGAAATATCAATGGCTTGATAAACTAATCAAGGTCATTATGATAGTTTTAGCCGTAAGTAGTATATTGGCAGTTAGTGTGGCCTTTGTAAAAAACGAAACGCCTCTTTCATTTACTCAAGTATTCCCTGAGTCTTCAGGGCTATTATTCCTCATTGCATTCTTGGGTTGGATGCCTGCTCCCTTAGACATTTCCATTTGGCATTCCATTTGGACTCTTGAAAAAAATAAAACCCAAAAGAACAACTCTATAAAAGACAGTCTGTTCGATTTTAATGTTGGCTATATCGCAACTATTATACTCGCTTTGTGTTTTTTAGGCTTAGGCGCCTTAGTCATGTTCGGATCGGGAACTGAGTTTTCAACTCAGGGAGGAGCCTTTGCTCAGCAGTTAATAAAACTGTACACCACTAACCTTGGTAAAGCTGCTTATGGAATCATTGGAATAGCCGCTTTTACTACTAT
>CACCLB010000004.1 GCA_902546725.1 uncultured Bacteroidota bacterium | reverse complement strand
CAAGCCGTTTAAGATTTAGAATAATAACCTAAGCAGATGACTATTAGGGGACTGTTTATCCTTCAAACTTTTCTTCAAGGTATAGTAAGAGTTCGATGACCTCCTCAGTTTCCTTAAGTTTTTTTTTAGTAGTTGAGATAAATTTTTTGATTTCAGAGCTGTAATCTTTCAGGGCTAAGCTAATTTTCCTTTTGGAAATTTTTATTTCGTTTAAAGAACCATTGTCTTCAGCTATATAATATCTTTTTTTGTCGACGAATCGAGCCGGAAAGGAACGTTCAAGTGATGTTCTGGCTTGGGTAGCCTCCATATAAACTTTTTCATTTCTCTCGTAAAGCGATAATTTTTTTCCTTTATATAATTCAATTACATAACCTACTGCAGGGGGTTCATTTTCATTCAGATAACCCAAATATCGGTACTGTTTCCCGTCAATTATACAGGCTACTTTGTTATTTTTTATTAAAATAGTTTCTGATTTTTTGAGTTGAGGATTACTTACCATTTCTAATTCATCACTAAAGGCATTGTAACGTAGATAGGTTTTATCCTCAAGGATTCTACCGAAATATTCAATTTCTGCAATTTTAAATGATTCATCAAAATAAGGACTTCCTTTGATTTGTTTGGCTGAAAGGGTTTGATTAGTTACTCTATTTTTAATGTCTTCGAACAAATCAATTAACCTTCCATCAGAACGAACACCGTTAGAACCAACTCCATACCCACGTGCGTCTTGAGCTTCTGAAAAAAAGAAAGATAAAATCAAGACTAAAGTTGCAAAGTATTTATTCATTTTTTTTTGCCAAAAGTATCAATTTTTGACTGGGATACACTTTTTTTAATAGATTTCTTACTTTGACTAATCCATAAATTGAATCAGTGTTTTAAATATTCTATGTTTTTTAGTCTCTTTTTTCACTTTTTTAAAAAGTTTCTAAAAGAGTACTGTTTGATTTAGAATATTTTTTAAAATTTTTCTTTGGTGGCTTGATAAAATGCAGCGCCCCCTTTTTTTTGGATATACCATTCTGATTCATCAATAAAAAGAGGAGGGAATGACCTTTTCAGCTAGGTACGTGCTTTTTTACCTTCTCTAAAAACCTCACGTTCTCTAATTTAATTGCTAGATTGTTGACCTTTATAGATTTCACGTACATAACCGGCCTTTGGCAATGAAGAATTTCCATCTACCATGGGAAGATACTTGTACACTATACCTTGAATTGAGCAGTACACCTTACTATCTTTTATGAGAACATGATCTGATTCAATAGCATAAGGACTTAAACTCATTTCCATTTCATTACTAATGGCATTGTAACGCAGGAAAATTTTATCATCTACGGCATTATCAAAGTAGATTATCTTACACCCATTAAACTGAGGGTCAAAAATAAATACTGTTTTTTCATAGATTAGATAGATTTGGTTAAACTTGGTTAGCAAAGTCTTAAAATTCTGTTAATGCAAAAACATCAAGCATTAATTTTTTTTAAGATTCAGCAATTTTTTTAAGGAAAGAAGATAAAAAACGCAATAATTATTTACTAAATAAATTTTATCAATTTCTAAGCTCTTAAAAGGGCAAAAACACAGATATAAACCCCTGTTTTTTTATAAAAAATCAGGGGGATGGATTTTTTTTAAAGAATTGTTAAAATTTTACATTTGAAGGGTTTGAATCCACAAAAAAATATTCTACATTTGCACGCCCATAAAAATGGGAATTAGATATATTATATGCCAACTATTGCACAATTAGTACGAAAAGGAAGAGTTACGATTACCAAGAAGAGTAAATCGGCTGCTTTGGATTCGTGTCCACAACGACGTGGGGTTTGTACTCGTGTTTATACGACTACCCCTAAAAAACCGAACTCAGCGATGCGTAAAGTAGCGCGTGTTCGATTGACTAACGGAAAGGAAGTCAATGCGTATATACCCGGAGAAGGACACAACCTCCAAGAGCACTCGATAGTATTGGTACGTGGCGGAAGAGTTAAAGATTTGCCGGGGGTCCGCTACCACATCGTTCGTGGGGCGCTTGATACTGCCGGAGTGGAAGGACGTTTACAAAGACGCTCAAAATACGGTGCCAAAAGACCCAAAAAATAAACGGTAATTTCTTTTACAACTGAATCATGAGAAAAAAACAAGCAAAAAAACGTCCCTTACTACCCGATCCTAAGTTTAATGACCAACTCGTTACACGATTTGTAAACAACTTGATGTGGGACGGAAAAAAATCCACCGCCTTTAAAATATTCTATGATGCCATAGATATTATCGAAGAGCGAAAAGAAGACGATGAAAAATCAGCATTAGAAGTTTGGAAAGAAGGACTATCTAATGTCATGCCACACGTTGAAGTGCGAAGCCGAAGAGTAGGTGGGGCAACTTTCCAAATCCCGATGCAAATACGTCCGGATAGAAAAGTATCTCTAGCGATGAAATGGCTGATCAGTTTTTCTAGAAAGCGCAATGAAAAATCCATGGCCTTACGTTTGGCCAATGAGGTTTTAGCCGCTGCTAAAGAAGAAGGTGCTGCCGTAAAAAAACGTCAAGACACTCATAAAATGGCTGAAGCGAATAAAGCCTTTTCACACTTTAGATTTTAAGAACCAAAACGCACATTGAATATCAGCTATGGCTAGAGATTTAAAATACACAAGAAATATAGGTATCGCAGCGCATATTGACGCAGGGAAGACGACTACAACTGAACGCGTACTTTTTTACACAGGAGTGAGTCACAAAATTGGAGAAGTTCACGATGGTGCAGCCACCATGGACTGGATGGAGCAAGAGCAGGAAAGAGGTATTACCATAACCTCAGCGGCCACAACTTGTACTTGGAATTTTCCCCAAGATCAAGGAAAACCCACTGCCGATTCCAAACCCTATCACTTCAACATTATTGATACTCCCGGCCACGTGGATTTCACAGTAGAAGTAAACCGATCCCTTCGAGTATTAGATGGATTGGTTTTTTTATTTTCTGCC
The DNA here is from genome assembly GCA_902546725.1 of uncultured Bacteroidota bacterium. Classification (GTDB taxonomy): domain Bacteria; phylum Bacteroidota; class Bacteroidia; order Flavobacteriales; family Flavobacteriaceae; genus MS024-2A. The sequence goes on along the minus strand of CACCLB010000004.1, from coordinate 135,998 downwards.
GTGGATGGAGTAGAGCCTCAATCTGAGACAAACTGGAGACTGGCTGACAATTATAAAGTCCCTCGTATTGGATTTGTAAATAAAATGGACCGTCAGGGAGCAAACTTTTTGAATGTGAGTACTCAGGTTCGAGAAATGCTTAAGTCCAACGCAGTACCGATTGTTCTTAACATAGGTGAGGAAGAAGATTTTAGAGGTATTGTTGACTTGGTAACTAACAAAGCAATCGTATGGCACGAGGACAATTTCGGATCTACATTTGACGAAGCTCCAATTCCTGAAGACATGAAGGCTGATGTTGAAAAATACAGAGCCGAATTGATTGAGGCAGTAGCAGAATACGATGAAGAACTTTTAGAAAAGTTTTTTGAAGATGCTGATTCTATAAGTCCTGATGAAATTCACAATGCTTTACGTGCAGCTACTCAAGACATGAGTATCATTCCAATGATTTGCGGTTCCTCTTTTAAAAACAAGGGAGTTCAATTCTTATTGGATGCTGTTTGTCGTTACTTACCTTCTCCGGAAGATAAAGAGGCGATTGTAGGTACTGATCCAGACAGTGGAGAAGAAATTTCACGTAAACCATCTGTTAGCGAACCGTTTTCTGCACTTGCATTTAAAATTGCTACTGATCCTTTCGTAGGGCGTTTAGCTTTCTTCCGTGCATACTCAGGAAGACTAGATGCAGGTTCTTACGTCTTGAACAACCGTTCAGGAAATAAAGAGCGTATATCGAGAATCTATCAGATGCATTCCAACAAACAAAACTCAATTGACTTTATTGAGGCAGGAGATATCGGTGCAGCTGTAGGTTTTAAAGACATTAAAACGGGTGATACCCTTTCAGCTGAAAAATCACCAATTATTCTTGAGAGTATGGACTTCCCTGATCCGGTAATCGGGATTGCTGTTGAGCCTAAGACTAAAGCCGATGTAGATAAACTCGGGATGTCTTTAGCAAAACTAGCAGAAGAAGATCCAACCTTCCAAGTTAAAACAGATGAAGCTTCAGGCCAGACTATTATATCAGGTATGGGAGAGCTTCACCTAGACATTATCGTAGATCGCTTGCGTCGCGAGTTTAAGGTTGAAGTCAATCAAGGACAACCTCAGGTAGAGTACAAAGAGGCTTTAACAGCTTCTGCAAAACACCGAGAGGTTTACAAAAAACAAACAGGTGGTCGCGGAAAATTCGCAGATATCGTATTTGAAATTGAGCCAGCTGAAGAAGGAAAAACTGGATTGGAGTTTGTCAACGAAATTAAAGGTGGTAACATTCCAAAAGAATACATTCCTTCAGTAGAAAAAGGATTTAGAGATTCCATGAAAAATGGACCTTTGGCTGGATTTGAGGTGGATGCAATGAGAATTGTATTGAAAGACGGTTCTTTCCACCCTGTAGATTCAGATTCTCTATCTTTTGAATTGGCGGCGAAACTTGGATTCAAAGAATCTGCCAAAGCAGCTAGAGCTGTAATTATGGAGCCCATTATGAAACTAGAGGTATTGACCCCTGAAGAAAATATGGGTGATATCGTTGGTGATTTAAATCGCCGAAGAGGTCAGGTTAATTCTATGGATGACAGAGCGGGATCTAAAGTTGTAAAAGCTGAAGTCCCTCTTTCTGAAATGTTTGGATACGTTACTTCGTTGAGAACACTTTCTTCAGGACGCGCTACTTCTACAATGGAATTTTCACACTATGCAGAAACACCTTCTAATATTTCAGAAAGTGTCATTGCAGAAGTAAACGGTAACAAAGCATAAATATAATCGCATGAGCCAAAAAATTAGAATCAAATTAAAATCATACGATCACAATCTGGTAGATAAATCGGCTGATAAAATCGTAAAGACAGTAAAAACTACAGGAGCAGTGGTAACGGGTCCTATCCCACTTCCAACGCACAAAAAGATTTTTACCGTTTTGCGTTCTCCTCACGTGAATAAGAAATCAAGAGAGCAATTCAAATTGTGTTCTTACAAACGTTTGTTAGACATCTACAGTTCTTCTTCTAAAACCATTGATGCGTTGATGAAGTTGGAATTACCTAGTGGAGTAGAGGTAGAGATCAAAGTATAATAAGAAATAAATAAACAATTAATATTAAATAACAATGTCTGGGTTAATAGGAAAAAAAATCGGTATGACCAGTCTCTTTGACGAAAACGGGAAGAACATTCCTTGTACAGTTCTTAAGATGGGGCCATGCGTGGTTACCCAAGTCAGAACCAAAGAGGTTGACGGGTATGAAGCACTTCAACTGGGTTTCGATGACAAGGCAAAAAGAGTGAGTAAGGCTGCCCAAGGGCACTTTAAAAAAGCCGATACAGCTCCCAAAAGAAAGCTTGTCGAATTCCAGAATTTTGAAGAAGAATTAAATTTAGGAGACACCATTACGGTTACTCACTTTGAAGAAGGTGAATTTGTGGACGTGTCTGGTACTTCTAAAGGTAAAGGATTTCAAGGGGTAGTAAAACGACACGGTTTTGCGGGAGTTGGTCAAGCCACTCACGGTCAACACAACCGTCTAAGAGCACCAGGATCTATCGGTGCAGCCTCTTACCCTGCACGAGTATTCAAAGGAATGCGTATGGCAGGTCAAATGGGTAGCGAAAAAGTAAAAGTTCAAAACCTAAGAGTAATAAAAGTAGTACCTGAAAAAAACCTCCTTGTTGTTAAAGGATGTGTACCTGGTCACAAAAACGCATACGTAACAGTTCAGAAATAATGGAAGTAAACGTACTCAACATAGAAGGAAAAGAGACCGGCCGAAAGGTGAAGCTAGATAAAGCTGTCTTTGGTATTGAGCCAAACGACCATGCTATTTACCTAGATGTCAAACAGCATTTAGCAAACAAGCGTCAAGGAACACACAAATCCAAGGAGCGTGCTGAAATCGTCGGTAGTACTCGAAAAATTAAAAAGCAAAAAGGAACGGGTACGGCCCGCGCGGGAAGTATCAAAAACCCATTGTTTAAAGGTGGAGGTCGTGTTTTTGGACCAACTCCTAGAGACTACAGTCAAAAAGTCAATAAAAAGGTTAAGCGTTTAGCGAGAAAATCTGCCTTGAGTATCAAAGCAAAACAAAAATCTGTTGTTGTTTTGGAAGATATTCAATGGGATGTTCCTAAAACTAAAAATTACCTCCAAATGCTTGCAGCCCTTGGGTTAGCTGACAAAAAAAGCGTCTTGGTGTTGGGAGATTTGAATAAAAATGTATATTTGTCGTCTCGTAATTTAAAGAATTCTAAAGTTGTAATCAACTCAGAATTAAACACTTACAACATTTCAAACGCCAATAGTTTGGTCTTTTGTGAGGGTGCTATTGCAGGGCTAGAATCAATTTTGAATAGATCATAATGAGTGTATTAATAAAACCTATCATCACGGAAAAAGCCACTTTAGGAAGTGAGCTTCACAACCGATATACTTTTTTGGTACACCCAAAGGCAAACAAAGTTGAGATAAAAAAAGCAGTTGAGACCGCTTATGGCGTAAACGTAGAAAAAGTTCGCACACTAAACAGTGGACCCGAACGTAAAATGCGTTATACCAAGACCGGTATTCAAAAAGGTAAAACTAACGTGACCAAGAAAGCCATAGTGCAGGTTGCTGAGGGAGATGCCATAGATTTTTACAGTAATTTATAATAGCGCCAGATGTCAGTAAGAAAATTAAAACCGATAACTCCAGCGCAGCGTTTTACAGTAGTCAATGGCTTCGATGCCCTTACTACTGATAAACCAGAAAAGAGTTTGTTGGCTCCCAAGAAAAGAACTGGGGGAAGAAATAACAAAGGGAAGATGACTGCTCGCCATATAGGTGGTGGTCATAAAAAGCGTTACCGCATTATCGATTTCAAAAGAAACAAATTTGGGGTTGAAGCAGAGGTAAAAAGTATTGAATACGATCCAAACAGATCTGCATTCATCGCTCTTGTGGAATACACTGATGGTGAAAAACGCTATATCGTTGCTCAGAGTGGATTAAAAGTAGGTCAGAAAATCAGTTCTGGTGAAGGAGTTGCTCCTGAAGTTGGAAATGCACTTTACCTTTCTGAAATTCCATTGGGTACCATCATTTCCTGTATCGAATTAGTTCCTGGAAGAGGAGCTGTTATCGCAAGAAGTGCTGGAGCATTTGCTCAATTGATGGCTCGTGATGGAAAATTTGCTACCGTAAAAATGCCATCTGGTGAAACACGTATGGTATTGGTTACTTGTATGGCAGCCATTGGAGTAGTATCCAATTCTGATCATCAGTTGTTAGTAGCTGGTAAAGCTGGTCGCTCAAGATGGTTAGGAAGAAGACCGAGAACAAGACCTGTTGCAATGAACCCTGTTGATCACCCAATGGGTGGAGGTGAAGGACGTGCTTCTGGAGGTCATCCAAGATCACGAAACGGAATTCCTGCTAAAGGATACCGTACCCGATCCAAAACTAAATCTAGTAACAAGTTCATCATAGAACGTAGAAAAAAATAATATAGCATGGCTCGTTCATTAAAAAAAGGACCTTTTGTACATCACAGTCTCGAAAAGAAAGTGATGAAAAATGTAGAAGAGAATAAAAAGTCAGTAATTAAGACATGGTCTCGTGCCTCTTTAATAACTCCTGATTTTGTAGGACAAACTATTGGAGTACATAACGGGAAGACATTTGTTCCTGTTTATGTTACCGAAAACATGGTAGGTCACAAATTGGGTGAATTTTCTCCAACAAGAAACTTCCGCGGACATGCTGGAGCAAAAAATAAAGGCAAAAAATAAAAGTACTCATGGGAAATCGTAAAAGACAATCCGCACAAGCGCTTAAAGAATCCAAAAAGACACTGGCCTTTGCCAAGCTAAACAACTGCCCAACCTCACCTCGAAAGATGCGTTTGGTTGCTGACCAGGTAAGAGGTGAATCTATAGACAAGGCTTTAGCAATTCTAAAGTTCAGTCCTAAGGAAGCCTCAAGACGTTTAGAAAAGCTCGTTCTTTCTGCAATCGCCAACTGGCAGTCTAAGAACGAATCTGAAGACATTGAAAAAGCTGCACTCTACATCTCTGAAATCAGAGTAGATGGAGGAAGTATGCTGAAAAGATTACGCCCTGCACCGCAAGGTAGAGCACATAGAATTAGAAAACGCTCAAATCACGTTACTGTGGTTTTGGGTTCAAACACGATAGAAGCATAATATGGGACAGAAAACAAACCCTATAGGAAACCGTTTAGGAATTATCAGAGGATGGGATTCCAACTGGTACGGAGGTAGAGATTACGGCGATAAAATTGCTGAGGATGATAAAATCCGCAGATACATACACGCCCGTTTGTCAAAAGCCAGCGTATCTAATGTAATCATTGAGCGTACGCTTAAAATCATTAACATCACTATTACTACTGCACGTCCAGGGATCATTATTGGTAAAGCCGGTCAAGAAGTAGATAAACTAAAAGAGGAGCTTCGCAATATTACAGCTAAAGAAATTCAGATCAACATATTCGAAATCAAAAGACCTGAACTAGACGCACAATTAGTTGGTGCCAGTGTTGCAAGACAAATTGAAAGTAGAATTTCTTACAGACGTGCGATCAAAATGGCTATTGCCGCTGCAATCAGAATGAATGCTGAAGGAATTAAAATTCAAATATCAGGTCGATTGAACGGAGCTGAAATGGCGCGTTCTGAATCTTATAAAGAGGGACGTATACCACTCTCTACTTTTAGAGCTGATATTGATTACGCTTTAGTTGAAGCACACACTACTTACGGTAGATTAGGAATCAAGGTTTGGATTATGAAAGGGGAAGTTTATGGAAAACGGGAGCTGTCTCCACTCGTAGGAATGTCTAAAAAGTCTGGTCAAGGTGGTGGAAATTCTGGAAAAGGAAATAACCGTCAGCGTCGCCGTAATTAATAATATATAGGAACAAGAAGTCATGTTACAACCAAAAAAGACAAAATTTCGGAAAGCCCAGAAAGGGCGTATGAAAGGCCTATCACAAAGAGGGCATCAACTTTCGAATGGAATGTTTGGGATCAAAGCATTGGATTCCGTTTTCATTACGTCAAGACAAATAGAAGCAGCGCGTATTGCAGCTACCCGTTACATGAAAAGAGAGGGACAACTTTGGATTAAAATATTTCCAGATAAACCCATCACTAAAAAGCCTCTTGAGGTACGTATGGGTAAAGGTAAAGGTGCTCCAGAATATTTTGTAGCTGTGACTAAAGCAGGTAGAATCATGTTTGAAGTAGCAGGTGTACCTCACGATGTAGCCAAAGAGGCACTTCGTCTAGCCGCCCAAAAGCTTCCAGTAAAAACAAAATTTGTTGTCGCTCGTGATTACGACGCATAAGCAGGAATTATGAAACAATCAGAAATAAATAAGCTTTCTAAAGAGGACCTTCAAGATAAATTGGGGGAATTCCAAAAGCAACTTGAGGAATTAAAAATGACACATGCCATTTCACCTTTGGAAAATCCATTACAACTTCGATCAACACGCCGTGTGGTCGCGAGATTAAAAACAGCCCTAAGCAATCAAGAAGCATAAGCACATGGAAACAAGAAACTTAAGAAAAGAACGTGTAGGGGTAGTGACCAGTAACAAAATGGAAAAATCCATAGTGGTCTCTGAGGTCAAACGCGTAAAGCACCCGATGTATGGGAAATTCGTATTGAAGACTAAAAAGTACGTAGCTCATGACGAAAAGAATGACTGTAATATCGGAGATACAGTAAAAATTATGGAAACAAGACCAATGAGTAAGTCTAAGTGCTGGCGCATGGTTGAAATAATAGAAAGAGCGAAGTAAGATGGTACAACAAGAATCAAGACTTAGAGTTGCGGACAATACTGGCGCCAAAGAAGTGCTTACAATCCGTGTATTGGGAGGTACAAAAAGACGTTATGCTTCCATAGGTGACAAAATCGTTGTGACCGTAAAAGAAGCTTCTCCTGCTGGAACTGTCAAAAAAGGTCAGGTATCTACTGCAGTAGTAGTAAGAACCCGTAAAGAAATCAGAAGACCTGATGGATCTTACATACGCTTTGATGAAAATGCCTGTGTATTACTTAACCCTACTGGAGAAATGCGTGGAACACGTGTATTCGGTCCTGTAGCAAGAGAATTAAGAGACAAGCAGTTTATGAAAATTGTTTCATTAGCACCTGAAGTGTTATAAAACTTAGATATGGCAACAAAAATTAAAATCAAAAAAGGAGACAACGTCAGAGTGATTGCGGGTTCACACAAAGGAACAGAAGGCAACGTACTGAGCGTATCTCGTGAAACGAACAAAGCCATAGTGGAAGGTGTAAACTTGGTTAAGAAACACAATAAACCAAATGCACAAAATCCACAGGGTGGAATCACAGAAAAAGAAGCACCGATTCATATCTCTAATTTATCACTGTTAACATCAGATGGTAAAACAACCCGAGTAGGGTACCGTATGGAGGATGATACTAAGGTTCGTTTCTCTAAAAAAACCGATGAAGTCATTTAATCATGAGTTATACACCTAGACTTAAAAAAGAATACAACGAGCGTATCGTCAACAGTTTGAAAGAGACGTTCAGTTACAAGAGTGTAATGCAAGTACCCAGACTTGAGAAAATCGTTCTCAGTAGAGGAGTGGGTGCTGCTGTCGCTGATAAAAAATTAATTGATCACGCTGTAGATGAGTTAACCTTAATCACTGGTCAAAAAGCCATTTCTACTTTATCTAAAAAAGATGTTGCGGCATTTAAATTGAGAAAAGGAATGCCCATCGGTGCCAAAGTTACCCTTAGGGGTGAGCGTATGTACGAATTTTTAGACCGTTTGGTTACAGCTGCACTTCCACGTGTTCGTGACTTTCAGGGTGTAAAAGCTACTGGATTTGACGGTAGAGGAAATTATACACTAGGAGTAACTGAGCAGATTATTTTCCCTGAAATTGATATCGATAAAGTAAATCGTATCAACGGGATGGACATTACATTTGTCACTACTGCTCCTACAGATCAAGAAGCAAAATCATTATTAACCGAATTAGGAATCCCTTTTAAAAAGAATTAATATGGCTAAAGAATCCATGAAAGCACGTGAGGTTAAACGTGCAAAAACAGTTGCCAAATACGCTGAGAAACGCAAGGCGCTTAAGGAGGCAGGAGATTATGAAGCACTTCAAAAGCTTCCACGTAATGCCTCTCCTATTCGCATGCACAACAGATGCAAGTTGACTGGAAGACCAAAAGGATATATGCGTCAATTTGGAATTTCTCGTGTAACGTTTAGAGAAATGGCCAATAAGGGATTGATTCCCGGAGTAACTAAAGCCAGCTGGTAACCCTAAGAGATTAAAATTATGTTCACAGATCCAATTGCAGATTTTTTAACACGAATTCGAAATGCCAACCGCGCAGGTCATCGTGTTGTAGATATTCCAGCATCCAACATTAAAAGAGAAATTACTAAAATTCTTTTTGATCAGGGATACATCCTTAGCTACAAGTTTGAAGAAACAGCTAACAACCAAGGCAATATCAAAATTGCATTAAAATATGACAAACTCACAAAAGAGCCCGTCATTAAAAAAATACACAGAATCAGTACTCCAGGTTTACGTCAGTATTCAGGTTCAGATAGCCTTCCTCGCATCCTCAACGGATTGGGAATTTCTATCGTTTCAACCTCTCAAGGAGTCATGACTGGAAAGCAAGCTGCCAAAGAAAATGTTGGTGGAGAATTAATTTGTTACGTATACTAACAGTAAAAGTATAAGCAATGTCAAGAATAGGAAACGATCCGATCACTATACCAGAAGGAGTTACCATAGAAGTCCAGCCTACGCAAGTAGTTGTTAAAGGGAAGTTAGGCGAGCTCACTCAGGAATACAGTGATGTTGAAATCAAAATTGAGGAAAACACCCTTACGGTTTCTCGTCCTTCAGATAAAAAATCTGTTAAATCCAAGCACGGTTTATACCGAGCTCTTATCGCTAATATGGTTGAAGGAGTAAGCCACGGATTTACTAAAGAACTCGAATTAGTTGGAGTTGGATATAGAGCTAGCAATCAAGGCCAGAAATTAGATCTTGCCCTTGGATTTTCACACAATATATTATTGGACATTGCTCCAGAGGTCAAAATTGAAACGATTTCTGAAAAAGGTAAAAATCCAATTGTAAAGCTTACATCTCACGACAAACAACTCGTTGGTTTTGTAGCGGCAAAAATCCGATCATTCAGAAAACCTGAACCTTACAAAGGAAAAGGAATCAAGTTTGTAGGAGAACAAATTAGAAGAAAAGCAGGTAAATCAGCATAATAAATTATCATGGGTTTAACAAAATTAGATCGTAGAAATAGAATTCGTAAGCGTATTCGTAAGATAGTCAATGGGACATCTTCTACACCAAGAATGTCTGTCTACAGAAGTAACAAAGAGATTTACGCTCAGTTGATAGACGATGAAACCGGAAAAACAATAGTAGCTGCTTCGTCTAGAGACAAAGAAACTGCAGACGCTAAGTTGACCAATAAGATGGAAATAGCTTCCAATGTCGGAATGCGTATTGGACAGTTGGCAACGAAAGCAGGAGTTTCAGAAGTAAAATTTGACCGAGGAGGTTATTTATATCACGGAAGAGTAAAAGCATTAGCTGAAGGTGCTCGTGAAGGAGGATTAAAATTTTAATAAGATATGTATCAAGATTATAAAAACGTAGAATTAGTCAAGCCTGCAGGTCTGGATTTGAAAGATCGTTTAGTAGGTGTTCAACGGGTAACCAAGGTAACTAAAGGGGGTCGTGCATTTGGATTCTCTGCCATTGTTGTGGTAGGGGATGAGAATGGAGTAGTTGGCCAAGGTTTAGGGAAGTCAAAAGAAGTTTCTGAAGCCATTGCCAAAGCCGTCGAAGATGCTAAGAAAAACTTGATTCGTATTCCTGTCGTTAAAGGTACATTACCTCATGAGCAGAAAGGGAAGTACGGAGGAGCACGTGTCTTTTTAAAGCCTGCCTCTGAAGGTACAGGAGTTATCGCAGGTGGAGCAGTTCGCGCTGTACTGGAAGCCGTTGGAGTACACAATGTACTTTCAAAATCACAAGGTTCTTCTAACCCTCACAATGTAGTAAAGGCAACTTTTGATGCACTTCTTCAGTTGAGAAACCCACAGCGTATTGCTGAACAAAGAGGTATTTCACTAGATAAAGTCTTTAACGGATAAGCAATCGAACAATGGCACAGATAAAAGTAAAACAAGTAAAAAGTAGCATCAAGCGAATCAGTAACCAAAAAAAGGTACTTGAATCACTCGGATTGAGAGGCATTGGAAAAGAAGTTACTCACGAAGCTACTCCAAGTATCTTGGGAATGATTCAAAAAGTAAAACATTTGGTTAGCGTAACCGAAGTATAAATAAGTCATTATGAGTTTAGAAAATTTAACACCTGCACCAGGATCAACCAAAACTGCTGGAAAGCGTTTAGGTAGAGGTCAAGCATCCGGAAAAGGAGGAACTGCTGCAAGAGGACATAAAGGAGCAAAATCTCGTTCAGGATATTCCAAGAAAATTGGATTTGAAGGAGGTCAAATGCCCCTGCAAAGACGTGTGCCAAAATTTGGTTTTAAAAATATCAATAGAAAAGAATACGCAGCAATCAATTTAGATACGCTACAAGATCTATTGAATGATAAAAAAGTCAAAAAAGAACTCACTTTAGACAAGATTGTAAAATTGCGTTTAGCTCATAAAAACGATTTGGTAAAGATATTAGGTCGTGGTAAAATCGAGGGTTCGATTAAAGTAAGTGCGCATAAATTTTCAGCATCAGCAAAAGCGGCTATTGAGGCTGCTGGAGGTGAAGCTGTAATCGTTTAATATTATCCCCAATGAAAAAAGTTTTAGAAACCCTTTATAACACTTATAAAATCGAAGAACTTCGAGATCGAGTACTCTTGACGTTAGGGATGTTATTGGTATACCGTCTTGGGGCACAAGTGGTATTGCCAGGGATTGATCCTGTTCAGCTTGCTGCTCTTAGCAGCCGTACTGACGGAGGAGGTCTTTTAGGTATTCTAAACGCTTTTACTGGAGGAGCTTTTGCAAATGCTTCTGTATTTGCTCTCGGTATTATGCCTTATATCTCAGCTTCTATTGTAGTTCAATTGATGGGTATTGCTGTGCCTTACCTTCAAAAACTTCAGAAAGAAGGTGAAAGTGGAAGAAAGAAAATCAATCAAATTACACGTTGGTTAACCATACTTATTTGTGTGGTACAAGCGCCAGCCTACCTTTACGGTTTAAGTGCATTAGGTGTGCCAGAAAGTGCATTTGTACTCGGTAAAGGACCTCTTTTCATCATATCTTCTGTCATCATATTGGTTACAGGAACCATCTTTGCCATGTGGCTTGGAGAGAAAATTACAGATAAAGGTATCGGAAACGGTATCTCATTGTTAATTATGGTGGGTATTATAGCCAACTTGCCGCTTTCATTTACTCAAGAATTTATCTCAAGAGTTTCCGAAAACAACGGAGGTTTGATGCTAATCCTAATTGAATTAGTCCTTTGGATTGTAATCATATTACTTTCCATACTCTTGACACTTGCTGTCAGAAGAATACCGGTTCAGTATGCGAGAAGACAAGCGGGGGGTGCAACTTCTGACCGAACTGTTTACGGTTCGAGACAATACATACCATTAAAACTTAATGCCTCAGGCGTAATGCCTATCATTTTTGCTCAGGCAATCATGTTTGCTCCTGCCTATATTGGAGGCGCTCTTGGTGACTCTGACGTTGGACAATGGATGCAAGCAAACTTCTCTGATATTTTTGGTCTTTGGTATAACGTATTGTTTGCGCTATTAATCATTGTATTTACTTATTTCTATACCGCGATTACTGTGCCGACAAATAAAATGTCTGATGATTTAAAACGCAGTGGTGGATTTGTGCCTGGGATACGACCTGGAAATGAAACCTCTGAATATTTAGATACGGTGATGTCACACATCACTTTTCCCGGTTCGTTATTTTTAGCTGGAATTGCAGTATTTCCTGCTATAGTTGTAAAATTGATTGGGATTCAGCAGGGCTGGGCCTTGTTTTATGGAGGAACTTCACTTCTCATTATGGTAGGTGTAGCGATAGACACAATCCAGCAAGTAAATTCATACTTATTGAATCGACACTATGATGGGTTGATGAAATCAGGAAAAACAAGAAGAGGAACAAACTAAACATATGGCAAAGCAAGCAGCAATAGAACAAGAAGGGACCATTATAGAAGCATTGTCTAACGCAATGTTTCGTGTTGAGCTTGAAAATGGACATGTAGTAACTGCCCATATTTCAGGAAAGATGCGTTTGCACTATATCAAGTTATTGCCAGGAGATAAAGTTAAACTAGAAATGAGTCCGTACGATTTGACAAAAGCGAGAATCACTTTTAGATTTTAAAATATAATTCATAGTTATGAAAGTAAGAGCATCATTAAAAAAACGCAGTGCAGACTGCAAAATCGTACGACGAAAAGGTCGCTTGTACGTGATCAACAAAAAAAATCCTAGATTCAAACAAAGACAAGGTTAATTATGGCTAGAATATCAGGAGTAGACATTCCAAAGCAAAAAAGAGGCGTTATCGCTCTTACCTATATTTTCGGTATCGGTAGAAGTCGTGCACAAAGTATTTTGGAAACGGCAAAAGTAGATGAAAACAAAAAAGTATCCGATTGGACGGATGATGAGACTGGACGTATTCGTGAGGCAGTAGGCTCTTTTAAGATTGAAGGGGAATTACGTTCAGAGGTACAGCTCAATATCAAGCGTCTGATGGATATCGGATGCTACAGAGGTATCCGCCACAGATCTGGATTGCCTTTACGTGGACAGCGAACAAAAAATAACTCGCGTACAAGAAAAGGAAAACGCAAGACGGTAGCAAATAAAAAGAAAGCAACTAAATAATAGTTTGTAATTATGGCTAAAACAGCAGGAAAAAAACGAAAAGTAATTGTTGAATCAATTGGAGAAGCTCACGTAACAGCTTCTTTCAACAACATCATCATTTCACTTACCAATACAAAAGGCGAAGTAATTTCTTGGTCTTCTGCTGGTAAGATGGGATTCAGAGGTTCTAAGAAGAATACGCCCTATGCAGCTCAAACAGCTGCAGAGGACTGTGCTAAGACCGCTCAAGAAGCTGGCCTTCGCAAAGTAAAAGTGTATGTAAAAGGACCTGGAAATGGTCGTGAATCAGCAATTAGAACATTACACAATAACGGTATAGAAGTTATGGAAATCATCGATGTGACTCCATTACCTCATAACGGTTGTAGACCCCCCAAACGAAGAAGAGTTTAATATTAATATCAAGAGCAGTTTATTAGCTATCGAAGGAAGTGACCTTAATTCATAGCTCTCTGTTCAAAAAAACCCAATTATGGCAAGATATACTGGTCCAAAAACAAAAATTGCTCGAAAATTTGGCGAGCCCATTTTCGGAGAAGACAAATCCTTCGAAAAAAGAAATTATCCTCCAGGACAGCATGGAAATGCGAGACGAAGAGGTAAAAAATCTGAATATGCTGTCCAGCTCATGGAAAAGCAAAAAGCGAAGTTTACTTATGGCATCCTAGAACGTCAGTTTCGCAATCTTTTTGAAAAAGCAAGTAGAAGTAAAGGTGTAACAGGTGAAGTATTGCTTCAATTGTGTGAATCTAGATTGGATAACATAGTGTACCGATTTGGTCTTTCACCTTCAAGAAGTGGTGCACGTCAGTTAGTTTCTCACCGACACATTACCGTAAACGGTTCTATCGTTAATATACCTTCCTACCAAGTGAAAGTGGGAGATGTTGTTGGAGTTAGAGAAAAATCTAAATCTCTAAATATTATAGTTGAAGCAAAAGGGAAAGACTCTTCTGTTTACGAATGGTTAAGCTGGAATAGTGATCAGCTCCAGGGAACTTTTGTTAATGTTCCTGAACGACTTCAAATCCCTGAGAACATCAAGGAACAATTAATCGTAGAATTATACTCTAAATAAGCAAACGGAAGCAAATTATGGCAATATTGAATTTTCAAAAACCGGATAAAGTTATTATGATCGACTCTTCAGAGTTCGAAGGCAAATTTGAATTTCGTCCTTTAGAACCTGGATACGGTCTTACAGTAGGGAATGCACTTAGACGTGTATTGTTATCCTCACTAGAAGGCTTTGCAATAACTTCTGTTAAGCTTGAAAACGTCGAGCATGAGTTTTCTACCATTCCTGGAGTTGTGGAAGATGTTACAGAGATTATTTTGAACCTAAAGCAAATTCGATTTAAGCGTCAGATTGACGAAATCGAAGATGAAAAAGTAACCCTTTCAATCGGAGGACAAGAGCAACTAAAAGCCGCTGATTTTCAGAAATTTATTTCTGGATTCCAAGTTTTGAACCCTGACCTCGTCATTTGCAATCTTGGCAAAGATGTGCAAATGAATATGGAAATTACCATCGAAAAAGGAAGAGGATATGTTCCAGCAGAGGAAAATAAAAAAACAAACGCTGAAGTTGGTGTAATTGCAATCGATTCTATTTTTACTCCTGTAAAGAATGTAAAATACAGCATTGAAAACTTTCGTGTAGAGCAAAAGACAGATTACGAAAAATTAATATTTGAAGTAATCACTGATGGATCTATTCATCCTAAGGATGCCTTGACTGAGGCAGCTAAGACACTAATTCATCACTTCTTATTGTTCTCTGATGAACGCATTACCCTAGAAGCAGATGAAATAGCTCAAGCTGAAACCTACGACGAGGAATCACTGCATATGCGTCAATTGTTAAAAACTAAATTGGTAGATATGGACCTTTCAGTTCGCGCTTTAAATTGTTTAAAAGCTGCTGAAGTTGATACCCTAGGGGATTTAGTTTCCTACAATAAAAACGATCTGATGAAGTTTAGAAACTTTGGTAAAAAGTCCCTTACGGAATTAGAGGAACTCGTTGTTCTCAAAGGCCTTTCATTTGGAATGGACTTGGCGAAGTATAAGTTAGATAAAGAATAATCCACATTTTTAAGTAAGGAAAATGAGACACGGAAAGAAAGTAATTCACTTGGGTCGAAAGACCGCACACAGAAAATCAATGCTGGCCAATATGGCTTGTTCATTGATTGAGCATAAAAGAATCAATACTACGGTAACTAAAGCTAAAGCGCTTAAGCAGTTTATTGAGCCTATTATTACCAAATCAAAATCAGACACTACTCACAACAGACGTTTGGCTTTCTCTTCTTTGAGAGACAAAACGGCAGTGTCAGAGTTGTTTAGAGAGGTTGCCTCAAAAGTAGGAGACCGTCCAGGAGGCTATACCCGAATTATTAAATTAGGGAATCGATTGGGAGACAATGCAGACATGGCAATGATTGAATTGGTCGATTTTAATGAGGTTTACAAAACTGAAGAAAAAGCCAAGAAAAAGTCTAGAAGACGTGGAGGTAAATCTAAATCAACAGCTCCAGCAGCTGCAACAGCAGAGGCAGTAGTTGAAGAAGAAAAAGTTGAAGCTCCAGTTGTAGAGGAAAAAGTTGATCAGGTAGAAACAGCGGCTCCTGAAAAGCCAGCTGAAGCTCCAAAAAACGAAGGGGAAGAAACAGAAAACAAAGATGGAGAGTAATTCTGTTTTAGATCTTAATTCCCAGTAATTTAAAAGGATAAACGTTTTAGTTTATCCTTTTTTTGGTTTATTTTGTAAATAATTAATATGAAATATCAATCTAGAAAAAAAGCGTTTGTACTCTTAGCAGACGGCACTAAATTTTACGGTAAATCAATTGGTATTGAAGGCTCAGCTTTTGGTGAAATTTGTTTCAATACCGGCATGACTGGCTACCAAGAAATCTTTACTGATCCCTCATATTTTGGTCAGATTATGGTTACAACCAACACCCATATTGGCAACTATGGTTTTTTAGAAAGTGATTCTCAATGGGACCGAATTTCGATTTCTGGACTTATTTGTAAAGATTTTAGTTTTTCTTATTCAAGAGCAGCTGCTGAAATGTCTTTATTCGACTATCTCGAGAAGCATAAATTAGTGACCATTTCAGATGTTGATACCCGTGCTTTAGTCAACTACATTCGAGAAAACGGCGCCATGAATGCTGTAATTTCAACGGAAGTAGAAAGAGAAGATGAGTTAGTCAAAGAATTGCAAAATGCTCCAAGCATGGAAGGTTCAGAGCTGGCATCTAAAGTATCTACTAAAGAGGCCTATACCTATGGAGATCCTGATGCAAGCTTTAAAATAGCAGCTTTGGATTTAGGTATTAAGCGTAATATCTTAAAGCATATGGCTGCAAGAGATATGTATGTCAAAGTTTTTCCTCACGATACTTCATTAGAAACTATGGCTGATTGGAATCCTGATGGATATTTTATTTCAAATGGTCCAGGAGATCCCCAACCGCTTGAGTCAGTTCAGAGTGTTGCAAAGCAAATAATTGATTCAGATAAACCCTTGTTCGGAATATGTTTAGGTCATCAGATTATTGCATTAGCAAATGGTATTCCAACCTTTAAAATGTTTAACGGTCATCGAGGAATCAACCACCCGGTTAAAAATGTTCTTACCGGTAAAGGAGAAATCACATCACAAAATCACGGATTTGCTGTAGAAATGGAAGCTGCTAAAAATCATCCCGATGTTGAGATTACCCATATACACTTGAATGATCAAACCCTTGCAGGGATGCGTTTGAATGGCAAAAATTGCTTTTCGGTTCAGTATCATCCTGAAGCAGGTCCTGGAACAAACGATTCAGTTTACCTTTTTGATCAATTCAAAGAAATTTTAGAAAACCAATAATATTCAAATAAAACCACTTTAATTTAAACACACATGAGTATCATTATTAGCGTGCATGCGAGACAGATTTTTGATTCCAGAGGGAATCCAACTGTAGAAGTAGATGTAATCACTGAAAACGGCATTTTAGGAAGAGCAGCAGTTCCATCAGGGGCTTCTACTGGAGAGCATGAAGCAGTAGAACTTAGAGACGGAGGAAGTGCTTATATGGGCAAAGCCGTAGGTAAAGCTGTTGATAATGTAAACAATATTATTGCCCAAGAAATTATTGGAACCTCAGTGTTTGAACAAGAAAATATAGATCAATCCATGATTGATTTGGATGGCACACCCAACAAATCAAAACTTGGAGCAAACGCGATTCTAGGCGTTTCACTTGCAGCAGCTAAAGCTGCCGCAAACGAACTTGGGCTTCCTTTATACCGTTATATTGGAGGTGTAAGTGCTAAAACCTTACCCGTACCCATGATGAACATCATTAATGGGGGTTCACATTCTGATGCACCTATTGCCTTTCAAGAATTTATGGTAATGCCTCTAGGAGCTAAGTCTTTTACTCACGCCATGCAAATGGGGTCTGAGATTTTTCATCATCTAAAAAAAGTACTTCACGACAGAAATTTAAGTACAGCTGTTGGTGATGAAGGAGGATTTGCTCCCTCTTTAGATGGCACAGAAGATGCTCTAGACACCATCTTAAAAGCAATACAAAATGCAGGCTATAAACCTGAAGAAGAAGTGATGATAGCTTTGGATTGTGCAGCAGCGGAGTTTTATGAGAATGGGGTTTATGATTATACCCTTTTTGAAGGCGATAAAGGAGTGAAAAGAAATTCAGAGGAGCAAGCAAGCTATTTAGCTGAATTGAGTGCAAAATACCCCATTATCTCCATTGAAGACGGAATGGATGAAAATGATTGGGAAGGGTGGAAATTACTCACTGATAAAGCTGGAGATCGTGTTCAACTCGTCGGTGACGATCTTTTCGTAACCAATGTTGAGCGTTTGAGCAGAGGGATAGAGCAAGGGATAGCAAACTCCATTTTGATTAAAGTGAATCAAATTGGTACTTTATCTGAAACTATTGCGGCAGTTGATATGGCTCACCGAGCGGGTTATACTTCCGTGATGTCCCACCGTTCAGGAGAGACAGAAGACAATACAATAGCTGATTTAGCTGTTGCTCTCAATACAGGACAAATAAAGACAGGTTCTGCTTCGAGAAGTGACCGTATGGCAAAATACAATCAGTTGTTGCGTATTGAAGAAGCATTGGAGCACCAAGCTTATTTTCCAGGAAAAAAGCATTTAAATAAAAATAGATAACTCAAGGTATAGCCCCACTACTTTATTGAGTAAGTTAGGATAGTTGAATAAATAAAGATGACTTAAAATGAGCGATTCAGTAAAACTTACCTATCAGGATACAACTTTTGAGTTTCCATTAGTTGAAGGTTCTGAGAATGAAAAAGGGATTGATATTAAAAGCTTAAGAGCACAAACAGGTTTAATTACTTATGACCCCGGATATAAAAATACAGGCTCTTGTAAAAGCGGAATAACTTATTTAAACGGTGAAGAAGGTATCCTTAGATATCGTGGGTACTCTATAGAAGAATTATGTGAAAAATCAAGTTTTATTGAGGTTGCCTTTTTGCTGATCTTTGGAGAATTACCTACAAAAAGTGAGCTGGATTTATTGAATAAAGAAATTAGCGAAGATTCCTTAGTAGATGAAGATTTGAAGTTAATCTTAAAGAGTTTCCCAAAGGCAGCTCATCCTATGGGCGTCCTTTCTTCTCTGACTTCAGGCCTGATTGCATTTAACCCGAATTCAGTTGATATAGAATCAGAAGCGGATATGCGAGAGGCTATCATTATGTTGATGGCCAAATTTCCTATACTCGCCTCTTGGACACATCGCAAGGTAAAAGGTTTGCCTTTAAATTATGCCAATACTTCTTTGTCTTATGTTGAAAATGTCGCTCATATGATGTTTAAATTACCACATCAAGATTTTGAGCCCAGTCCTGTATTGGTCAATGCACTGAACAAATTATTGATTTTACACGCAGATCATGAGCAGAATTGTTCAACCTCTACAGTCCGTATAGTAGGCTCGTCACACGCAGGACTTTTCGCTTCGGTTTCTGCTGGTATTTCAGCGCTTTGGGGACCACTTCACGGAGGCGCCAACCAAGCAGTGATAGAAATGCTTGAAGCAATACAAGCTGACGGTGGAGATACCAAAAAATACATGGCAAAAGCCAAAGATAAAAATGATCCTTTCCGTTTGATGGGATTTGGTCATCGTGTATATAAAAACTTTGATCCTAGAGCTCGAATAATCAAAAAAGCTGCTGATGAGGTACTTCAAGAATTGGGAATAAATGACCCTGTACTTGAGATTGCTAAAGGACTTGAACAGGAAGCTTTAAAGGATCCTTATTTTATTGAGCGGAAATTATATCCCAATATAGATTTCTATTCTGGAATTATCTACCGCGCTTTGGGTATCCCAACCGAGATGTTTACTGTAATGTTTGCTCTTGGACGACTACCAGGGTGGATTGCTCAGTGGTTGGAGATGAGAAAAAACAATGAACCTATTGGACGTCCACGTCAGATTTATACTGGGAAGACAGAACGGTCATTCTAATCCTCTAAAAATCTTCAAAGGAGGTTGGAGTATTTAATATCTTTTCATCAGCTACTTTTTTAAAGAATTGATGAATCCCCTTATTGTCTGCCAACACTTTAATAAAATACTGATCCATGTATATGGAATATTCCTGTGCTTTGCCTTTGTATACTTTAAGCTTGTAGTAGGGGATAATCAACCCATAAGTTTCTAAAAGACTTCTAAAACGGACAATTATCCCTTGAGGGCGTAATTCAATATTGCATTGATTGATGTTATGATCCAGTATCATCAGATTATGAATGTCAATTGAACAGCTATTCATAAAAAGCTTTGGAGAGCCAATCCCTCCAAGTTTCCATCTTTTTTGCAAGGAAAAAGGCTTTCCAACGGCATTTTCAATCTTCCGTCTGACCTCAGGGTCGTTATAAGATATGTTTAATAACATGAATTGCTAAGATACGGCTTCTCGACTAAGCATATTTTTTTTAGAATGAGTTTTTGAACGAAAAGTTTCAATTATAATGAGGTAAAACTTACAGGGAGAATTCGACTTTAAAGCCATTGAATTGACCACTCTAATTGGTTTACAATAATTATCTTTACCGAAACTCATTTATGCAATCACTAGCGCAACAGATTTCAGAGGCTTTAAAACCTTTTTTAAAAGAGACTTTTGATGTAACTATTCCCCAGTTTGAGTTTCAAGCCACTCGAAAAGAGTTTGAAGGAGATCTTACTTTAGTGGTTTTTTCTTTATTGCGTTTTATCAAAACAAATCCAGTAGAACTGTCGAATCAATTGGGTGATTTCCTCAAGACTCATAATGAATGGGTCACTGATTATAATGTCGTAAAAGGCTTTTTAAACCTGTGTATTGCAGATGCTTATTATGTCAAAGTAATGAATGAAATTTCTGCATCTCAGAACTACGGGCATATCAAACCAGATTCTAAATCAGTTTATTTGGTCGAGTATTCTTCCCCCAATACCAACAAACCACTTCATTTAGGCCATATAAGAAATAATTTTTTGGGTTATGCTGTAGCTCAAATTTTAGAAGCCAGTGGTAAAAATGTACTCAAAACGCAAATCATTAACGACCGTGGGATACATATTTGTAAATCCATGGTTGCATGGAAGCACTTTGGAGTTGGAGAAACTCCAGACACTTCCGGTTTGAAAGGAGATAAATTAGTAGGTAATTATTACGTCCGTTTTGATCAAGAATACAAAAAAGAGATTGATTCGCTTATATCTAAAGGGATGGAAATAGAAGAGGCCAAAGTGCAAGCCCCACTATTTTTAGAAGCACAGCAAATGCTAAGAGCATGGGAGGCGGGTGACGCTGAAGTAGTTACCCTTTGGGAAAAAATGAATAATTGGGTTTATAAAGGATTTGAAACTACCTACTCCAACCTTGGAGTTTCCTTTGATTCTTACTATTATGAAAGCAAAACCTACTTATTAGGTAAGGAGCTCATCGAACAAGGTTTAGAACAATCAATTTTTTACAAAAAAGATGACGGTTCTGTTTGGGTAGATCTTACCGAAGAAGGATTAGACGAAAAGTTATTACTCCGATCCGATGGTACAGCGGTTTACATGACTCAAGATTTAGGAACGGCTTTACAGCGATTTAAGGACAATCCAACGATGGACGGTATGGTTTATACGGTTGGAAATGAACAGGACTATCATTTTAAAGTCTTGTTTTTGATATTAAAAAAGTTAGGCTATTCTTGGGCTGATTCCCTTTATCATTTGAGTTATGGGATGGTTGATTTGCCCGAAGGCAAGATGAAGAGTAGAGAAGGGACTGTTGTGGATGCAGATGACTTGATGGAAGAAATGACAGCCACGGCAGCAAGTCTTTCAGAAGAGCTTGGAAAACTGGAAGGAATGTCGAATGATGACAAGCAGCTTCTATATCGAACCATTGGTCTAGGTGCATTAAAATACTTTATACTGAAAGTAGATCCCAAAAAGAGTATACTCTTCGATCCGAAAACTTCAATTGATTTTGCTGGAAATACTGGCCCTTTTATCCAGTATACCTATGCTAGAATCCAATCCATACTAAGAAGTAAAGCTGTGAGTTCCCAGTCTCATAAAATAGTCGAAATCAACCCTAAAGAAAAAGAGATCATTAAACAATTGCTGTCATATCCTGAAATCATACAGCAAGCGGCTAAGCAGTACAGTCCAGCACTCATTGCAAATTACACTTACGATCTTGTTAAATTATTTAACTCGTTTTATCAAAATGTTCCCATCTTAGGAGGAGATGATAAGGAGTTAGAGACATTCAGACTGAGCTTATGTAGTGAGGTTGCTAAAGTCATTCAAAGCGGACTGGGGCTTTTGGGAATGGAAGTTCCAGAAAGAATGTAAAAAAAAATCGCTCCGAAGAGCGATTTTTTTTTCATAGCAATATTTTCCCAATAAGGGATTATTTAGATTGAACAGCTAAGTTGTAAACAACTAAACCAAATCCAATCTTATTGATAGCATCCCCGATGTTGTAAACAACATCCATTGGAAGATCACCAAAGATTCCGCTGTACCATCCTTCAGTACCAGCCATATATCCGATAGGATAAATAGCCCATCCTACGAGAACGAACCAGCAAAGAGTTTTGTGTGCAGATTGTACCGCTCCACCTGCAGAGGCAGCAAGCTTTGCAGCTCCACCCAACCAGATTTCGTATACTATCCAAAAATAAGCAAGACCTGAAACAAGCCCCCAAACTGCAGGACCAGATCCTGAAGTGTAAACAGCTTCTCCAAAGTATCCAGTCACTAACATCACCATTGAAGCGAAAATCATTTTCCACATCAATTGTTTTGTAGCACCTGCTGCTTTTAGAATTAAATAGAATTCAACACACATTAATGGTACTGTCAATACCCAGTCTACATATCTAAAGAAAGTAGGTGAGGTCATATTGGTTGCCCAATAGTCACGCATGTACCAGTAGTGTACTGCTGCAATGAATGTAATTAGTCCAGACACCAAAATAGAAGCTTTCCATTTATTGTCGAACGAGTTCATTGAGAGAAAGAAAAACGCTGATGCTGCCATCATCGCCATACAACCTACGAAGAATGTGAATCCTACATAGTCGTCAGTGGCCATTGCTGGTGCCACAGTCATTAAGCTTAGAATTTTTTCCATGATTAAATCAATTATTTGTTTTTGTTTAGATAAATTTAGAAAAAATTAAACTTACTCACTATTTTATTTAAAATATTTTCTGTTGAAAACTCTAACTGACTCATTTACAGCTCCAAAATATTTCCTCGCTTTTTTTGGGATCAGCCTATTTTCAATCATTTTTTCACTTTTCACTCCAATTTGGGTTCAAAATCTAGTCGCAATTGTCGGAATTTTATCTTTTGGGATACTCCATGGAGCTAATGACCTAAAAATTATTGCTAAAAAAACACGCCAAAAAGAAGGCGCAACGGGTTTTAAATTTTTTGTCCTATATATAGGAGTAGTATTATTGGGAATTGTACTGTTCTTTTTTATTCCAAAAATAGCCTTATTGAGTTTTGTACTGGTCAGCTGTTATCATTTCGGTGAGCAACACTGGAGTGGAAGGTCCCTTGACCGTCTGAATCCATTTATGTTTTACTTTTCATACGGTGCAATTGTTTTTTTCTCATTATTTACATTTCAATACGAACAGAGTGCTGAAATTATTCTTCAAATTACGGGATTAACATTAGCGTTTCAGTTTTTTTGGATTGGTTTAGCAGTCTCTTTTTTAGCATTTTTGCTATGCCTCATTTTAAGTAAAAAAAATCTAACACATTACCTCTTGGAGTTGGGATTGTTAGTCGTTCTAGCATTTTTATTTTCAAATGCCAGCTTGTTATTTGGATTTGGATTGTATTTTGTTTTGTGGCACAGTATTCCCTCCTTAAACTCTCAGCTCAAATATATCTATAAAGCGAGTACTCGGAATTCACTGTTACAATATCTGAAGGCAGCAGCATTATATTGGATTTTAGCTCTAGCAGGTATGCTACTATTTTATTACTTTGCGAGTGTGCCAGAGGACCAATATCTTTCAATTTTCTTTTCTTTCCTTGCAGCTATTACTTTTCCTCATGCTGTAGTAATGGGTTTGATGTTTCATTCCAAGGATTCAAATGAAGAATAATCAAATCGCATTCCTTATTTTTGCGAGACAGTAACCAGACCTAATAAATATGTTTGACAATCTAAGTAACAAACTCGATAAGGCATTTCAGGTTTTAAAGGGGCATGGCAAGATCACAGAGATCAATGTTGCAGAAACGCTTAAAGAAGTTCGCCGAGCGTTATTGGATGCTGATGTAAATTTTAAAATCGCTAAAGAATTTACAGTAAGAGTAAAGGAAAAAGCGTTAGGCCAAAAGGTATTAACAAGCCTTCAACCCGGCCAATTATTAGTCAAAATTGTAAAAGATGAATTGGTTGAACTGATGGGATCTGATGCGGTCGGAATCAATTTAGATTCAAGTCCAACAATAATTTTGATGTCGGGTCTTCAGGGTTCTGGTAAAACCACATTTAGTGGTAAACTTGCTCATCATCTCAAAAAAAAGCATGCAAAAAAACCTTTGTTGGTTGCCTGTGACGTCTACCGTCCAGCTGCCATTGACCAATTGGGTGTAGTGGCAGAACAAGTAGGTGCAGCAATTTACGAAGATCGGGAAGAAAAAAATCCTGTTAAAATTGCTCAAGCAGCGCTAGAAGTCGCTAAAAAAGACAAGCATGACCTAGTTATAATCGATACTGCAGGACGTTTAGCCATAGATAAAGTATTGATGAATGAGATCAAAGCCATACATCAAGCGATCAAGCCCTCAGAAACGCTTTTTGTTGTTGACTCCATGACTGGTCAAGATGCAGTAAACACGGCCAAAGCATTTAATGATATATTAAATTTTGATGGAGTTGTACTTACCAAACTCGATGGAGATACTCGAGGGGGAGCAGCATTATCAATCAAATCTGTAGTTGACAAACCCATTAAGTTTATCGGTACTGGAGAAAAAATGGAAGCACTAGATGTATTCTATCCAGATCGTATGGCCGATCGAATTTTGGGAATGGGTGACGTGGTTTCATTAGTAGAAAGAGCACAGGAGCAATTTGACCAAGAGCAAGCCAGAAAAATCAATAAAAAGATTGCCAAAAATCAATTTGGTTTTGATGATTTTCTCTCACAAATCCAGCAAATTAAAAAAATGGGGAATATGAAAGACCTCATGGGAATGATCCCTGGGGTAGGGAAGATGGTTAAAGATGTCGATATTGATGACAATGCCTTTCAAGGTATTGAAGTCATAATCGGGTCGATGACTCCTAAAGAGCGCAGCCAACCAAAATTGTTAAATCACAGCAGGAAAATGAGAATCGCCAAAGGTTCGGGCACAACAGTTCAAGAAGTGAATCAACTCATCAAGCAGTTTGAACAAATGAGTAAGATGATGAAAATGATGCAAGGGGGAAAAGGTAAACATATGATGCAGATGTTACAAAACATGAAATAAGATGACTATACTAGACGGTAAAAAAACAGCCCAGGATTTAAAAGAAGAGATCAAAGTAGCGGTTTCTGAAATCAAAAAAAGTGGAAAAAGACCCCCTCATTTAGCTGCAGTCCTGGTTGGAGATGATGGTGCTAGTTTAACCTATGTTGGGAGTAAAGTCCGTTCGTGTGATTACGTGGGTTTTGATTCTACTCTCATTAAATTGGATGAAAGCACTACTGAAGAAACCCTTTTAAAAAAAATTGACGAATTAAATCAAGACGATCAGTTAGATGGTTATATCGTTCAGTTGCCGCTTCCAAAACATATTGATGAGGAAAAAATCCTCTTAGCTATTGACCCGACAAAAGATGTAGATGGATTTCATCCTTCAAATTTTGGTCGTATGGCCCTAGAAATGGATGCTTTTATCCCAGCAACTCCCTTTGGTATTATAGAGCTTCTAGAACGTTACAAAATTGAAACTTCTGGCAAACATTGTGTGGTTGTAGGAAGAAGTCATATAGTAGGGCGTCCGATAAGTATTTTAATGAGTCAAAAAGGTCCAGCGGGGAATGCTACAGTAACCCTTGCTCACAGTAGGACTCAAAATCTTGCTGAACTAACAAAGAGCGCTGATATTGTAGTAATGGCTCTTGGTATTCCAGAATATCTTACTGCTGAGATGGTTAAAGAAGGAGCTACCATTATCGATGTGGGAATTACACGAGTAGCAGATGCTAATCATCCGAAGGGCTATGTGATAAAAGGTGATGTAGCTTATGATGAAGTGGCTCAAAAAGCGGCAGCAATTACACCCGTTCCTGGCGGTGTAGGTCCTATGACCATAGCCATGTTGTTGAAGAATACCTTATTTGCCAACCGGAGAAAGGGCTAGGCTTGTTTTTCTATTGCTTGATAGATTCTTAAGATCAGTAATCCAAATAGTACACTTGACAATATGAGAATTACATTGGTCAATCCTGTAGTTGCAAACGACAGCCGGATCAGTATGGTACATATCACAAAGCCCGTATTTCGAATCAACTGACTGTAGCGTTCTGTATACTGGAAAGAAAGCAGTAGTATAAACACATCGGCCAATATTAAAATGGTAAAAAATTCATTGTAAAAAACTGCGTTGATGTCAGAAAATCCACCAGCATTTTTTCCAGAGAAAAAGAGTTCAATAAACCAAGAAAAGGCACTGTAAATAGAGGTGAAAATAAGAACGGGAAGAAGTAAAACACTTACAGCTCTTTTAGAACTAACAAAACGCTTAAGGCGATCACTCAGTGATTTTTTTGGCAGTTTTTCCCTTCGTTGGTTAAACATATAAATTAAAAAATACAATATCAATACACCGGTCAAATCATATATCAATTGTTTATTTGCAGCATATTCAAACCAATTGACATCCAGTTCAACCTTTGGAATATCTCCAAAAATTCTTCTGATGATAATCAACGAAATAATTTCGAATTGCTTTGAAACGGCAGTTGTAAACGAACGAGGTAAAAAAACTATTAAAAGATAAATTTCATAGACCAAGATGATGGAAAAGGGAGTGTAAATTGCAGATATTGGATCTTCTAGTAGTCTTGCTTCAAAGGGGGTATGAAACAGATCAAACTTTTTAGAATAAATCAAGATCAAATGAATGATAAACCCTATGATTGAAAACCACAGTGTCGCACGCTCGATCTTTTTTTGATTTTTATCTGAAAAAATCTGTTCAAAAATAGTATCAAAAAAACTCAGTTTAGAAGCCATAAGATTTAAGTTGCGAAGATTTGATCTTCGTTTTTAAATGATTTAAACTCTAAGGCATTTCCGGCAGGATCGTAAAAGAACATAGTCATTTGTTCTCCAGCCAATCCTTCGAATCTCAGATAAGGTTCTATGACAAATTCAACATTTTTACTTTTTAAATGCTGAGCAAAATTTTTAAAAGTTTTCCAGTCGAGTAAAACTCCAAAATGAGGGATTGGAACTGATTTTCCATCCACTTCATTATGATGTTTTGTAGGATGATGATTGGGATCAACATGCAATACCAGTTGATGTCCAAAAAGATTTAAGTCTATCCATTGGCTGTCGGATCTTCCAGTTTCGCAACCCAGTACATCGATATAAAAACGACTGCATGTTTCTAGATCGTCTACAGGTATAGCAAGATGAAATGGACTTGGCATAGCTCTTTTTTTATAAAGGTACAATTTCTTGACAAATAGGATTTTAGAATGTGGTACCTTTGCAAAATGAAATTGAAATACGACTTGAAAGGAGTTGAAAAAGGCATCTTACTTCCTTTAATGGAAGCCTTTTACACTTTGCAAGGGGAAGGATATCACAAAGGAAGTGCAGCTTATTTTATTCGCATTGGCGGTTGTGATGTAGGCTGCCACTGGTGTGATGTTAAGGAGAGCTGGGATGCTGAGCGTCATCCGCCTACCCCAATTGACCAAATCATTTCAAATGCCAAAGAGTATTCAGATACAGTAGTGGTCACAGGAGGAGAGCCTTTAATGTGGAATATGAACCCACTTTGTGAGTCACTTCACGAGTTGGAAATTCAAGTGCATATAGAAACTTCAGGGGCTTATACCGTGACTGGGAAGTGGGATTGGTTTTGCTTATCGCCAAAAAAAAACAAGTTGCCAGTTGATCAAGCTTATGAACATGCTGACGAGTTGAAAATGATTATTTACAATAAAGACGATTTTAAATTTGCTGAGCAACAAGCAGAAAAGGTAGGTGTAGAATGTAAATTATTTTTACAGCCAGAATGGAGTAGAAGGGAAAAAGTCATACCCCTGATCGTTGATTATGTCCTTAAAAACCCGAAGTGGAAGGCCTCCTTGCAAACACATAAGTACCTGAATATTCCTTAAGGATAGATCAGGTATTTAGATCGTAACCTTTTAAATTTATTCAGTTCTTCCGACCATGATTTACGAATCTCTGGTTCTGGAGTAACTTTGATAAGCTGTTTTTTTAAATTGCTCACTCCACTAATTCGTTCAAATCCTTTTAAGAAAAAAGTATCCTTGTCAGGAAAATTGGAATACGCATCTAAAAGCCATTGAAGCTCTATTCTTTTGGGTTTTTCAATTTGTGTTAAATCTTTCCCATAGCAGACTTCTCCCTTATGTTTAGGATTTTTAGAGCCAAAATTGGGCTGAGGAGTAAAACTAAATTGATACTTGGTGAAGGAAGGATGTCCATAAATTTGAAACTGTTGATTGGTTCCCCGTCCGACACTAACTACAGTAGGCTCCAATAAACACAGGCTTGGGTAGAGGGCAACAGCCTGGGCGTTTGGCAGATTTGGAGAGGGTCGAATGGGAAGTTTATAAGCAGTGTTATGCGTATAGTTTTGAATGGGAATAATATCTAATTTGCAGCGTATACCCCCTTTAAGCCAGCCTTCACCATTGATCATTTTTGCGTATTCTCCTATGGTCATTCCATAAACTATAGGTACTGGATGCATGCCTACAAAACTTTGATGTTTGAGATTTAATACTGGACCGTCTATATAATGAGTATTAGGATTTGGCCGATCCAAAACAATGAGAGGAATTCCTTGCTCGGCACAGGCTTCCATGACATAATGTAAAGTGGAGAGGTAGGTAAAAAAGCGAACCCCTACGTCTTGTAAATCAAACAGCATAAGGTCAATTCCTTTTAATTGAGTGGCCGCAGGTTTACGGTTTTTTCCATAGAGTGAAAAGATGGGTAATTGAGTCTTAGGATCTTTCCCGTCAGCCACTTTTTCTCCTGCATCTGTTGTACCCCTAAAACCGTGCTCTGGAGCAAAAACTCCAACAAGATTTATCTTATTTTCCAACAGCAAGTCAACAAGGTGTTTTTGTTTCCCAGACTCCTTGAATACACTAGCTTGATGGGCGACTACACCAATTTTTTTCCCTTGGAGTTTGGGGAGGTATGCTGCGGTGTTAGCAGTGGCTGGTTGAACTTGAGCCACAGAAGTCATGGAGCTCATGCTTAGAACAAGCCAAAATAAAAATGTATTTTTGAAAAGGGTAAAATCTAAACAGTGGTTCATTGAATTTAGCTTTATATATCGCGCAAAAAATGCGCCAACACAAACAGCATAAAAATACGGTTTCTTCACGGATAATCAATATAGCCACCGTTGCAGTAGCTATAGGTATTGCTGCAATCTTGATTGCAATGGCTTTTAGTAAAGGTCTGCAAAACGAAATCAGAAACAAAACCAGTGTATTTAATGGTCAAATATTAATTGCTCCTTTTGAAAACAACGAGTCTCAGGTTTCCCTTACTTCTTTTAAAAATTCAAAAGAAGTCCAACAACAAATACAAAAGCATACTGACTTTCAGCGGATGCATGCCGTTGCAATCAAAGCAGGAATGTTGAAAGCAAATGACGATTTTGAAGGAGTTTTGTTGAAAGGAGTTGGAAGTGATTTCGAATGGTCTAGTCTTGATGGATTTAAAACAAAGGGGAATTATCCTAATTTTAAATCTGAGATCAACAATGAAATATTTGTATCTGAGACCATCGCAAATCGTCTTAATTTGACAGTAGGAGATACCGTAGACGCTTTTTTTCAAAGTGCACAAACAGAGGGTTTTCCAAGACGCAGGAAATTTAAAATTACAGGACTTTACTTCTCGGGATTTCCAGATATCGATCAAAATTTAGTCTTTGCCGATATCCGACAAGTCCAATCTTTAAACCGATGGAAGTCTGAACAAATAGGAGGCTATGAGGTTTTTGTCAATAGATTTTCAAAGGTAGCCGAAATCGCTGATGAATTGTATTTGGGTTTGCCCTCAGAGCTCAATAGTATCGCAATATCTGATCGTTATTCAAGTATTTTTCAATGGATTTCATTATTTGATTTTAATGTACTTATTATTTTAGCTGTCATGATTTTAGTAGGAGTCATCAATATGGCTACTGCACTTTTAGTTTTAATTTTAGAGCGTTCTCGAATGGTCGGGTTGCTGAAAACTTTAGGGGCTACCCATACGATGATCCAAAGAATTTTTCTCTATAACGGTGTAGCCATTATGTCTCGAGGGCTGTTTTTTGGAAATTTGATTGGATTTGCGGTTTATTTTAGTCAATGGCAATGGGGATGGATTACACTAGACCCTCAAACATATTTTGTGAGTATTGCCCCAGTTTCCATCGCTTGGTATGAAGTCCTTTATTTAAATTTATTATTTCTGATTTTAGCCACCCTACTCTTGTGGATTCCATCAAAAATCATTTTAAAAATAGCACCCTCTCAAGTACTTCGATTTCGATAAAATTGATTTTTATTATTATCTGTTTCTTCAATATTGCAGTATCTTTGCAACAAATTTAATTTGATGTACTACGCAAAAAATATACTCGAAACTATAGGAAATACCCCACTGATAAAGCTCAACAATATCACCTCAGAAATTGATGCTTTGGTTATGGCCAAGGTAGAGAGTTTTAACCCTGGAAACTCTGTAAAAGACCGAATGGCGTTAAAAATGGTTGAGGACGCAGAGGCTGCAGGTTTATTAAAACCTGGGGGTACCATAGTTGAAGGAACATCTGGGAATACAGGTATGGGACTGGCTTTAGCTGCCATAGTAAAAGGGTATAAACTCATTTGTGTATCTACAGACAAACAGTCTAAAGAAAAATTTGATGTATTAAGAGCAGTAGGGGCTGAGGTTATT
Organism: uncultured Bacteroidota bacterium; assembly: GCA_902546725.1. Taxonomy (GTDB): domain Bacteria; phylum Bacteroidota; class Bacteroidia; order Flavobacteriales; family Flavobacteriaceae; genus MS024-2A. The sequence goes on along the minus strand of CACCLB010000004.1, from coordinate 105,262 downwards.
GTTTGTCCTACAGATGTGGCACCAGAAGATCCTCAATCTTATTACAGTACTTCAAAACGCATTGCAGATGAAACCCCCAACGCATGGTATGCCAATCAATATGACAACCCTTCAAATGCAAAGGCTCATTACGAAACTACCGGACCTGAAATCTGGGAACAGACGCAAGGTAAAATTACCCACTTTGTAGTTGGGGTAGGAACGGGAGGTACAATTTCTGGCGTAGGAAAATTCCTAAAAGAAAAAAATCCAAATATTAAGATTTGGGGGATTGATACCTACGGTTCAGTTTTTAAGAAATATCACGAAACTGGAGTTTTTGACCCTAACGAAATTTATCCTTACTCTACTGAAGGAATAGGAGAAGATATCCTACCTGAAAATGTAGACTTTTCCGTCATTGATTTATTTGAAAAAGTTACAGATAAAGATGCGGCAGTTTTTACGCGAACTCTTGCCAAGTCTGAGGGAATCTTTGCTGGAAATTCTTGTGGTGCTGCTGTAAAAGGCTTAATTCAGCTAAAAAGTAAGCTTAAAAAATCCGATGTGGTTGTAGTCCTTTTACACGATTCTGGAAGTCGTTATATCGGTAAAATTTACAATGATGAGTGGATGAAATCTAAACAATTCATCCCCTAATTTATTTTTAGTTTCTTTAAAACTAAAATAAAGCTCTTTTGGAACAATTTATATTGCGTAAATTCGTTATATAATTACTATAAATATTTTTTTTGGATAATTGGTTTTCTCGTTTTATTTCCAAATCACTAACGTTTCTATTCTTTAGCGTACTAACTTCCCTGTCTCTTTACTCACAGGATATAAGTGTAAAAAGTATCGAATTTAGTTCGGGTGGCACCGTTTGTGAAGTAGATGCTGTACAAGAGGATATCGTTTTGACCTTAGAATCTGATGGAGCTGTAGATTTCAGGAATGATACTTTTACGGTTAAAATACTTGGTCAGAATCCGGTTAATCTGACTACCTTAACCATTTCAAATGCGGGAAAATTCAATCTAACAACTGCAGGTACGGTCACCCTTTCACTATTTTCTGCAACTGATTTGGCAGCTGCTTTTAGCAGACCAAGTTTTTCAAATGATGGAGAATCTACCATTATTGTTGAGATTGGTGTTGTGAGTGATACAGATAACGTTATTAATAATACTGGTTCTAAAGCGTTTACAGTTACCGAACTGATCTCACCCGTGATTCGTTCAGATACAGCTTCCGATTTTTCCATATGCTACGATGAGGGAATTACTTTGTATGCGGATGTTTTAGATAATACAACTTATTACTGGCGCTTTGATGGTGAAGATCCCACTAATCCTCTTACTACAGGAAATACTGTAATCAAAAATGCAGGAGATCTAATTAACGGTGAAAAAGTATTCTTATTTGCTGTTACAGGATCATGTACTTCTACAGTGGTATCACAAACCATAACTGTTGAACCAGAAATAACATTTGAATTAAGAGCTTTGAATCTACCAAATAATACTGCTTGTGCCGATGAAATTATTACACTCTATGTAGATGGTTACGCAGGGACAGCATCTTATACCTGGAAAATTGGGGACAATATTTACAATAGTGATTCAAGTACAAGAACTTTTAACAGTAATGAGATTTTAGAAACTGGCAGCTCAGTTTCTGTAATAGTGACTCCACAAGGAAGTACCTGTGGGACTGAGAAATTTATTTCTTTAGAAAAGATTGAAATTACTTCTGCAGGTTCGATAGCTTCAGCAAATACACTTTTATGTTCCACGAGCATTCCAGCTGCAATTACCAGTTCAGCCGCTCCTTCTTATACACCTGCTGAAGCAGCGTTAAGTTACCGATGGGAATATACTACGCAAACTGATGGAGATTTTAATTTATCTAATACAACTAGCGTGGCGAGCAATTCTCTGACGTTTGGTTTTACAGAACCTCTTACCATTACGACATGGTTTAGGAGAATTGCAGAGATAACTCATAATAATGTAGTTTGTGAATTAATTTCCGATCCCATCAAAATTGAAGTTGAAAAAATTGAGAGCGGTACAATTAGCCCTTCAACTCTTTACACTTGCTCTTTAGACACCAATGAGATTACCTTACAAGTTACTGAAGATAGTTATGCAAGTGGCGGCTTTACCTATCAGTGGCAAAGTTCAAAATCTATTGATGATTCCAGTTTTCAGAATATTATTGGCGCTACCACAAAAGAATATTCTGTATCTGTAACTACTACGGAAACTACTTTTTTTAGGAGAGTTATTTTTTCAGCTCAATTGAGCGATACAACCTGTGGAGTCGCTACAAGTACAATTTTTAGTTTGATAGTGAATGATTTTGACCCAGGAACACTAACACCTTATTCCACAGGGATATATTGTTATGGTTCAGTGCCTAACGACTTAGGAGCAGATAGTCCCGTAATTGTAGGGAGCCCTGTAAACTATCAATGGTATCAAGTAACGGCTGCAGATGGAAATACAAATGCTCCTGCTGCAGAAGAATGGGTCCCTATTGATGGCGCTACAGAGCAAATTTACAGCCCCCCTCCTTTAATCGAAAACATAACTTACAGAAGAGGGGTTACAGTCAATGACGGAAGTGGTGTTTTTTGTGAGACCTACACTGAACCCCTAAAATTTGTTGTTTACAGCCCACTTGACGTAGGATATATTGCAGAAGAACAGTCCCAACTAACGGGAGTTAATTACTGTGAAGGAGAAGTCCATCCTTCTTTAGTTATTTCGGGGATATCGAACGAGATTAAATCTGCAATGGAAAGAACAGGAGGTAATCCAAGAAGGAATCCACTTGTTACTTGGGAAATCTCTACTGATAAACAAAGTTGGTCTAGTGTAACAGATTCTGAAGGAAATGGAAATTGGACTCGATTGAATAGAAACCATGGTCTTTCCGAACAAATCCGACTTACTCAAACGCTCTATTATCGGGCTAAATTCATCTTTAATGATGTGGATAACGATCCGTTAACTAATGTTACCACTCAAACGGTTACTGCAGAAACAATCATCTTATTACCCACGGGGGCAGATGAAGATACTGTTAGTGCAGGTGAGTATTATCAGGTTACAGTAGATTCAGCTAATGTTAGCATTACTACCCAAACAGGTTCAACAACAGATGAAGTCGGTTACGCATTGGAAGCTAAGTTAGATCAAATTGACGACTTTGGAGCTGATTATTATGAGGAGTCTAATACCTTAATTTTACAAAACCCAAACAATAAAACGGTACTCGTTAATGGAATTAGAAATGCATCAGAAGATCCTATTTCAATAGACTTATACTATTTAAACCAAGAAAATAGTTCTGATCTTGATGTAGGTGAGAGTCAACATTGTACTGTTTATTCTGAAGTTTTTACGCTTGGAGTTACACCTAGACCAAGATTTGCTCCAAATTCTGGTCCTGAATATCAGATTATTTGCCAAGGTGCTGCTTTAGATGAACCCTTAGTTGTACAATGGTCTGGTGCAGTTTCAGCTGTTACCTATACCACAATTCCTGCAGGATTAAGTGCAGTAAAAAACGGGAATTCGGTAACCATTGATGGAATTCCAACGAGTTCTGGAGAGGTTGTTTTTACATTAGTCCCAGAATGTGATGGCTACAATGAAACGCTAAGACTTACATGGGAAGTAACGAGTAATCCTCCAGCAATTAGTGATATTTTTAAGGACGCAGATGACCCCGGGCGAGCCATAGTGAACGGCACAGAAGATCTTGCTGATGGCTACAATAATTCAATTTGTATTGATACAGATTCAACGAATTCAACCAAATTTTATGCCTGTTTTAATGAGACTGATGTGAACTATGCAAATTTGGAGTGGGATTTTGAAAGTAGAACTTACACAAATTCGCCAACGGTTCGTTCTCCAGTGATTCAAAGAGCTCCTGACGGAGGAGCTACACGAGAAGACAATGCAGAAATTGGAGTTCAGGTAACTTGGGCAGATGACTTTATTGAAAATATCTCTGAGCCAGGTGAGTGGGTTAAAGTTAGGGTAAGATCCGTATCGAAATGTGATACTTCGATTACTTCTGCTTGGACAGAAAGAGATGTTTGGCTTGTCAAGTACGACTCCTCTGAAACAAATTCCCAAACCATACCCGACTTACCAACTTTAACAGCACCCGTCCCATTGAATAATCAGATTTGTAGCATAGCAAACTTCATTAATGTAGGGGTTCCCACCTGTGAAACTTTGAAGACCAATACGTTTACTCAATTTTATAGTAGGGCATCCTCAACAACGAATGATTTTTCTCATTTGGAGTGGAAGGTTGAGTCTGAGCCTGGAGACGATTCTGTTGCTAATGTTGGTACTATTGATTCGGTAGGTCGCCTTTTTTACAATTCTGGATTTTATGGTTCATTTACGGTAAGTGCACGACCAGTTTCATGTAGTGCAACGGGAACAACTTGGGTTGAATCTGCTCGATATGAAGTGGGTCAAATTGAAAAGGCAATTCCGAATGTTACCGCCTATGGGGTGCCAATCTGTCCCATTCCCTCCACTGGAGTGGTTACCACTACGCTAACTTCTGACAGAGATGTGTATTGGTTTGTTAAAGACTATACTCATATTGAAACAACTTCAGTAACTCCTACGGGTGATGTTTTTTATGGATATAATCGAATTGAAGGAGATGAAGGAGATCCATTGAAAAGCATAACTTTTCAATGGAAAACGGGCTCTGATGTAGATCCGTCAGATGAAAAAATATTTTTTAAAGTGGTTCCTGTGGGTTGTTCAGGAGAACCTTTAACAGGAACGAGTGACAGTGGTGATCAATGGGTAAGAAATTATGTTGTTGAAGCTCCTGAAGGACCAGAATTAAGACCTAATACAAGTACTAGTTTTTCAACATCTCCAAAAATTTGTAACGATGAAACTAATTTTACTCCTTTAGTATATGACATTGTAGGAATGACATCGGTAGATGGGGTTCTGATAAGCCAAACTTCAAATCAAGTTTCTACCAGCGTCATAAAAACTTTGACTGAAGAGAATTCTAAAATCATGTTGGTAAGTTATAATGACGGTAATGCACCCTCTGATATCCCCTATACTTACATCATAACGATCAATAATCAAGATTTTAAATATGTAGGTTCAGTAAATGAAAATTTTGATACTATTATGCAAAATTTGATGAACCTTATTAATGGAACAGATCAATATACTGCTGTTGAAAGCAATACCAATAGGTACCAAATCACTGCAAATCAGCCAGGAGTTCCGTTTAAAATTGTGAGTAATATTCCAACAGATTCTGACTTATCCATACAAACTTCAGTTTTTGATCCTGGGTACAGCCAGTATAAAATTTTAGGGTTAAACCAAGCAATAACGACCCCTGGCTCTTACGAGTTTAATTTTAGTCTTGACGTTTCCGAGGGATGTACAGATGAAAGTGATGTTACACTAACACTAGAGGTCGATAGCAACGTCGCTATTAGTTTAACCAATCCGAATACGAATTCTCCTATAGTTTGTTACAGTGAAAACTTTGAAGATATCTTGTATACCATAACAGGTTTAGACGCAGGTGTTACAGCAACTGTATCAGGAAATTTACCATCTAATGTTTCTTTTGATTTCATCAATTCAGGAACAGCAAGTTCAAGCACACTGTCTATTACTAGTGATGGAGTAACAAATTATTGGAACACGAGAACTTTCGACTATCAAATAGTTACAAACGGTGATTTTTGTAGTGATGGTTTCAATTCAGGGGGGACTATTACAGTTGATCCACAAGACTACATTCGTCCAGACGGACATTATGAAGGAGGAGAAAATGACGATTCTTATGTACAACAAACCATATGTGAGGGAGAAGCTATTACCCCCATTGTTTACGAATATTGGGGTGTAGATACAATTACTTCTGTTTTAGACGATCCAAATACTTTAGGTCTAACATCAGAGGTAAGTTCGAGAACACAGAAGGCCGTAGTTTCTTTTGAGGATAGTCAAGGGCAAACGCTGAATGATACACAACAGTATTCAGTAATAATTAACGATATTTATTCTACCATTACGGCACCTTTATCCTCTACTGCCACCGATGTTATGATCCTATTAAAAAACGAATTGAATACTAACAGATCTGATGTTATCTCAGCAGTTCAAAATGGTACGGAACTATATGTTACTGCGGTTGTAAGTGGTACTACATTTGCATTAGAGACATCGAAATCAGATGATTCAGTATTTAGTTTTAATCAACCCGAAATGTTAGAAGCCCCGCATTTAATTACCATTACGGGGACTCCAACTTTTGATGCCGATTTTAACCTAGCTATTTCGTCTACTACTACCTATACCTTTGACATCGTTACTCAGGATGGAAAATATTGTGACACGAATTCTACTCCAAAACGTAAAACATTTACACTTACGGTAAATCCGATACCGAGAATGGAGATTTTTGATGGTGAAAATACTTCTATTTGCTACGGATACAGCTCGGATACAAATACTTTTGGCTTGAGTCTAAAAGGTGGAATTTCAAATGTCTCTATTGGTTTTACTAATGAAGAAAATGAAATAGATTTTGTTCAATACTTTGAGATTGACCCTACATCCAGCATATTTGAATATAATTTTAATTCTTTATTTGAAAATGTTAGTTTATCGAATGTGACCACTACTACAGTCTTGAGTGTTACAGTTACAGGAACATCTAATTTGGGGTGTGGAACTAAAGCCACGGTTACAGACACTCTAACAATAGTTCCCCACTTCATAACCCATACCTTGATTACGGGCAATTTATCTCAAACTACATGTGTAGGGGGTATTATTGATCCAATTGAATTTGAGTACAGTTCAGCCGATGGTTCCGCATCTATTATTTGGGGTACTAATGGAAATCCTGGAGATTTGACTTTAACAACTAGCGGAACAACATTAACACTGTCAGGAACTGTTGATCCATTGTTGGCGATTACTGATACAACTAATTATGATTTTGTCATTACACTTCAGGGTGAAGAGAGCAATTGCATTCCACTAACTCAGACGGGAACAATTACGGTTTTTTTAGGACCATCACTGTCTTTGGATACCGCCTCTACTACTGTAGAACAGTCTCTGTGTTTGGGAGAAACCCCTGATAATATTACCTATGGTTTTGGAGGGTCTGCAGTTTCTGTTTATGATCCCGTCTGGAAAAAGAATGGAATGACTTCAGAAAAACCAAGTTGGGTAGCCTACAATAGGGAAACTTCTGGAAAATTTACTTTACAAGCTTCTGCCATTGAAGAAGTGATAGATGTCATTACAGTTTACGAGTATGAATTAGAGACAAGTAACAGTGCCGTTGGTACCTCAGCCTGTATTGAAGATACCAAAAAGGGATATTACATACTTTTCCCAGATGCTCAACTTTTCTCAGATGCGGATTATGGAAGTACCGACTTTGCAACTGAAGCTGAAATTTGTGAGGGAGATTATGTGAATAACAAAATCTATTTTAAATCAACTGCATCGATAAATGTTTCACCAACTCTATCAGTTATTGGGTTATCTAGTTCCGTTAGTTATACTTCTAAACAGTCTTTTACGATCTCTGTCTCCGGAACCATGTCTAATGGGCAAACAGCAACGCTCCAATTTTTAAATGAAGATAGGTCAAGAGCGCTTATCTCAGAGCAATGGACCATCACCGCTACAGAAAATGATACCTCAAGTTCTACTATCGCAGAAAAATTTAAAGATGCTATTGACGGCGTTCAACCTTCTGCTTATGAAATAACTCAAAGTAATCACGAATTAACAATATACTCTGCTTCTGATGGAACTTTATTTGGACTTCGATTTTTAACACCTGAATCAATTTCTATTGGTGTAGTTTCATCTACAGCTGTCAAAGGATTCATGAGTTTAACAGGAACATTAACTACTAATCTTGTAACAGAAACAACGGTATTTAATGTTGAGATTGAATCTGAAGGATCTAGTTGTAGTAGTGATTCTCTATCTCTCGCATACTACGTAAACCCTTTGGAGGAAATTATTCTTTCCGAAGGGAATAGTTTGAATCAAGCGACGTGTTACGGCAGTGCAATAACTCCAATTAATTTTAGTGGTGCATCACGATATGAAGTAAGTTGGAGTCCTTCGCAACCTGTTGGGATATCCCCTCCTAATGGGGCACTGGTCTCTCCAACACTTCAGATTTCAGGGACACATTCTAATACTTCGGGGGCAACAACTAGTTACACATACACCCTAAGTCTTATTAATGTAGGGACGAATTGTATTTCTTCAGAAACGGTTACCGGTACGTTGACTTTTTATCATAAGGAGGTTTATAGTATTAGTTCCGGATCTCCGACACAGACGGTTTGTACAGGAGGACAGATTACCCCCATAGTTTATGATTTATCTGGAGGGTTTAATGTTTCGAGTTTTGAAGTGGATTGGAACAGTGCTCAGGATCCAGCAGGATTGAGTTTTGTACATAGTCAAACAGCCGCAACCTTAACCTTATCGGGAACTGTCCCAAGTTCGGTCACCACAACAACGGTCTATACATATACCGTTACTTTAACTAGTGAATCCTCTTGTACGAATACTTCTACCACAGGATCGATTACCGTTCAGCCTGTTCATTCTTTGGTGCTTACTTCCGATGTAGCTACCTCTGATCAAACGGTATGTGAAGGTACTGCTATTGAAATAATTACATATACCTTTGGGAATGGAGCAAATGATGTCATAACGACTGGTTTGCCACAAGGGTTGAATTTACAAGTAGTAGGTCAAACACTTACTATTTCAGGTACTTCCACGGTAGATATATCGGTACCAACTACCTACTATTATACTGTCTCAACCGTTGATGCTTTATGTACTCCTGTTTCTAAATCAGGATATATTACCCTGTTACCCGCTCCAGAAATTAGTTTTGTAGCAGCAGCAGTTCCAGGTACCGATTCGCAAGAGGTTTCAATTTGTAACGGTTCGAGTATAGAAGATGTAAGTGTGGCTTTTAAAAATACCCCTAGGGTTACCATTACGAATTCTGTAATGCCTGCGGGTACAGAAAGTCTAACCTTTACTCAAACAATAACAAAACGACAGGAAGTAGAGGTTACAATAACCGGAACATCTTCTAATGTCGATATTTATGAATTAATAGTAGAGCCAGTGGGTGGTCAAGCGAATAGATTTACCCACACAACAACAGAGACAGCTCAAACTGCTGCTGAAATTGCCCAAGGTTTAGTGGATAAAATAGCAGCTAAAGCAACCACAGTTTCCGCTACTCTGGTGGGGAGCACTATAACGATTTACAATACAGTTTCAAGTACTGTATTTACTACAAAGGCAGTAGTAAATGGTGAGGCAACTATCTCTGTTAATACAACTCAGGCGGTTGAAGGATTGTATGAGATTACCGGAAAGGTGTCCTTTACAAGCAGTGTGAGTTCATTTTCTTTGGATTTACAAACAGCGGATTCTTCTAATGTTTCAATTTGTAGTTCTGACACTTTAACAATTAAGTTTAATTTATTTGAAGCTCCTTTTATTTCAGTAAGAGATAATACGACTCAATACAATTATGAGGTTTGTGACGGCACTACAGTTGAATTGGATTTCGAATATGGAGGAGCACAAACCTCAATTTCAGGGAGTGATATTGAATGGTCTCCTAGTAATCCAGGATTTGACCTACTATCACAAGTGGGCACAAATTCATTTACATTATCTGGTGCTATAAGTGAAAATGTAACTGAAACTACAACCTACAGTTATACTATTAAAACCAATGGATCTCTCTGTAACGATATTTCGTATTCGGGGAGTATTGATTTACTGCCTCAGCAATTTATAACTCATGTTGTTAGTAATGCAGTTGAATATACTGGTAGCAGTGCTGTTGCTGAAGGAAAAGAGTCTCAAACGATATGTGATGGTAACCCAATCATCCCTATAGTTTATCATTTGGAAGCGGGTGCAGTATCTCATACACTAACTTGGATAACGAATAGCCCAGGGGGTATTTCATTATTAAAGAGTGGATTGAGTGGGGGAGGCTACTCCCTAACCCTTTCTGGAACACTTGAAACAAATACCACAACGATAACGACCTATGAATATATCATTACAACTAATGGAGCAAACTGTAATTCAAATTCTAGAGTAGGAGCTATAACCGTTAGACCAAAGCCCCTATTGAGTTTGCTAAGTTCAGGAACAAATTATCAAGTAGGTGTTGACGCGGTTTGTAATTTAAATTCTTCTGCAGCTGTAGTTTACCAATATAGTGGAAGTACAGTAAGCACTGCAATCAGTTGGACAGGTGCATCAGGTGCTATGCCTGGTGAGATTAGCACTTCATTTGATAGTGCTTTAAATCGAGAAACCTATATTTTTAATCCTTCTACTACTAATTCTGAAACGGTTATTTATCAATATTCCATTACTTCAGTCAGTCAATACGGCTGTACTCCTCAAATTGTTCTAAACGGTGCTATCGAAGTACTGCCTTCAGTTACCATTTTAGAGGATTATATACGTGCTAATGATATTACACATGTGAGTTGTCCAGGGGGTAATGATGGGTCCATATTAATTCCCGCTTCTCCAAATTCAGAATTTGAAAAGCGAATCTACGGAGGGCAAAGTCCAATTGCAAAAGTGGTAAGTGTAACATTATCCGTTAGTAATACTTTAATAGAAAATGATAAAATAAGTATTTTAATTGACGGCATTACCTATTCGGCTTTTGTTCAATCTAATACTACAACACCTTCAATACTCAGGGCTTTGGCCAATGAAATTGAGTTAGGAAATGCAAAGGTATTGACCTCAGTTAACGAAAATACTCTATTAATAACAGCATCAACTCCGGGTATCTCTTTCACTGCTAGTGGTCTAACAGAATCAACTAACGTAACCACAGCTACCACCGTACTTTCAACAGTTACTGAAAATTTAGCTTTAGATTTTGATTTTACTTGGACTAAAAATAATACAGTAGTTGGGAATTCAATGAGCTTGACAAATCAGCCAGCTGGAATTTATCAGTTAAGTGTATCAATAAATGGTTGCGCGACCTCTTCAGCGACCTTTGAAATCGTGGAGCCATCAATAACCTATTCTGATGTTGATATTTCCTGCGACGGACAGCTTTCAATTCCTCTTTCAATTACTTTAACACCAGACCAAGTTAGTGGTACAGGTAATTTATTTTCAGCAAGGTTATATAAAATTGTGAATAATGTTTTTACCGCAGTAAGTTCCAGCACAGATCTTATTGAAGAGCGCTTTTCTCCAGTTTCTTCATCCAGTTCTTATGTGCTTGATTTTAATGGGTATGTCATAGAACCAGGAGACATATATAGGGTTGAAGTTCAAAGTGAATCCTGTTCTGAATTATTACTTGAAATTGATGTCGGTCCAATTACGGATGAGATTCTGATCCAAGAAGAATTGATTCGCACCACAGACATCCAATGCTGGGGGGAAAATGACGGAACTATAATAGTACCAAATAACGCTGTGATTGGGGGTTCAGGGAATTATTCCTATGTCTGGACTTCAGCAACGGGACTTAATTATTATTTTAAAGACGTGCTTAATGCTCCACCTGGATCTTACACACTTACTGTTATTGACAACATTAACGACTGTGAAAAGTCAACAACCAATGTTTTTATAGTCAATGATAAAGATGGTGTTACCTTAACAGATCAATCAAGTGATTTGATTAATCAGTGTATTGATGGTACTAATGGATTTTTACAGTTAGGAGGAGCTCCACAAGGCTACGACATTAAATGGGAATTTACGCCTTCGGTAACCTCACAAACTTTTGAATTAACAGGAGCAGCTAGTGATTTCCAATTTTTTGCTAAAGATCAAATACCTAACGGATACAGTACTTCCGGAATCTACACTTATTATATTTACGAAGGAGGATTAGGAAGCTCCTGTGCTGTTGATGGAGGAACAATTGAGATAGCCGGACCTACACCTGTAAGCCTTTCCTCTAGTCTTACTACTACGAATATAATTTGTGCGGGTGAAGAAAACGGAACGATCCAGTTTACTGCTACCGGAGGGGTAGCACCTTATTTTTATTCTATAAATGGAGGGAATCCAACAAATGCTTTCAGCAACGGTAACACGAATTATATTACGAATCTTGGGCCTGGCACCTACGATATAGTTATCGGCGATAGCACACCAGCAGACTGTAACCCCAATACTTATACAACCCAAGTAATATTAACAGAACCCGAAGGAGGACCTTTGGAATTAAGTGAGGGAGAAATTAATTCCATTCCATGTCAAACTAGTGGTTCAGGTTCTTTTGAGGTGAATGTTACAGGAGGATCAACAGTAAAGAATGTAAGTGGTGAACTCAAGGAAAACTCAATCTATCAAGTTTTTGTAACGGCAAATGCAGGAAACTTCAAACTGAATACATCCTTTGATTCATCAGAGGGAGGTATCGTCGTTGAAAATATCGTGACTCCAGGGGATTATAGTGTGACTGTGACTGATGGAAGTGGAAATTGTAGTCAGGAAATTACAATTTCAGTTGACCTTGAAGTCAATGAAAATCTTTCTGCTATTGCCCAAGGTTTTAACGGTTCTGATTGTAGTGCCAATGATATTGACTCTACTGGAGGGTCAATTCAAATCACTCAATTCAATAAGGGGAATGGAGAAATTTCTGGTTATCCAATATGGCAAAGGCTTTCTACTGTAGATATGGATAGTTTTATTATTGCATTAAGTGGTTCCGTAGAAACATTCAATTTAGATTCAATAGGCGTTTCGATTGGAGGAACGGTATCTCAAACTATCACAGCATCAACTACAGAGTCTGTTACGATCATTAGTTTAGCTGATGTAGCAGCGATATTGGTGGATAATATTAATTCGCTTCCAAATTTTAGCGCCACATTAAATGGATCTTCCATCACGGTTAAAAGTCAAATTATTGATAGTGTAAGTGAATTGACAGCAACCGACTCTTCTACTTCTAGTATAAATTTATCGGTTTCCTCAATCTCTAAAATTGCTGAATCGGTTTGGATTGATATGCAAGGATTCGCCGGTTTAGAAAAAATTGAAAATCTAAGGGCAGGTTCTTATAGAGGAGTAATTAATGATACCTCAGGTTGCGGTGCCGGTCTAGTACAAAATGTTGCTGGAGGAAATATATTTAGAATTGATGATCCTCAGACCCTAGAAATTAAGGAGGTTTTATTTGAAGAAATAACATGTAAAAACCCCTTCTCAAGGCTTCAGTTTAAACTTTCAAATGGTTCATTTACCATTGTTCCAGATTCAAATATTTTTGAATTTAATTTAAACTCTAACATTTTAAAAAGTACGCTAGATACAGGTGTTTCCTTTTCGATCTCAGATGCTACCTCAAGTACCGGTTCTTCGCCACCAACCACAACCACCTCTACTGCTTCTTCGACCTCTACAAGTTCATCAACCACTTCTTCATTAGCATTAAGTGGAAATTATTATACACCTAACCTCAATAATAATTCAATAACGATAGAAAACCTTATTTCGGGAGATTATGAATTGAGTGTTAGGAATACCCAAACAAATTGTATTGTTGTTTTAAACTTTAGTCTAGAAGAGCCTCCTTCTATGAGTTATACTGGTGAGACCGAGTTTACCATTGATCCGTGTTACGAAACATATGAAGATCCTTTCTTTGATCAAACACTAATTGAAGGTGGAACTCCTTTTGTCAATTTAGCCGGTGAAACCTATTATTCGCTTGCTTGGAAATTTTTCCCAATAGATAGTAACCAGAGTGTGGTCAATATAAATACACTAAGTAACAATATAAACTTCACACCCTCTCCTGGGCGGTATGAGTTAATAATTCGAGATATTAATGGATGTAGTATTATCGATGATAGCGGGGAGGAAGTTCCTATAGAACTTTTATTCAGTAAAGAGTTGGCTAATTTTGTAGTAAATGGTACTGGAGGGGAAAGTGGTGATGAGTTTGTTCAACCGGTAAGTTGTGAAATTGACGCTGAGGACGGGAAAATAAATATTGAAGTTGTCAGTGCAGATCCCAACAATCCAATTATTTCTCCTTATACTATTCAGTGGCATAGACAAGCTCCAACCGATACAGCATATGAGCAAAAATTATTAATTCAAGGTTTACAAGCTGGAGACAGTCTTGAAAATTACACCATTCGCTTAAATGATATTCCAATAACATACTTTACTCAAATTAATAATGAGCCCAAAGAATCTGTAGTTAATGAATTGACAAGACAAATCGATATAACAAGCCAATTCGAAGCTAGTATTAATCCTAATAATAGTTCAGAAATAATCATTACTACAGAAAGTCTTGCGCTATTAGAGATGGAAATTATTTCTCGGAGCACCAAGCTCAATTTGGTTAAATCAACTTCCAATATTGCCACTTGGGCTCCACTAGACGGTACTAATGGCAATCCAAACTATTCAGGCTTTTTAGATTTAAATGATTTAGCAGAAGGAATGTATCGTTATACCATTACAACTTCAAATCTAACCCAATGTGAAAATGGTGCAACTCCAAATAGTATACAAGATGTTATAATAGTTGAAAACAAAAATATATTAGAAATACGTGAAGGTCCAATCATTGATGAATATTTGTGTAATGGTAAGTCGGGTACTCTTTTCTTAGATGTTTTTGATGGAGATACAGGCCCGTTATCATTTTTCTATAATGGTACCCCTGTTAGTTTTGAACAAGTAGGAACAAATCAATACCTTATCAATATTGATTCACCTGTAGAAACTGCGAAACTAGAGATATATAATAATGCAAATTGTGGATTGTCCAGAGAGATTAATATAGGTAATGGACTGCCATTATTTGATTTCACATCTGTATCATTTGAACAGAACCAAACTTTCCTTGCCCGAGAAGACATTACGTTCACTGATATTTCAGAAAATGAATACGATTCATTTGAATTTATATTTGGTGACGGAACCCAAACAGAGCTCCTTGAACGAAATTCTCCAGAACCAATAACTCACGAATATGCAATTTCTGGAACCTATTATGTTACCCTGAGAATATACAATGATTTGGGCTGTGTAGAGGAGTTAACTAAAACCATAAAAATTGGAAAAGGTTACAGCATTCTCGTACCTAATGTATTTACACCTAATGGTGATATTTGGAATAGTACTTTCCGTCCAATATTTAACGGACTAAGTGAGATAACACTTCGCATTTATGATGCTCAAGGAGGACTACTCTATGAAGAAGCCGGGTCTGATGGAGCTGATCCAGATATTGTTGGACTGTCATTAAGAGGATGGGAAGGAAATACAAACCTCCCTTCATCACCTTATTTTATTTATACCATAACAGCTAAAACTATTGATGATGAACCTGTCTTAAGGGATGGGACATTTATCTTACTACAATGAGAATGAGCGCTAAAAAAATCATTTTCGTACTCTTTATACTGTTTTCCTTACCCGGATTCGGTCAGGAGGATATGATCATTAGTCATTCTCGTTTTATGCAAAAGGTAAATCCAAGTGCGTTTGGAATGAACAATATCAATAAAACGGGTGTACTCTACAATTCTCTTGGAATGGTCAATAACAACCGTATAGAAAGCCAGTACTTTTTTGGGGCTATTTCATTTGACAACGATAACTTTAGTATTGGTTTGGATGTTTATTCTCTCAGAATGGATAATACCGGTTTGATCAATACTAAGCCCACAGTAAGTTATATCTACAAAATTCAATTAGACAACGACGTATATTTTTTACCCTCGCTATCGGCTGGTTTTGGGGGTTCTCGAATTGACACTGGAAAGCTTGTTTTTGAAGATCAACTTTCCTTAGTTTCCGGTTTTTTACAAACAGAATCACAAGACCCCTTGGTAAGTCAAATAGGAAACTCAAATTATATGGATCTAGGGGCTTCCTTCCTGGTGCATTCTTCAAATTATTTGGTAGGTGCCAGTATTAAACATTTGAATCAGCCTAATATATCTTACAATAAAGAAAATACTGAGTTTACCTTACCAATCCGTTACTCAGTTCAAGGAGGATATGAGTTTGACATCAATCCTTATGACCGGTCTATCATGCCGAGGTATTCTACTATTTTCGCATTCCTCAATGCTTCAAAAATGGGTGATAATATAGAAGTATTCTTATCTCAAGAAGCACAGCTTGGTTCCTTTTCTATGGGTCTGAATCAACAGTTTAGAAAAACGGACAGTTTCGGGTTTACCAATATTGGATTATCGGTTGCAGTGGCATATGAAAATTTTGAGTTTGGAGCACTTTATAACTTTCCATTCCAAAATCCTTTAAATACTACTGTTTACTCCCCAAGTACCATAGAAATCTTTTTGACCTTTGACTTTAGCCCTTACTTGAGAAATAAACGTGGAGATTATCGCAGAATTAGTATTGATAATTATTACTAATGCATGGTTTTTAAATTCAGTTCTCATGTAAAAATCCTTAGCGGACTCTTAGCACTGCTATTAATCTATCAGTGTTCTAGTGATCAAGATACTACAGCTTATATCACCTCGGTAAGGAATGGTGAGTTTAAAGCGCGTATAGTGGCTGATTCAACTTCAATTTTTAGATCTGAGCGAGATAATGGTTCGCTTACAATACCGATTACATACAAAGCAGTGTTGTTGGATGATGATATCGATTCATTGGAATGGATTTTTCCAAACGGAGAGCCCACAAGCGTTAAAGAAAGCCTAAGTACTACTGTAAATTATTCCAAATATGGATCGTACTATTCAAAGCTGGTATTGACTAAAATCGATACTTTAAACTTGAATACTATTGTTTCTTTTAAAGATACCATTGAGATAACTAGACCAGTTGAAATTTCCTATAATGAGTCCAACTGGAATACATTTACAACATCAGACGACAGTAATTGGGCCGTAATCCCCAACAGTCAAAATGTTATTATTAGAGAAAATGCGGTATCAGATTTAGACAGCCCATTTGAAGCAAGTGCATCATTTACACGGTTTGAAGATCAGCGATTGAAGTTCACGGTGGAGTATAAATTGACTCACAAAAACTATATTGAAAATTCCGTAACTGAAAACACTAAACTAGAGGTCTTTATAAATGATTTTAAGGCATTTAGAATTTCTCGAGTCATAGATGATACCTATTTTACCCAAGAGTTTTATGTTGATAATTTGTCTGATTTTGATTTTATCATTAAAAAATACCCTGCTTTGAGTTCTTCGTCTTGGGAGTTGTGTTTAACACAATCAGGAACTGCGGACCTAAGTGTGGAGCTTTATGATTTAGTCAATCAAAATAAACTTATTGGATACTTAGATCTTACCCAAGCCACCACGACTTCTTCCTCCACAATTGGTTTTGAGGGCTTATTAAGGACTACTTCTAATGGGAATGAATTTAGCTTTGGTAGTAATTCAGGGCAATTGATGAGTTTAGATGGAGACCCTATCCAAATTGAAGCAGGCAATAATTACAAAATTCTATTTTCACTGGAGGATGGGCTTCCAAAATCCTATCAAATTATTAATGAAAATTTCACCACTGTACCTGTAAACTTGGAAGATAATGAATACTATCTCGATGCAAGTTTTCGAAGGTTGTATATCAGTGTGGAATAGGATTCTCGTTTACTTTCCCCTATACTTTTTTTAATATTCTGATTTTTGATCTTTTTGTTACAAATAAGAAGTGTGTGTTTATCAAAACCTTACAAATGAAAAAAATATTTCCATATAATATTTTTGTATATATGCTTTTATAATATAAAATAGTTGAGTTCTTGTAACTCAGCATTTTATAGTTCAAATCTAACGAACCTATTTTATGATGAAGTTCCCCAAGCTTCAGTTTAAATTTTTCACTACATTATTTTTTATCCTGTTCTTGTTTTCCTTTCAATTGTGGGGCAGGAGTAAGTTAGATACTGGTCTGATTAATACGGACAAAGCAATACCATCAGTTTTAACATCCTACTTGAACAGTGCTGGTGCTGTCTCAAATAAATTTGTGAATGTATCTGAAGTGCTGTTTCAGTCAAGTCTAACACTAACATCTTCTTCATCAGGAAATGTGTTCTGTATTGGTGAAACAGTTCAGATTACAGCGACTGCTTTGGCAAGTGTGACTACCTATAATTTTCTTGTTAACGGAGAATTTCAGCAAAATACTGCGAGTTCAACATTCACTTTTACTCCAGTTGGAACAGGAAATGTCACAGTCACTGTAATTGCAAGCCTACAGATTAATTCTACTTTACAAGATTCCATATTTTTAATTCAGAATGCAGTACAAGCAGGAAGTATTGCAGGTGCAGCTTATATTTGTAAAGGAACAATTCCTAATACACTTACCTCAATTTCCCCTGCAATAATTAATGGAACTGCTGTTTCCAATACTGCGACAACTGTTTACCAATGGCAAAGTTCTTTAGATGGCATTACCTGGAACGATATCCTCAATGCTAACTCAGAAACTTATAGCCCACAAGCTCAGAATGCAACGATAAATTTTAGACGAAAAGCTTTAAATCTGTTAAACAGCAAGTTGTGTTCTGATGTAAGTAATATAGTTAAGATAACCGTTCTTCCCGATTTATTAGGAGGAAATATAGATTAATCAGAAATTACTCAGAGCGGAAATTTTGTTTTAATTAAATGAAAAAAATTATACTACTTATTGGATTACTTTGTACAGTAAACTCATTTTCTCAGAATGATTTGTTTATAGTACAAACCCGTTTTATGCAAAAATCCAATGCGAGTTATTTCGGATTTAACAGTCTCAATAGAATAGGAGTTTTATACAATACCTATCAATTCAACTCAAAATATTGATAATAAATACTTTTTTGGTGCGCTTTCATTTGATGAAAAGAACTTTAGTCTAGGCTTAGACTTTAACTCTTTCAGGATTCAAAATAGTGGTCTCAGTTCAAACATTGCTAACTTCACTTATGTTTACAAAGTTCAAATCAACAATAATTTATTTTCTCTACCTGCTATTAGTGCGGGCTTAGGAAGTTCTGCATTTAATGTATCAAGTTTAATTTTTGAGGATCAGTTGGACAGAAGCACTGGCTTTATAAGTACAGAAACTGCGGATCCTTTAGCCAATCGATTGCTTCAAGTATCCTATATGGATCTTGGCGCTTCATTCATTATTCACAACTAACGTCTTCTTATGGGCTTGAGTTTAAAACACCTTAATCAGCCTAATGTCAGTTTTGATCAGGGTGCTGAAAACAGGAAGCTTCTGAATGTTACAGCCAATATGGCTTATGAATTTAACCTTAATCCTTATGATCGAGGATTGTTGCCAAGGTATACTTATTTACTTGCTTATGGAGCTTATACCTCCCAAGGAAGTTCAAACTTGATGTATTTTTCCCAAGAAATTCAATTGGCGGAATTTGCTTTTGGTGTCAATCAGCAACTCTCTTTTTTTAACGGATTAAATTTGACTCAGATTGGCATGTCGGCAGGCATCTCATTTGACAATTTTGATTTTGGAATGTTATACAATTTTCCTTTTAAAAATGTGTCAAGAACCTTTGCAGCCAGTGTATTTGAACTTTACTTAACTTTTGATTTCAGCAAGTTTAGAAGAAACAGAAGAGGACTTTATAAAAGAATACAAAACGACAATTACTTTTAATCTCTAAAAATTCCATTTGGAAAAACTACCGGGCTTTCAAAACCGTTTTTTCCAACGGTTGATACACCAAAAAAGTAATTATCAATTACAATTCCCTCCAAAGTATGAGTATCGACATCTCCTACAAAACGTTCGTATTGCCATATGGGGCTGGTTGTATCCCTCCAATAAATCTTATATCCTTTCACATTGGGATCTTTTACTTTTTCCCATTTAAATTTAGCTGAGGCTTGAACAATCCCACCAATTGAGAGATTTTTGACTGCTGGTGGAGCCCAAGCTAAACTAGCCAGATTGATGGCATTCACGGCAGTCAGTTTTTTTGCATACTCAAAGTCAACCCCCGAGATGACATCACCATAGGCAATTCCATTTTCTATTCGGATATCCTGGTGCTGCATCACATAGTTTTCATGAGCCTCCATAATACGGATGCCTGCATAGCCAACATCATTAAAAGGACGGTGGTGACCTCCTCTTCCAAAACGATCCAATCTGTAAATCATCAGCGGATTCATTTCAGGCATATAGTGTTTTATTGTTTTGTGGACATAACGAGCCAGCTGCCTTGAAATCCCATCAACTTCTCCACCGTAAAAACGACGTGCTTTTCGAGCTCGTTCAGTTTCATTTGCTGGTACCGGTTCTGAAAAAATCCTAAAGCTTCGGTTGTCAATCACGCCATCCACTCCTTTGATATTTCCGATCATGTCGTTGTTCAGAATTCCAATCAGTTCCCAGCCTTGTTCTTGTGCATGTTTTGCCAAACCTTTGCCTCCAAATAGTCCTTGTTCTTCTCCTGCAAGACCTACATAAATAATACTGTTTTCAAAGGAATATTTAGAAAGCACTCTTGCGGCCTCTATGGTTCCTGCCATACCTGAAGCATTGTCGTTGGCTCCAGGGGAGTCGTCGGTATAATTGGTTGGATCAGAAATTCTGGAATCTATGTCACCACTCATAATAATGAATCGGTTTGGGTGGGTTGTTCCTCTTTGTATGGCAACTACATTATTTATCCAAACGGGTTTTACAATTCGATCTCCGTCTTCAGGTGTAAAGTAATTTTTTTGATAAAATACCTCTAGGCATCCGTCACAGGTATCAGAAATTTTGTCAAATTCAGATTTAATCCATCTTCTTGCTGCACCGATCCCCCTAGATTTAGATAGTGTGTCACTCAGGGTATGTCGCGTTCCAAAACTGACTAATTTTTCGATATCCTGCTTGATGCTTTTTGAGGAAACGGCATCAATGATATCGTATATTTTTTGGTTTTCTTGAGCAAAGCCAGTACAAAAGGTCAGGGCGATAAAAAGGATATAAATAGGTTTCATCAATTTTTTGTAAAAGGTAAAAAAAAACCGACACTTTGGGGTGTCGGTTGGATAGAGAACTGTTTGTCTTTTAGAAACAGTATTTATTTTCCTTAATCAAATGATCCGCAATCTTAGTCCTGAGTCCAAAACTGTCGGGATGGTCGATATACTCTCCATGCTTTTGGAGTACCTCAAGCAATTGATTGCGTTCGTCTTTGTTGCCGCCTGTAAGATGCAGTATGACTTCTTTGATTCGTTTAGCGATCAAACCTTGAGCTTCAAAGACATAATTTTGTGTCATCGCAATCTGAATTTCCTGACTATTAACTCCACTTCGATTACAGTTTTTAAGGGTTCTCAATATAGCAGATTCACAAAAGTAAATTTCTATCAATACATCTGCTAGTGCCTGAAGTACCTGTTGTTCTTCTTCAAGCTTAGTTCCGTATTTTTGAGTGGCATTGCCAGTAATCATTAGGAACAGTTGTTTAAAATTCTCAATCAGTTGATGTTCTTGTGCTAGAGGCCCGTCTGCGATCTCATTTGCTTTTTCTGAACCCAAACGCATGGCCGCTTGCATCACAGCAGGCATAAGTTCTAATTCTCCTTTCATTCCTTTTTTTAGTAAAAGGCCTACGGATAACATTCTATTAATTTCATTAGTACCCTCGTAGATTCTTCCAATTCGCGCATCTCTCCAAGCTGATTCCATTGGTGTATCAGCAGAGAATCCCATACCTCCTAAAATTTGAATCCCATGATCAGCACAATTTTGTACATCTTCTGATGCTCCAACTTTAATGAGGGAACATTCTATGGCAAAATTTTCAACTCCTTTAAGTTCTGCTTCCTGATGACTCAGCCCTTTATCTAGATTGTTTTGGATTTGTTGTTCTACATCATGGGCAGCTCGATAACAGGTAGATTCTCCCACATAACAAGAACTTGCCATTTGTGCAATCTTTTCTTTAATTGCACCAAAAGAAGCGATTGGCTTGTTAAATTGTACGCGTTCGTTGGCGTATTCAATCGATTTAGTAGTTACTCTTCTTTGAGCATCTAAACAGGCAACTCCAAGTTTAATTCTCCCAACATTTAATGCATTCATTGCAATTTTAAATCCTCCGTTGCGTTCACCCAATACCTTTTCAACAGGAACTCTAGTCTTGTTAAAGAAGACTTGTCGGGTAGAAGAAGCGTGAATCCCAAGTTTGTTTTCTTCTTCGCCCAATTCAATACCATTGTTCTCTTCAAAAGGAACTATAAAACCCGTTATGTTTTTATCGTCTTCAATACGAGCAAATGCGATGAATAAGCTTGCAAAACCAGCATTTGAAATCCACATTTTTTGACCTGTTATTTCATAATGGCTTCCATCTTCTGATAAAACCGCTTTGGTCTTTCCTGAATTTGCATCTGAACCTGCTCCAGGCTCAGTCAAGCAATAAGATCCAAACCACTCACCTGAAGCGAGTTTAGGAAGGTATTCCTGTTTTTGATCTTCTGTTCCGTAGAGTAATATGGGTAATATACCAATACCAGTATGCGCTCCAAAAGCCGTAGAAAGTGATCCGCTAGCTCCTGAGATATAATCACATACAAGCATGGTGGAGACAAAACCCATTCCCATACCCCCGTAGTTCTCAGGAACTGGAATACTGAGAAAACCAAGTTCTCCAGCTTTTTTCATTAGACTTTCAGTAAAGGCGTAATCTTTTTTCTCGAAACGCTCCTTATGAGGCCAAACTTCTCGGTCAATGAATTCAATCACCGCCTCTTTCATCATGCGTTGTTCTTCAGAAAAATCTTCAGGTGTAAAGACCTGATCTGGATCGATTTTAGAAATTAAAAATGAACCTCCGTTTACTTCGTTTTGTGATTTAGTTTCCATAATTATTCCGTTTTTAGGATTGGGGTAAAATGTTCAAAATTCTGAGCGTTTTCTTTGATGCAACTCATGACTTCAAAGAAAACAGCAATCTTCTCTGGACTCAATGACTTTTCAATCAATTGATTGAAATGAAGAACTACTGCTTTGGAGTCGTCCCTTTTTTCATTACCAAAAGGGGTAAGGTGTATCAGGATACTCCTACCATCGTTTGGGTTTTGTGTTCTATAAATTAAATCCCGTTCTTCCATGGTATTCAATAGTCTGGACAAACTGGTTGGCTCCATACCCATCTTCGGACCAAGTGTAGTAGAGGGAGTTCCTTCCGCATCTATGCTTAATAAGGCAAAACCCGTGGCCATAGTTGAATCAAACTTATTTGCTTCTTTATTGTACATCTTGCTTACTAAGTTCCATGTGGAGCGTAACACGCTGTCAAAAGTTTCTTGTCTCATCAAGTCAAATGTATTAAAAAATACTATGCACGCATAATAAAAACAAAAAAAGTTTCGGGATTGGTATTTATTAATTTTTAAGCATACATTGATTCGATTATGTCATCGTATTTATCTTTGATGACTTTCCTTTTAAGTTTCATAGTAGGGGTAAGGTGTCCGTCGTCTATGGTCCATTCTCCTGGGGTTAACTGAAACTTTTTAATTTGTTCCCAAGAGCCAAAGTGTTTGTTGTGAGTATCAATTTCATTTTGAAAAGCATCTATCAATTTTGCTTCCTTAACTGCAGCTGCAAGTGATGTACAACTGACCCCCTCTTCTTTTAACCAGTTGAGTACATAATCAACATTAGGTTGAATTAGTGCAGTTGGCATTTTTCTTCCAGCACCCACTACCATTATTTGTTCTATAAAGAGGGATTGTTTCATTTGGTTTTCAATTACCTGAGGAGCGATATACTTTCCTCCGGAAGTTTTAAACATCTCTTTTTTACGGTCAGTTATTTTTAAAAATCCACCTGCATCAATTTCACCAATATCTCCTGTGTGAAAATAGTCGCCGCTCATCACCTCTTTAGTTTTTTCTTCTTCTTTGTAGTATCCCATCATGACGTTGGGACCTTTACATAATATTTCACCATCTTCAGCGATTTTGACTGTTACACCGTCAATGACCTTACCAACCGTACCTATACGAAAATGACTTTCTCTCATGTCGTTGACCGAAATCACGGGTGAGGTTTCAGTCAGTCCATAGCCTTCGACTAATGTCATGCCTGCCGCAGTAAATACTCTTGCCAATCTAGGTTGTAAAGCTGCACTTCCAGAGGCTATCAATTCAAGATTTCCACCAAGGGCTTCCTTCCACTTAGAGAGGATGAGTTTACGTGCTATTTTGAGCTTAAATTCATACCAAGCTCCATTTTGACCATAGGGTTCATATTGTAGACCAAGATCAACTGCCCAATAAAAGAGCTTTTGTTTGATACCGCCTAATTCTTCCCCTTTTCCATAGATTTTATCGTAAACTTTTTCAAGTAAACGAGGCACGGCTGTCATGACCTCAGGTTTTACCTCACGTAAATTATCTGCTATGGTTTCAAGAGATTCTGCAAAATAAACGGAAACACTATTGTACATATAGATGTATAAAATTACCCGCTCAAAAATATGACAGACTGGAAGAAAGCTCAAAGCAGAAGCATCACCTATAGTAAGAGGTAATCGTTTTGAACTTGAAAGTACATTTGAAACAACATTGTGGTGACTCAGCATAACCCCTTTAGGAACTCCAGTAGTTCCAGAGGTATAAATAATGGTTGCCAAATCTTCAGATTTTACGGCATCCTTTCTCTTTTGAACAGTTTTATGATTCGGCTTATTTTTCCCAACTTCCAAAAGTTCACTCCAGTGAGCACAACCTTTGATTTTATCAAAACTGTAGATTTTTTTCAGGGATTTGACATTTTTTTCAATGGCCATTACCTTGTCATATACTTCCTGATCCGACACAAAACAGTACTGACTTTCAGAATGGTTGAGAATGTATTCGTAATCCTTTGAGGAAATAGTGGGATAAATAGGAACGTTTACAGCACCTACAGCAAGTAATCCAACATCTATTAAGCTCCATTCCGTTCGATTATTTGATGAGATCATTGCAATCTTGTCTTGAGGTTCAATCCCCAATTCAATCAATGCATTGCTGATACTTTCAGCTTGCTCACAAAACATTTCAGAAGAAATGCTTTCCCATTTACCATCGTATTTGGTAGTAAATGATTTTTCTAGTGGGGCGTTATCTTTCTGATAGGTTATAAAATCAAATAATCTGCTCGGTGTCATAAACTTCTATTTACTGCAAAATAGGAAATATTTTGAAGTAAATAAGAAAGTTTTACTTAACAGAAGATTCCAGCCAAGAAAAGGCATTTTCAAAGGCGAGTATCCAAGGGGATACTTCATCGTTTTTATCCTTAGGGTAATGTGCCCAATTCCATGGGAAAGTTGAACGTTCCAAATGGGGCATCATTACAAGATGGCGACCGTCTTGAGAACTGAGCATGGCAGCATTAAAATCTGATCCATTGGGGTTAGAGGGGTAGTCTGTATACTGGTATTTGGCAGGAATTTGGTATTTGCTTTCTGCTTCGGGGAAAGCAAATTTACCCTCACCGTGAGCCGCCCAAATCCCTAGGGTACACCCCTCTAGGCCTTGGAGCATAATTGATTTACTTTTTTGAATACGCACTGCAGTAAATATACATTCAAATTTACCCGAGTCATTGTGAAGCATTTTGGGCTGTTGTTTAGCCTCTGGGGTAAGTAATCCAAGTTCTACAAACAATTGGCATCCATTACAAACTCCTAGTGAAAGGGTATCGGGTCTGTTGAAAAAATTTGTCAATGCTTCTTTAGCACGTGTATTATACTTGATGGCTCCTGCCCATCCTTTTGCTGACCCAAGGACATCGGAATTTGAAAACCCGCCGACGGCTACTAAAAACTGTATATCTTTCAAATCTTCTCTTCCTTCAATAAGATCTGTCATGTGAACATCGCGTACATCAAATCCACTGAGATCCATGGCGTAGGCCATTTCTCTTTCTGAATTACTTCCTTTTTCTCGAAGGACAGCAGCTTTGATTTTTTTCGATTTTAGTTTAGGTAACATCCCTTGAAAACTTTGAGGAAACTTAAACTTTAAGGGCTGTTTTACTACGTTTTCTAAACGAGCTTCTGCTAGATTACCAGCTGTTTGCTTTTTTTCCAATGCCTTTGAAGTCTCCATCCAAGAGGTTCTCATTTTGGCAATGTCTAATTCAAGATCATTAATTTTTAAAAGCTTACTGCTATTGACTTTACCCAATAGGTTTACTTTGATACCATGAGCAGCAAAAAGGGATGTTAAATCTTCTTTTGATTGTAGCACAACTGCAGGTTTTTCTGAAAAAAGTAATTTTACTAAATCACCTTCTTTAAAGCTTGAAAAGTCAAGATTCATTCCAATTGAAGTGGAAGGGAAACACATTTCCAATAAGCTTGTAATTAATCCTCCTGAGCCAATATCGTGCCCTGCTTCAATTATACCCTTTTTAATAAACTCTTGAAGACTATTAAATGCAATTTTAAAATAGTTAGCATCAGTGACTGATGGAGTTTTTGTTCCTATTGCATTTAAGCTTTGAGCAAAGGAGCTTCCTCCTAAGTGAAATTCGTCTTGGCTAAAGTCTAGATAATAAATTGAACCTCCATCTAGTTGAGCTACCGGACTGACTACATTCTTAATCCTTGCGCATTCGGCCGCAGCAGAGATGATTACCGTACCTGGGGCAATCACGTCTCCATCAGGATATTTTTGTTTCATTGATAAGGAATCCTTTCCTGTAGGAATATTAATACCCAATGCTATTGCAAAATCGGAACAGGCTTGAACAGCACTATAAAGACGCGCATCCTCACCCTCATTATTACACGGCCACATCCAGTTGGCAGATAAAGACACACTCTTCAGACCATCTTCTAAGGGTGCCCAAACAATATTTGTTAAAGCTTCCGCTATAGAATTTACACTTCCTTTAGCAGGGTCTATTAAACCACTGATGGGTGCATGTCCAATAGAAGTTGCGATTCCTTTATTTCCAGTATAGTCTAAGGCAATTACACCGCAGTTGCTGAGGGGAAGTTGGAGTTCACCTACAGTTTGTTGTTGTGCTACTCGACCGCTTACACATCGGTCTACTTTATTGGTGAGCCAATCCTTGCAGGCCACAGCCTCCAATTGTAAAACTGTTTCAATGTATTTTTCAATATGTTCACCATTATATGAAATAGCAGAAAAATCAGCTTGAATGGTCTGGTCTTCCATTATGGTTTTGGGTGCACTTCCAAACAAGGCTGAAAGTGATAAATCCACTGGCTTTTCTCCAGTTTTTTCAGAAACAAAACAAAAATGGTGATCTTCTGTCACTTCTCCTACGATATAGAAAGGTGCTCGCTCTCGGCATGCAATTTTTTCCAATAAGGCTGCATCTTGCGGAGCTAAAATCAACCCCATCCGTTCTTGAGATTCATTACCTATAATCTCTTTTGCTGAAAGGGTAAGATCTCCTAAAGGTAAGGCGTCAATATGGATGGTTCCTCCAGTATCCTCAACCAATTCAGAAAGGCAATTGAGATGACCGCCTGCTCCGTGATCGTGTATGGATACAATGGGGTTGGTTGGCGCTTCTACTAAAGCTCGAATTGCATTGGCTACTCGTTTTTGCATTTCGGGGTTAGATCGTTGAACGGCATTGAGTTCAATAGCACTTCCAAATGCGCCTGTGTCTGCTGATGAAACCGCAGCTCCACCCATTCCGATTCGGTAATTATCCCCTCCAAGTATGATGATTTTATCTCCCTTTTTAGGTATTCTTTTTTGTGCCTGTTCTTTCTTTCCGTAACCGATTCCTCCAGCCAGCATGATGACTTTATCAAAGCCTAATATCTCATTGTTTTCTTTGTGTTCAAAGGTCAAAAGAGATCCAGCTATTAGAGGTTGTCCAAATTTATTGCCAAAATCAGAGGCACCATTGGACGCTTTAATGAGAATATCGATAGGTGTTTGATACAGCCATTTACGCTCTGGGAAAGCACTTTGTTGACGATCTTCCTGTACTCTGGAATAGGGAGTCATATAAACGGCGGTACCTGCTAAAGGTATTGAACCTTGACCTCCTGCCAATCGGTCTCTAATTTCTCCTCCAGACCCAGTAGCTGCACCGTTAAAAGGTTCGACAGTGGTTGGAAAATTATGGGTTTCAGCTTTTAAGGATATTACACTGTTTATGGTATCTTTTTTATAGCTGCTTGGAACATCTCCCTTTTGAGGAGCAAATTGTTCGATCTCTGGACCCCCAATAAAAGCGACATTGTCTTTATAAGCAGAGACGATAGTATTGGGGTTAAGTTTTGAAGTGTTTTTTATTAATTTAAAGAGGCTTTCTTCTTTCTCTTCGCCATCAATGATAAATTGACCGTTGAAAATTTTATGTCGGCAGTGTTCAGAATTTACTTGAGAAAAACCGAAAACTTCTGAATCTGTAAGTGGTCTTTTTAAGGAGGATGCAAGATCTTCAAGATAGCTTACCTCTTCATCACTTAATGCGAGACCTTCTTGTTCGTTATAAGCTGCGATATCTTTAATTTGTTGAACAGTCTCTGGCAATAAATCAACCTCAAAGAGTTTTTGATTTAAAGTGTCAAATGAAGTGACTAACATGGGGTTGGGATTTTGAACGCGACTTTTTGCCTCATAGACTTCAATACGTTCAATTCCTACCAAACCCATATTTTGTGTAATTTCAACTGCATTTGTACTCCAAGGAGTAACCATAGTCGCTCGCGGACCATAAAATAATCCACTAAGGGCAGTGTTGTCTATAAGTGGCTGATCTCCGAATAACCAGCTTAATTTTTCTTTTTGAGGGTGAGGAAGCGGTTGGTTGCATTTTACTGCAAAAACTTGGACTGATGAATCGCCAAAAAAGAGGATCATGCGTGTGAAATTAAAGTACAAAAATAAGGCATTCCAATCACATAGTTAAGCCATCCAAGATGCTAATAATTGAAGTTATCTTCTTTTTATTCACAGCTTAGATTTAGTTAAGATTAAGTGTTTTTTGGAATATTTAGTTGTTTAAATCTGATCTGATGATAAGTTAAAAAAATTCCTATATTGCATTTAAATAGTCTTTAAAAATGGAAACTAAAATCCTCAATAACGCACATAAAGAGATTCCTGGAAATCCATCTACTGCTAAAAGTAGTAGCATTGGTCTTAGGACTTCTGCAACATCTGATAGCCTTAGGGTATTGAGTATTGAAGACTGGAATTTTTGGCTACACAATGGATTTGTAGTAATAAAAAATGCAGTAAGCCGAGAACAAGCACAAAAAACAGCTGATTTTCTCTGGGAATTTGAGGAAAAAAATCCCAACAACCCAGAAAGCTGGTATACGGCAGCTCGCGCTGAGATGCAAATGAAAGAACTTCAGGGAACAGGAATGGTCGAAGTTTACAATCATCAGTTGCTTTGGGAAAATAGACAAACAGAACGGGTGTATAACGCCTTTGTTGATATTTGGGGAACAGAAAAGCTATGGGCAACTATAGACCGAGCAAATCTCAATTTTCCCATTCAACCTGGTTTTGAGTATAAAGGTTTTATTCATTGGGATTACGATCCCGAAACCAAACCTCAAAATGTACAAGGAGTTTTGGCTTTAGCGGATCAAACCAACTTGGAAATGGGTGGATTTCAGTGTATCCCCTGGCTTTACAGAAACTACGACAGCTGGAAGCAATCACAACCAGAAGACCGCAATAGATTTCAGCCAGACACCAAAGGTCTAGAAGAACACTTTGTAAAAGTTCCATTAGAAGCAGGTGATTTGATGATTTTCAATAGCCTTGAACCTCACGGAATACGTCCAAATAATTCTAAGGATAAAGTCAGAATCGCACAATACATCTCCATGATGCCAGCGGAAGAGGAAAATATTGCTCTTAAAGAATGGCGAATAAATTCTTGGAAAAATAGAATTGCTCCTGAGGGTCACGCTTTTCCTGGCGATCCGAGAAATTGGGAACAGACAAAATACAATACAGCAAAATTAAGTACTCTAGGAGAAAAACTATTGGGTCTTAAATCCTGGGATTAAACAAATAGCATAACGATGGTCAATACCGCTCCTGCTAGGGCAAAGTACATTCCCTTTTTAAATGCAGGCATTTTGGGTGTAAACATCCAAAAAGAGGATAAAACAAAAAAGAGCAAGGAAGCTCCAAAAAATAGGTTCAAATAATACAATGGACTCTCCGTAGTCGCTTTGTGAAGTTTTTCCATTTTTTGTAAAAGTATGGGAAGCTTCATTTTCTTTACTTCTGCCAATCCACTTTCTTCATTATAGTTTCCTTCTTTAAAATAGATAATATCCCCTTCTTTTTTATCGACCTTGACATCAATCTTGAGCTTTGAACTCAACTCACCCACACTTAGGTTTGCAGCTAACTGTTGTTGTTCAATCACTTCTTTTTTCAAAAAATTTGTTCTTCTGAAAATCATCAATGAGCCACTAAGTGCATACATGGCCATGATGCCGGCTAGAAAATAACCTAAATAGCGGTGAATGATTCTAACTTTAAGCGAAAAAGGGGTTTTATTATCTTTCATAAAGGCAGCAAAAAATTGATTCCTAAATTAATATTTGGATTTTAATAATGAATATTAATTTAGATTTTTTTTAGACTGGCAATGTAAAATCCATCAAAACCAGTTTGATGCGTTAAAAAGCGTTGTTCTTTTTCAAGTGTAAAGACACTTCCTACTTCAGACTTCAAAAAGCGCCTGATTTGGTCCTGATTTTCATTGGGAAAAATTGAGCAAGTAGCATAAAGTAAAGCACCCCCGTTTTTGACAAGCACAGCATTCTTTTCTAAGATTTGCTGTTGGAGTTGTTCTAGTGCTTCAATTCGTTCTGGATTCATTTGCCATTTTGCTGCAGGGTTTCTTTTCAACACTCCTAATCCACTGCATGGAGCGTCGATCAGAACAATATCGGCAGTTCCCATAAGTTTTGTATAAAGTTGAGTATCATCAGTAGTGGAGGTTTGAATATTAGAGACTCCATTTCTTAGTGCTCTTTTCTGAAGTTCATCTAACTTATTTTGATGTGGATCAAAGGCAATAATTTTGCCTTTATTTTTCATGATTGCAGCCAAATGGAGGCTTTTCCCACCACTGCCTGCACAGGCATCTACTACTAGGTTTCCAGGTTGTGGATTGGCCCAGTGCGCAACTTGTTGTGAGTTAGCATCTTGAATTTCAAACCCACCTTTGAGGTAGATTGGATTTTGACTGAGCTTTTGGTGTTTTTCAAGGATTAAAGCCTCTGGGATGGTTGAGGATTGAGTCGCTTTAATATTAAAATCCTTTTTTAAACGTTTTACTAGACTTAGAGGATCATTTTTAAGCGTATTAGCGCGTAAAACGAGTGGTGCCATTTGGTTTAGTGATTGACTTTCTTTATTCCATGTGTCTTCATCAAAACTTTTTAAGCCCAATTCATCAAGCCAGTCAGGCAGTGACTCTCTTGTTTTTCGGTCTGTGGTTTTTGCATTTAATGGAAACTCAATTTTTAAGTGCTTTAATGTGGCTATTTCTTCCCACTCGGGTAAGGCTATTTTTTTGGTTAAAATCCAAATTCCTAATAGCTCCCAATAATAGTTTTCTGACTGGGTGTTGAGGTCTCCCAGATACTGATAGGTGCGTTTCCAGCGTACACAATCCAAAACCGCTTCTCCCAACTGGCGGCGATCTCTTGAACCCCATTTTTTATTTAGTTTTAAAAGCCGATTAAGGCAAGGGCGTAAAGCCTCATTTTTATCCAGAATTTGTTGAAGTCCTTCAACAATCCCCAAAGCAACATTTCTATGTATTTTCACAGAGGTAAAGGTATCGTATTATTCTTTCTCCTTTTCCTTTTGTTTCTCTTTTGAACGATTCCGAATTCGTTTGAACATCATTTCGTCAAATTCTTTTTCCTGCTGGAGAATTCTCAGTACTACTTTTGCACGAATTGATTTTAAAAGCTTTTGATTTCGTTTGTGTTTAATGGTCATACCGAGTTGTTCGAATTGGTAATAATCATTAATGTAGTTTGATGCGCTTTCAGAAGAAATTGTATCGTAGGCCTCTGTTAGTTCTTTTCTTAATTTTCGTTTGAGTACCCACACCTCATCGTGATATTTATTTTCAGATTCCTCAAAAATTATTTTAAAGGATTCTATTTCTGCATTGTTGAGTTCGGTATTCTCAATAATGAAGTTCAATTTCATCTCTTTAAATCGTTTAAATCGACTGTTTTTTTGGGCAAAAGTCGGATTGGAGACTAGGAGTATTGAAAGCATCATAAAAATACCATTAAGTCTTTTCATCTCTTAGGGTTTAGTGATTTGATCAAATGGGCTTTCAATTTCATTATCTTCCATCATAGAAAGCATTTCGTAGCTATCGAAATCTTCCAAATAATAGCTTTCAATAAAATCATTCAAGGCTTGTTCTTTTTCAATTTCAACTGTAGCGGGTTTCTCAAAAAGACCAATAAGAAGAAGTATAGCTGCAGCTGAGGCAATAAAACCATAGATCAGATTATTCGAACTTCTTTTGGAAGTAGGCGAAGAGGTAACTACTTCTTGTAGTATCTTTTTCTCTAAATCCTCAAAATAATTTTCAGGAGTACTGAAAGGATTGAGTTTTGAGATAGAGTCTTCTGAATTACAAAGTTCTTCTTCGAGCTTTTCAAAATAGCCTTTTGGAACTTTAAATGGATTATGTTGTTTGAAATCAGTCATTCAATTCAGTTTTAATTTTTTTTACAGCATGGTGGTAAGAAGCTTTTAGCGCACCAACGCTTGTATCCAAGACTTCAGAAATGGCTTCATACGTCATGTTGTCAAAATACTTCATATTAAAAACTATACGATGTTTTTCAGGTAATCGAGCTACCATTTTTTGAAGCTTTAAAGCTGCCTCATCGCCGTCAAAATAAGAATCTGCCATCAGTCCGTCAGCTTTTGCCTCTATCCACTCAGTATTTTGCAGTCCCATTTTAGCTGCTTTGCTGTTAATAAAGTTTAAAGACTCATTGGTCGCAATTCGATACATCCAGGTGTATAGGGAGCTATTTTCTCTAAATTTATCAATGTTTAAATGGATTTTAATAAATGTATTTTGAACCACATCATGAGCGTCATCGTGATCAAGTACTAACTTACGAATGTGCCAATACAAACGTTCCTTATATTCTGAAACGAGTTTTTTAAATGCTTCATCCTTGGTTAAGGGGTCGCGAAGTGCACTAATAAATATGGACTGTTGTTTCAACAATTTGTTATTTCTTATATAGACAAAAGGTAATTAAAAAAGTTTAATCCATACGTTGCATTTGAACCCAGCTTTTGTATTCCTCACTATTTTTAAGTAGGCTTTTATGAGTTCCTGAAGCGACGATACTCCCTTGCTTGAGTACCAAAATGAGGTCTGCTTTTTGTATGGTCGATAATCGGTGGGCAATTACAAAGGAAGTTCTGTTTTTCATCAGCTCTTCTAGAGCAATTTGAACCTGTTGTTCGGCTTCTGTATCAAGAGCAGAGGTGGCTTCGTCGAGGATTAACAAATCAGGATCTTTAAGAAGCGCACGTGCAATTGTCAATCGCTGTTTTTGTCCACCCGAGAGTTTGTTTCCTGAATCACCAATACGTGTTTGGTATCCCTCAGCTAATTGGGTGATGAATCCATCGGCATTGGCAGCCTTGGCAGCAGCCTCAATTTCCTTAGCTGTAGCAATTGGATTTCCGAGTTTAAGGTTGTTGTAAACACTATCGTTAAAAAGTATGGATTCTTGGGTTACCATCCCAATTTTTTGATAGAGGCTCTCTTTAGTAATCTGGTCAATCGGAATACCATCAATGGTGAGCTTGCCTTGGTCGATATCATAAAATCGATTGAGTAGATAAGTTAGGGTTGTTTTACCACCTCCTGATGGTCCTACTAAAGCAACCATTTGCCCTTTTTTTACCTTAAAGGAAACTTCTTTTAGTACTGGATTTTCCTCATAGCGAAAGGCGACTTTGTCGAATACAATAGAATCTGAAAAGGAGTTTAGCTTTTTTGCATTTGATGCATCTTTCAACCGATCTTCAGTATTTAAAATTTCAAGTATTCTTTCAGCAGCCGCATTTCCTTTTTGGATACTGTAACTGGCTTTACTTATTGCCTTTGCTGGGGTAAGTATATTATATGCCAACCCCATGTAAACAATAAATGAAGTTCCTGAAATACTCCCTTCAACCAATACCATATTTCC
Organism: uncultured Bacteroidota bacterium; assembly: GCA_902546725.1. Classification (GTDB taxonomy): domain Bacteria; phylum Bacteroidota; class Bacteroidia; order Flavobacteriales; family Flavobacteriaceae; genus MS024-2A. The sequence goes on along the minus strand of CACCLB010000004.1, from coordinate 70,954 downwards.
TCCAAACCAAAGTAGTACTCCGATTGCCACTATACCTAAAAACTCACTTGCAGGACCGGCTAAACTTGCACGGTGTAAAAGTTGATTTGAAAAATTGTAAAAGCGAGTAGTGGCAGCTTTAAACTTTTCTTTAAAGTGATCGCCAGCAGCAAAGGTTTTTATGATTTTTTGACCGTTGACCGTTTCGTCTATCAGTGAGAGAAAATCACCTTGCTCTTGTTGTATTTTATCGGACTGGCCTTTAAGTCTTTTACCAATACGGGAAATGATCAAACCTGAAATTGGAATAAAGAAGAGTACGAATAAGGTAAGCTTGATACTAAAAAAAAGCATGGCTGCCAATGAAAAAAGTATGGTCAAAGGCTCTCTGACGATCAATTCCAAAATCGATAAAAATGAAATCTGTAACTCTGTTACATCACTGGTGATTTTAGCCATTAAATCCCCTTTCTTTTTTTCGCTAAAATAGGAGATAGGAAGACTGATAATTTTTACATAAATGGCATTCCGTAAATCTTTGATGACGCCGTTTCGTAGGAAAGTAATGAAGTATAACGCCAGATAGTTACTGATGTTTTTTAAAAAAAACAAACTCAACACCAAACCAATAACCACGATCAAAGTGGTTTCAGGATCTTGCTCTACCCGTGAAGCAATATAAAAATTAAGACTATCTCGAATGTAATGGTGAACACTGAATAGACCTTGGTATTGGGCAGGCTCAATTTGTTGTTCTGTTGTTTCGAAAAGCACATTGAGCATGGGTATTAATGACACAAAGGACAAGGCGCTAAAAAGAGCGTAAAGGGCGTTAAATAGAATATTTAGGAATGCATAGCCCTTGTATTTCCTGCCAAATTGTAAGATGTTTTGGAACGATGATTTCATTAAGGCAAAATTAATGAGCTCAGTTCATCTAAACGTATTTCTAGGGTTTTTTCTTGTTCTTTCCAGCTTTGATCAGGGTCGAATTTTTGATTGATGCTAAAGTAATATTTGATTTTTGGTTCTGTTCCACTGGGTCTTAAGGCAATTTTTGTTCCGTCTTCTAATTTAAAAATCAAGACATTTGAGGGACTGTATTGAAGTTTTTCCTCTTCTTTTCGTTTGAAGTTGTAAGAAGTAAGATGAAGGTAATCCTCTAATATCATTACATCAATACCGCCGATGCTTTTGGGTGGAGATTTTCTAAAATTCTCCATTTGTTCTGCGATGTATTCAACCCCTTCTTTTCCTTTTTTAGTAATGGATACCAGTCGTTCTTTATAGGCTCCATATTTTTTATAGCATTCAATTAAAAGTTCGAAAAAACTAGATCCGTTATTCTTTGCTTCATTGGCAATTTCACAAGCTAAAAGACTAGCCGAAATGGCGTCTTTATCTCGAACTGAATCTCCCACGAGGTACCCAAAACTTTCCTCTCCACCTCCTATAAACTCAAGTTCAGGAAAGCCTTCTATAAGCTTGGCAATCCACTTAAATCCAGTGAGTGTATTTTTATACTGTACACCATGGTGCACAGCAATTTGCTGGATTAAAGGAGTAGAGACTACGGTTGAAGCAATAAAACAATTTGAATTTAAGGTATTCTCAGCTGCCCTTTTTTGAAGTAAAAAATCGGTTAAAACAGCCATGATTTGATTGCCATTTAAATAACACCAGGCTGATTCAGCATCTTTTACAACTAAGCCAAATCGGTCAGCGTCGGGATCTGTACCAATAACAAGATCTGCATTTTTTTCATTTGCCAAAGCAACAGCCATTTTGAGGGCTTCTTGTTCTTCTGGATTTGGGGATTTTACAGTTGGAAAGTCCCCGTTTGGATCAATTTGCTCCTTTACGATAGTAAGCTTGTCATATCCAGCTTGTTCTAGGACCTGAGGTAAGGCCGTTATGGAGGTTCCGTGTATGGGAGTAAAAACAATTTTAAGTGGCTTATTCTTACTTTTATCAAACAAAGCTGAATTTAATACGTCTTTTTGGTAGGCAGTATCAATTTCTTTGTCTATGTATTGTAAAAGGGCTGGATTTCCATCAAATTGAATGGATTCGAAAGCAGTGTCAAGGATTCTTTGACTAATTGCCTCGTCATGTGGAGGAACAAGCTGGCCTCCGTCTTTTCCATAAACCTTAAATCCATTGTATTCAGGCGGATTATGTGAAGCAGTAAGCACTATTCCACATTGAGCATTTAAATGCCTCACAGCAAAAGAGAGCTCAGGTGTTGGCCTCAAATCACTAAAAAGATAGCAGTGAATCCCATTTGCAGTAAAAATATCTGCACATATTTTTGCCAATTCTTTACTTTGATGCCTGCAATCATAGGCGATCACAGCACAAATTTTCTCATTTGGATGTTGTTCCTTTAAATATTCCGAGAGTCCTTGTGTGTTTTTACCCAGAGTGTATTTATTGATTCGATTTGTTCCAACACCCATAATCCCACGCATTCCGCCAGTACCAAATTCCAAATCTTTATAAAAAGCGTCCTCCGCTTCCTTTGGGTTCTTAGCGAGAAGCGCCACTTGATTTTGTGTTTGCTGATCAAAAGGAGTGCGCAACCATTGCGCTATACGAGTTTCAATATTCATAGGTTAAGTTTTTTCTTTGATGTGATAGCGTTGGGTCAATCTCGCATTTCTCAGCACCAATTCCCCTAAAAAACCAGCGATAAAAAATTGGCTGCCTAAAAGCATTAATGTCAATGCAATATAGAACTCAGGGCGTTCTGTAATTAATCGGGCATTGGTATCAAAGTACAACTTATCAATTCCAAGGTAAAGGGTAAATCCAAACCCAAAAAACAACATTATTGTCCCCCAAAGGCCAAAAAAGTGCATGGGTCTTTTTCCAAAACGATTGATAAACCAAAGTGTGATAAGATCTAAAAAGCCCTTAAAAAATCGATCTGCTCCAAATTTTGTTTGACCGTATTGTCTCGCCTGGTGTTGGACTACTTGCTCTCCAATTTTTTGATATCCTTCCTGAGATGCCAAAACGGGTATATACCGATGCATCTCCCCGTGAACGTCAATATTCTTGACAACATCAGCTCGATAAACTTTAATTCCACAGTTAAAATCGTGAAGTTTTATGTCAGAGACCCTTCTTGCTGCCCAATTAAATAATTTGGAGGGTAAATTTTTAAAAAGAACGGAATCAAAACGTTTTTTCTTCCATCCGGAGATTAAATCCAAGTTTTCTTCTTTAAGTGTTTGGATCATTTTTGGGAGCTCATCAGGGGAATCTTGCAAATCGGCATCAAGGGTAGCCACAAATTCTTTTTTAGCTTCTTTAAAACCTGCGTGCAATGCCTGAGATTTACCGTAATTTTTTGCAAAGCGAATTCCACTAACTTCTGGATATTCTTTAGCCAATGAACTAATTGTTTCCCAAGAGCCATCTGTACTTCCGTCGTCTATAAAGATGATTTCATAAGAAGAAGCCTTACTATCTAAAGCTTTGCTAATCCATTGATGAAGAGGAATCAAAGATTCTTTTTCGTTTAGAAGAGGTATTACAATAGAAAGTTCAAAGCGAGTGTGCATTTAACACAAAACTACAAAATTTGGCTTATTCAGGCCTTGATTTCTTAACGATTAAGCCCCCGATCAAGGAAATGATGAAACCTATAAAAAGTGAACCGATGATTTGGAAAGCAGAACGAATTAAAGGGCCCGAAAATTTTTCTTGCATAGAACGAATTCCATCCAGTTGGTCTTGGGTCATTTCTGGATTGTCAATTCTCATTTTTTCAAGTTGAAAGTCCAAAGCCTTTTCCATCATATTTGGGTCCAAGAACTCAGTCAATACAAAGGTATAAGCCACGCCTATCAGCCCAGCAAGAGCAGATATTCCCAAGCCAATTTTAAGAGCTTCAGAAAGGCTGAGGTATCCCTCATTTAGTTTTTTATGATCTATAAACGAATAGATCAATACACCAATCATGATAACTATACCGACAATCCCAGTCATTTGTGATTGTTGGTAATGCATATCGAGAAAATAGAGCATTAGATTAAAGGCAATGGAGATTGCCGAGAGGATTAGGGCATAGTTGATGATGGTTGTTTTGATTGAGGGAGTCTGGTTTTCCATGGTAAAATGTTTAAATTCTAGCCTAAGATAAAAAAAGATAAAGAGTTCGTGATATTTTGAAAAATAAAATTAAATTTGCAGTCGATTTTAGCATTATGAAAGCAGAAATTCACCCAGAAAATTATCGTTTAGTGGCATTTAAAGACATGTCAAACGACGATGTGTTTATTACAAAATCAACTGTAAACGCCAAGGAAACTATTGAAGTTGAAGGCGTTGAATATCCTCTTGTAAAATTGGAGATCTCAAGAACTTCGCATCCGTTTTACACAGGTAAATCCAAACTCGTGGACACCGCTGGTAGAATCGACAAGTTTAAAAACAAATACGCGAAGTTTAAAAAAGAATAGAATACCCTCAATCGAGTGTTATCTAAAGTCGTGTTTTCACGGCTTTTTTTATTCCTTATAAACGTTTTTTAACACGAGTAAATTGATGGGATTTATTTCCATTCCCTTTACCCCTTTTTGAATAAATCGGACAACTTCGTCGTAGTAGAGGGGGATTATAGGATGTTGTTGCATTGCCAAAGCATCCATATCCCTGTATTTTTGAATCCTCAAACTGTCTTTTGGGGTTGCCATTGCAAGGCGATATAAAGAGTCAAAAGCTTTGTTTTGGTAGTGGGTGTAGTTTGGGCCATTAGGGGAAAAATTAGTGCTGTAAAACAAGCAAAGGTAATTTTCAGCATCAGGGTAATCCGCAATCCAACTGGCTCTAAAAAGTTCTAATTTTCCCGATGATTTGGCCTGTCTTAATGTTGCTGTAGGCATCACCTCTACTTCAAGTGCAATTCCAATTTTTTGCATTTCCCTTTGGAGGTATTCGCAAAGATCAAGATAATTGGCATCTGTAGTTAAAGTGAGTCTGGGAGGAGAATTAGTTTCCTTTATATATTCCTCAACTAGTTTTCTCGCTTTTTCTGGACTGTAGTTAAAGTCTTGTTCTGAACTCCCTGGAAGTCCTTTGGGTATAAATCCTTTTTTTGCTGGATAACCTATATTATTTCTCAAATAAGCAATCATTAATTTACGATCAAAACCAATATTAAGTGCTTCTCTTATTTTGGGTGACTGGATTGCAGGATTTGAATTCTCGAGATAGATGCCTATATACTCTGTATTCAAGTAGGGTCCGTTGAGAAGTTCTAAACGGTTTTTATAATTTTCTTGAAGTTGACCTATAGGGGTTAAAAGTTCATCTTTATAAGAGCTATCCAATGAATTGATAAAATCCAACTTGCCTTGTAAAAATAACATAAACTCACTTTGAATATCGGGAATGAATTGAATTGCAATGGATTCCAAGTAGGGCAAGGAGTTCCCAAGGGAGTCTCTTTCAAAATAGTTATTGTTTTTTCGCAATACAAGCTTGATGTTTTCTTCCCACCTTTTAAAATAAAAAGGGCCTGTTCCAATGGGGTTGGATCGAAATCGATTGCCATAGTGATTGACTACTTCTTTGGGAACCACTGCACAATAACGCATAGAAAGTAGACCTAAAAACCCAGGAAAAGGATTTTTAAGTTGTATTTTCAAAGTGTGAGTATCAATTGCTTCGTAATGTGCTACTTGCTGCATGACCCAACTGCCTGGGGAAGCTACGTTGGGGTTGGTAAGTCGGTTAAAGCTAAAGACAAAATCTGAAGCATTCACCCTTCGAGTAGTTGATGCTCCAAAAAGGGGAGAAGGGTGAAAATAAACATCTTCCCGAAGTTTAAAAGTATAGGTCATCCCATCTTCGCTAATTTCCCAATTGCTTGCAATTTCAGGTTGTATTTTTAGTTGATTATCTAACTGAACAAGGCCATTAAAAAGTTGATTAACCGGCCAAATATTTTGAGGATTTCTGGCAAATGCAGGATCTAAAGAGGTCACATTTCTGTATTCGTTGTATCGGAATACACTTTTAGAATCCAACACATTCGCATCAGTACACGCATTCAAAATGAACAGCATTACATAGGCGATACTTAAATGAAATAAAGGCCCTTTAAACATCAATTATTTTGTTGATATATTTGCGTTAAAATTACGTTTTTAAAGAGAGCTATGGAAAAAACTTTACTTCCTCAAGTAAAAACAGCATCGGATGCAGTTCGGGTTGCTTTTCACACGCTTGGATGTAAGCTCAATTTTTCTGAAACTGCTACCATAGCAAGATCTATTGAAAACGAAAATTACCAAAGAGTCTCTTTCGATGACTTTGCTGAGGTGTATGTGATCAACACTTGTTCAGTTACTGAAAATGCTGACAAACGGGTCAAAGGTCTGGTCAATAAAGTTTTAAAGCAAAACCCAGAGGGTTTTGTTGTTGCTATAGGTTGTTATGCTCAACTACAACCCGAAGCAATTGCTGCTTTAGATGGAGTTGATTTAGTTTTAGGCGCATCTGAAAAATTCAAGCTCAATGAATACATTCATGACCTCAGTAAAATTCCTCAAGGGGAGGTACATTCTTGTGAAATAGAATCGGTTGATTTTTATGAAAGCAGTTATTCTGTAAGTGATCGAACTCGAGCTTTTTTAAAGGTTCAAGACGGTTGTGATTATAAATGTACTTACTGTACCATACCTCGAGCTCGAGGTGTATCAAGAAGTGATGTCTTAGAAAATGTAATTGAAAACGCCTATCGTATTGCGGAAGCTGGTTTGAATGAAATCGTACTAACGGGGGTAAATATCGGTGACTATGGAAAAGGAGAGCATGGGGATAAAAAGCACAAGCATACTTTTTTAGAACTCATTAGAGCTTTAGATGATGTAAAGCCAATAAATCGAATACGGATTTCTTCCATTGAACCCAATTTGTTGAGTTTAGAAACGATTTCATTCGTTTCTCAAAGCAAGAGATTTGTTCCTCATTTTCACATACCCCTTCAAAGTGGTAGCGATCGTATTTTAAAAAGTATGAAGAGACGTTATCTCACTCCACTCTATAGAGAGCGGGTAGAGTGGATTAAAAATAAAATGCCAGAGGCATGTATAGGTGTTGATGTAATAGTAGGTTATCCAGGTGAGACCGAGGAAGATTTTTTAGCGACCTATCATTTTTTAAATGAATTACCCGTTTCTTATTTACATGTTTTTACCTATTCTGAACGTCCAAATACTGAAGCAATTCGTTTGGACGGTATAATACAAAATGATGTCAGAGCCAAGCGGAGTAAAATGTTAAGGGCACTTTCCGTAAAAAAGCGAAGAGCTTTTTATGAATCTCAACTAGGGAATACGGTTGAGATTCTTTTTGAAGGAGAAAACAAAAAAGGCTATATCACAGGATTTTCTCAAAACTATGTAAAAGTGAGAGCTCCATGGAATCCAGAATGGATTAATACGGTAAAAAAGGTATTTTTAAAATCTATTGATGAGGAAGGGATGGTAAGGTTTCTCTTGGAAGATTAGAGTTTGATTCCAATAGGAAGTAATTCTTTGTAACGTCGATTTTTCCTGACAAAACCAGCAATTTTTGGGGATGTAGGGACTACACGTAGGTTTTTGTTTTCAATGAACTCAAGAACTTTAACGATAAATGCTTCTTCAAACTTTTTGCTTTGAATGGATTCAGGAATTGAAATTTTAGTTAGAAAAATTTTTCTTTCTTGTTCTGAATACTCTATTCTGGCGAGATGGTTGTCGATTTGGACTTCAAATTGTCTTAAAAATTCATTATTTACTAGATTCAATTCATTCATAACCTTGATTTTGAAGTAATGTTTTTAGTTTTGTATTGTCTAATATTATGGGGAACATAAAAATACAAAAAAATTGTTAACATCTTCATCAAACTCAACTTCAAAAGCAAAACCTTCGCATCTTTATTGCATGCCAGGGATGGCAGCAAGTCCAAAAATCTTTGAACATATCAGTTTGCCTTCATCTATCGAGTTGCATTATTTAAGTTGGATTCAACCCAATGAAAATGAAAGCCTGGAGCAATATGCTTTGAGAATGTGTGAGCGTGTGAAGCATAAAAACCCTCTGCTGCTTGGGGTTTCATTTGGTGGGGTTCTTGTTCAGGAAATGGCCAAACACATTGAGGTGGATAAACTCCTTATTGTATCGAGTATAAAGAACAAAAATGAATTGCCTCTTCCCATGAAAATGGCAAAAAAAACAAATGCCCACAAACTGCTTCCCACTCAATGGATTAATAGTTTGGACGCCTTGGCTTTATATACCTTTGGCAAAGGAATTCAAAAAAGACTTGAACTGTATCAAAAATACCTTTCTGAGCGAAACCCTTTTTATCTCAGTTGGGCTATTGACGCCTTAGTCAATTGGGATCAAGGGTATGCTTTGGATGAGATCATTCACATTCACGGAGAAAGAGACACTGTTTTTCCAATAAAAAATCTAAGGGGTCCACTGCATAAAATTAACGCTGGTCATGCGGCAATTATAACTCATGCCAAATGGTTTAATGATCAATTACCAAAATTATTACTCGATGAAGTTTAAAATAAAACCATTAATTTATTAGTACTGATACGCAACTTGTATTAATTTTTTAAACTATGAAAATCAGCAAATTACTCCTCCCATTAGCTTTAGGCGTTTTGATCATTTTAGGTTTTTCCGCTTTTGACTTTAAAAATTTCACAGCATTTAATGCACATGGAGAAGAGAGCTATAAAGTCTATGCTTTAAAATTGCCCTCAAATCTCGATTTTTCAGGAGAAGCTGTTCCTCTTGACCAGCCAGATATTAGAGAGCGTTTGGATAAGGAATTATTGGTCAAAACCTATTGGCAATCCAACATGATGCTTTTACTCAAGCGCGCAAATAAATACTTCACAACTATTGAGCTCATACTCGAAGAAGAGGGTGTTCCAGATGATTTTAAATATCTCGCGGTCATTGAGAGTGCACTAGAAAATGTTCGTTCACCAAAGGGAGCAAAAGGCTTTTGGCAAATTATGCCAGGAACTGCAAAAGAATATGGTTTGGAAGTCAATTCAAACGTAGATGAAAGATATCATATAGAAAAATCTACTCGTGTGGCATGTACCTATTTAAAGAAAGCTAAAGAGCGTTTGGGTTCGTGGACACTGGCAGCAGCATCCTACAACAGGGGGATGTATGGAACAGACCGACTTTTAAGCAAGCAGCTTTCAGACAATTACTACGATTTACTATTAAATTCAGAAACCAGCAGGTATGTTTTTCGGATTTTAGCAGTTAAAGAAATCATGTCTAATCTAAGGGCGTATGGATTTATTTTTGATACTGAAGATCTTTATCAACCTATCCCTGTTCGAAAAATTGGTTTGGATACTGCAATTGGAAATATAGCTCAGTTTGCAAAAGAACAATCCATCAACTATAAAATATTGAAAATTCACAATCCCTGGCTGATTCAAAACCATTTAAACAATCGCTCTAGAAAGTATTACGAAATTTCGGTTCCAGAAACAGGGAGCTATTAGATTTTCTTCATTTGTTGTTGAATCATCTTCATCTGACCCTTTAACATCCCGTGTTTGTCCAGTTTTTTAGCTTCAGTCAGAAGTTGTTGTGCTTCACGTTTTCTTCTTTTTTGAAGGTAAATTCCTGCGAGACTCATTTTTGCCATAGCCAGATCGTGATTCATAGAGAGGCCCAGTTTTAATGCAGATTTAAAATGTTTTTCAGCCTGAGTAAGGTTTTTTTGGGATTGAATAATCCCCATCAAATAATAGTAGTATCCTTGTTGTTTGCGAACTAAATTCCTTTCTATATTGGGGATGCGGTTTAACCATTTTTCTGTTCCTACAAAATCCTGCTTTCTAAGTCTTAAAAACGAGAGAAATATAATTTCGTTTTTAAAATAGAGCAAAATAAACATTCCAGCTAGGAGGACAAACAATATTCCATTACCGATATAATCATCTGTAAATTGGTAAATACCATAACCTAATGAGAGGACTACAAGTATGAGTTTGATAACTTTTGGAAACATGGTTTTAATTTTCCACAAAGGTAAAAAAAATCAATCGCGAAATGTTTATTCTCATGTTTGTTAGACTAAAAAGTTGTTGTATATTTGCCCGACTCAAAAAGGAATACTATTTCAGTCTCGAAATTATGAAAAGAACATTTCAACCCTCAAGAAGAAAAAGAAGAAACAAGCACGGTTTCCGCGAACGCATGGCTTCAGCTAACGGACGAAAAGTTTTGGCTGCTAGAAGAGCTAAAGGAAGAAAGAAACTATCTGTTTCATCAGAACCGCGTCACAAAAAATGATTGCGTATATATCCTATTTTAGAGGTGTTACTTTTTTGGAAGTAGCACCTTTTTTTTATCTACATAATCTATATTTTGATCTATGCCGAAAGTAAACTCCATTAAAAGTATTTTAGTAATTGGTTCTGGTCCTATCGTGATTGGACAAGCTTGTGAATTTGATTATTCAGGATCTCAGGCCCTACGTTCGTTAAGAGAAGACGGAATTGAAACCGTCCTCATCAATTCGAACCCTGCAACCATCATGACTGACCCCTCCATGGCAGATCATGTATATTTACTTCCTCTAACAGCCAAGTCTATCGTTCAAATTTTAAAGGAGCATCCGCAAATTGACGCAGTACTTCCTACCATGGGAGGGCAAACAGCCTTAAACCTTTGTATAGAGGTTGATGAAAAAGGTATTTGGGACGACTTTAATGTCAAACTAATTGGGGTCAATATTGATGCAATAAACATTACAGAGGATCGCGAAAAATTCCGTGAGCTCATGGAAAAAATTGATGTACCAATGGCACCTCAGGCCACAGCAAACTCTTTTCTTAGAGGAAAAGAAATTGCTCAAGAATTTGGTTTCCCCCTTTGTATTCGGGCTTCCTATACCCTCGGTGGTGCAGGTGCAGCCATTGTCTATGATGAAAAAGATTTTGATGAGTTAATGCGTCGTGGACTTGAAATCTCTCCCATACATGAAGTCATGATTGACAAGGCTATGATGGGCTGGAAAGAGTACGAGTTAGAACTGCTTAGAGACAATAACGATAATGTAGTGATCATCTGTTCGATTGAAAATATGGATCCTATGGGAATCCATACGGGTGATTCAATTACCGTTGCACCTGCGATGACCTTATCAGATACAACCTTTCAGAAAATGCGCGATATGGCGATCAAGATGATGCGTAGCATCGGAGATTTTGCTGGTGGTTGTAATGTTCAATTTGCAGTTAGTCCAGATGAAAAAGAGGATATTATTGCTATTGAGATCAATCCTCGTGTTTCACGTTCTTCTGCCCTTGCAAGTAAAGCTACAGGTTACCCAATTGCAAAAATAGCTTCTAAATTGGCAATTGGTTACAGTCTGGATGAGTTAGACAATCAAATCACCAAATCTACTTCTGCCTTATTTGAGCCAACTCTTGATTATGTCATCGTTAAGATCCCACGATGGAACTTTGACAAATTTGAAGGCTCAGACAGAACTCTAGGTTTACAGATGAAAGCTGTGGGAGAAGTAATGGGTATTGGCCGTTCGTTTCAAGAAGCCTTACACAAAGCTACCCAGTCTTTGGAAGTTAAAAGAAATGGTCTTGGAGCTGACGGTAAAGGATTGAAAGAATACGATCAAATTATTGAGAAACTAACTCATGCGAGTTGGGATCGAGTCTTTGTGATTTACGATGCTATTCAAATGGGAATTCCTTTAAAACGTATTCATGAAATCACAAAAATTGACATGTGGTTTTTGAGGCAATATGAAGAATTACACTTTTTAGAAAAAGAGATTTCAAATTTTGACATCAATACCATTGATCAAGCATTATTGCTAGAAGCAAAGCAAAAAGGATTTGCAGATAGGCAGGTGGCACATATGCTGAAGTGTTTGGAAAGTGAAGTTTATAAAAAGCGAACAGAACTAGGAATCCAAAGGGTATATAAACTAGTAGATACTTGTGCTGCTGAATTTGCGGCTCAGACACCTTATTATTATTCCACTTTTGAAGCAAAAATTCAGAAAAAAGATGGAGAGCCTTACTGCGATAATGAAAGTGAGGTAACTGATCGAAAAAAGATCGTTGTTTTGGGTTCTGGCCCCAACAGGATTGGACAAGGAATAGAATTTGATTATTGTTGTGTTCATGGAGTACTGGCAGCAAGCGAATGTGATTATGAAACCATCATGATTAATTGTAATCCTGAAACCGTTTCTACAGACTTTGATGTAGCCGATAAGCTCTATTTTGAACCTGTTTTTTGGGAACATATTTTTGACATTATACAGCACGAAAATCCAGAGGGTGTGATTGTACAATTAGGTGGGCAAACAGCACTAAAATTGGCCGAAAAGCTCGATCGTTACGGAATAAAAATTATTGGAACGAGTTTCAAGTCATTGGATTTAGCCGAAGACCGAGGAAGTTTTTCAACACTTTTAAAAGACAACGACATTCCTTACCCAGAGTTTGGAGTAGCACAAACTGCAGATGAAGCACTTGAACTTGCAGATGAGCTTGATTTCCCAATTTTGGTAAGACCTTCCTATGTATTGGGAGGTCAAGGGATGAAAATCGTAATTAACAAGGAGGACTTGGAAGCCCATGTAGTTGATTTACTTCAAAAGATCCCGAATAATAAACTCCTTTTAGATCACTATTTAGATGGAGCCATTGAATGTGAAGCCGATGCTATTTGTGATGGTGAAAACGTTTACATCATTGGAATTATGGAGCATATTGAGCCCTGTGGCATTCACTCTGGAGATTCCAATGCAACCTTACCGGCTTTTAACCTAGGACAATTTGTACTTCAGCAAATTAAAGACCATACCAAAAAAATCGCACTAGCGCTTAATACAGAAGGGTTGATCAATATTCAATACGCAGTTAAAGATGATAAAGTTTTTGTCATTGAGGCAAATCCTCGTGCATCAAGAACAGTGCCTTTTATAGCGAAAGCATACAATGAGCCCTATGTTAACTACGCGACTAAAGTCATGTTAGGTGAGAAAAAAGTAACAGATTTTACTTTTAACCCTCAGTTAGAAGGTTATGCGATCAAGCAACCTGTATTTTCATTTAATAAATTCCCTAACGTGAATAAACAGTTGGGTCCGGAGATGAAGAGTACTGGGGAAAGCATCTTGTTTATTGAAGATTTAAAAGATGATGCTTTTTACGATTTATACGCTAGACGTAAAATGTATTTGACCAAGTAATAGATTTTATTTAGTTTTACAACAAACACTGGATGAAAATGCAAAGGATAGAAATAAAAGCTGTTTTTGGACTGATAATAATTGCGATACTCACGCGATTGTTACCTCACCCACCAAATTTTGCTCCAATTACAAGCATTGCACTCTTTTCGGGATTTCACTTCGCTAACAAACGATTGGCGCTGTTCATTCCCTTGATTGCCATGTTTATTTCTGATCTTTTTATAGGCTTGCACGACTTAGTCCCTGTCATTTACCTCTCTTTTATTTTGATTTCAGTAATGAGTTTCTACATGAAATCCCTTTCATTTACTAATGTTATTTTGGGCTCTAGTGTGTTCTTTGTGTTGAGCAACTTAGGAGTTTGGTATTTTTATTACCCGCTGACATGGGCTGGATTGACCTCTTGCTTTGTTTTAGCCATCCCGTTTTTTGTCAACGCTCTTGCTGGAGATCTTTTTTACACCTCTGTGCTTCAGTTTTCATTTAAAAAAGTGAAAACTTTCTCTCCAATTAGTGCTTAATTTAAACTAACTTTGTTTTATAGGTTCTTATTAGTTTAAGATAAAGAGGGAATTTGGTTAAAATCCAAAACTGTACCCGCAACTGTATGCTTAGTTCTTAGGGACATTTTAGTTCTTCTATAGCCACTGTCGGTTTGTCGATGGGAAGGTGAATTAAAAATGCAAGTCAGGAGACCTGCCTTTGATGTTTAATGTTTTCGATCTCGGGAATAGGATCAAGAAGACACATTTTTTACTCAAAATGAATATCTACTTATTGAGGGTTACCACCCTATTGCTTTGGGTGAACAGCTTAGCGCTGTTTGCACAACAGACAAACATTGATAGTTTAACTGTTCAGACTACCAACTTAGAGGAAGTTGTGATTAGTGATTCCAGATTTCCACTTAAACGATCTCAATCTGGAAAACCAATTGTAAATATCAATGCTGATGAAATTTCTAAATTCCAAGGATTGGGTTTGAGCGAATTAGTTCGCCAATATGCAGGGATTGAAATTATCGGAAGTCAATCTTACGCCGGTCAAAATAAAACGATTTCTCTTAGAGGCGGAAGAAACAGACAGGTGTTGATTTTAATTGATGGTGTTCGCGTTTCAGATCCTTCGCGAATAGACAATGATTTTAATTTGAATTTTTTAAGCTTGGATCAGATCGAATCAATTGAGATAATGAAAGGAGCTTCGAGTACGCTCTACGGGAGTTCTGCGGCAACAGGAGTCATACAGATTCAAACTAAAAAAGCGGAAACAGGATTTCGAGCCAGTCTGCAATCCAGCTTTGGGTCTGATCAGGATCAAGACAGTTCCTTTGATCTAAACCTTTTTAAAAACAGCTTGGATATAAGTTACGGAGGTGGAAAAATAAGTGCAAAAGCCTATGCTTTTAGCCATGAAGCAAATGGAATGAGTGCAGTTATCGGCCCAGAATTAGATCCCTTTTCCCATTATAATATTGGAGCGAGTATGCAGTTTAAGCCCAACACACAATTCGATATACGATCGGGTTACGACAGATCCTCAATCAATTCAGATTACGACAATAGCTTTCCCTTGGAGGATGCAAATTTTAAACTTATCACCAGCATGGACCGTTTTCATATTAGTCCAAATTACAATTATACAAATGGGGGAGCGAGTTTAAAATTTGGTTATCAAAAGATTGCGCGGGATTTTCAAAGTGCATATCCTTTTCAAACCCAAGGAGAGAACACTCAAATCGAACTAAACAATCGTTATGTGTTTGGATCAAAGTTCTATAGCGTAGTAGGTACATTGTATCAGAAGCAAAAAGCAGACTATGAAGGCGGACAAGAACTGAGTCAAACAGATTTTTTCGGCAATGTAGTTGCAGTAGTTTCTGATCGATTTAGAGTTAATATTGGAGGACGTCTAAACAGTCATAGTAGCTACGGTAATCAGTTTACCTACAGTATCAACCCTTCTTTTCAATTGGTTCAAAATGACAAACAATCACTTAAATTTTTAGGGGCACTTAGTTCCGCTTTTATTGCTCCAAGTCTCTATCAATTATATGACCCTTATTCTGGAAATGAAGACCTAGAACCTGAAGAAAATACATCTTTTGAAACAGGATTAGAGTACGTTATTTCAGATTGGAATATGAGTGCTACTTATTTTTATAGGAATGAAAACCCATCATTGATTTATGATTTGAGTACTTATCGATATGAGAATGCCCAAGAAGAGGCTACATACAGCGGGTTGGAAATACAGTTCTCGGGTTCTTTAGCAGATAAATTACGGTTGAATCAGCAAACAACTTTTACCTCTACTAAAGATGGTGATTTAAGGTATTTGCCAAAATTTTCATCTCAAACAGCCTTAACCTATAGTTTCAACACAAATCGCCAATTAAGTTTGCGTTTCCAAGCGGTGGGTGAACGATTTGGACTGGATAATACAACTCTCTTAAAGGGTTATGAATTATTCCATTTGAGTTTTAAAAATGATTTAAAAAACATTCCGCTTACATTTTCTATACATGCAACCAATATTTTCAACGCCAATTATGTGGAAATTGAGCAATATTCCACTAGAGGAAGGAATTTTATAGTTGCTTTAACTTATCGTTTTCCTTGATCGTTAAATAAGGATTTGTCGAGATGCATTCCCTTAATTTTTAATAGGAGTGGATCTTGTATTAGTAAGTCTCTGGAGTGAGCCGGTTTGGCAATTGAGCGTTTTCCAGTACCTGTCAATGCATTGATAGCACTTGCCAATAACGGTTCGTCTGGGTTACCCAGTATTCCCATGTTGGTGATATCCTCTTCTATGGGATTGTCAGGCTCTAACCCATCAGCATAATCGGCGTAGTCTTCTTTATTGGCAATTTTTAAAACTATAGGCTGCATTGCATATTTATGATCTGGATTTTTTGTCCTATCATTATCAATGTAATCGTATACTGTGATTGATCCTACATTTTTACCCACCGTCTGCTCCCCAACATGAGTTACTTCTATATAGGGTGATAAACTATTGATTAGTAATTCACTAGCTGAGGCAGAATCTGAAGTTGCTATGATGACTACCCGATTCAGGTTTAGTGAGTTTATTGCCTCATCGTTTTCAGCAAGCTTATCCACAAATCGATCTGTTAGACTTTCCTCACCATATCTTTCAATAAGGAAAGCCTCAAGTTTGCTATTCCATTGTTCTTTGGAAAAGACCTCGTTATTAAACTGACCGGTTATCATACTCGCTAATTCTATACAGTTACGAACCGAACCGCCTCCGTTATATCTTAAATCTAAGATAAGTTCAGTAATTCCTTGAGATTTTAAGTCTCCAAATACTTGATTGAGTTCTGGACTTTTTTCACCTACAAATTGATTGTACATGATATATCCCATTTTACCTACTGAAGTTTCAATGGTCTTGTAAACTTGAACTGGATTGGTCTCGAAATTTTCTTCTTTGGTTAGTTCTACATCTACACCATTAGTCACTATAGCTCCGCCTTCAACATTTGCCATATTAAGGGTATAGGTTAATTCATCACTTAAAAGCAACTCTCTGTAGTTATTTCGGGTGAGTGTGATTCCGTTTACCCCACTAAAAAAGTCTCCACGTTGAATATTTTTACCATCTGCATCGGATCCTTCAAGAATATATTTGACGTAACCGACCACTTCATCACAATTACTACAGGCCAATGTTAATCCAAACTCCACCCCATTAGTGGCGTATATTCCTTGAAGTAAGTTTTCAAGCTCTTCATAATCGTCTTGTATCCAGCTAAATCGGTCATTTTCGTGCAGTAAACTTTGAAAAAAAGCTTCAGGCTCAGCATTTTCGCTGATGAATTGAGCATAAGCTTTTTCATCGGAAGTTTTTGAATCTGTAAGATTCGGAACATCTTCTTGCCAATAATAATAAGTGTTTAATCCTTCCCAAACAAAATCACTGATTTGTAATTCTCCCTCTAGGCTTATGGCAGTATCGTCAGTATCCTGATTGGTAGTTTCAGTAACTTGAACCTCCTCGAGTACTTCTTCTTTTTTACAGGCTGTACCGAAAAGAAATAGAACGATTAGTAAAAGAGATAGTTTGTTAGGTAAGAACTGCAGCATCATTTGAAATATTTTTATTCAAATTTAGATAAATCCTTTGATTTATATAAGGTTTTAACTATTTCTGTAACATATAGCTTGTACATTCGTCTAAAGTAAAACAAGCCAAAAGAAGTGCAATTGACCGCTGACAGATCATTTTTTAATCAGATTGAAGAAATTAGGAATAAAATCTTTCGAATCACTAAGCGAATCCTAGTTTCACAAGAAGAAGCAGAGGATGCTACTCAAGAGGTTATTGTAAAACTTTGGCAGATGGATGAGTCCAAGCGAAATGGATTTAAAAGTTTGGAGGCCTATTCAGTAACCATGGCAAAAAATTATTGCCTGGATCGTCTAAAGTCTAAACAAGCCCAAAATTTGTCTTTAGATGAGCGTTATAGCGGCTCAGTTTCAGATTCCCTAACGAAGAAAATAGAACAGCGCGATGATTTGAATTGGGTAGGGAAGTTAATTGATGAGTTACCAGAAAAAGAGCGAATGATCATTCAATTAAGAGAAATTGAACAATACGACTTTGATGAAATTGCATCAATTTTAAATTTACCTGAAGGAACAATTCGGGTATATCTCTCGAGGATTAGAAAAAAATTAAGAAAACAGTTTTTAGATATTCAAAACCATGGAATTAAAAGCAATTGAAAAACTTTTAAACAAGTATTTGGAAGGTGAGACCAGCTTAAAAGATGAAGCTGTATTGAGGACCTATTTTACTCAGGAATCCAGGATTCCTGAGGCATGGATTCCTTACCGTCAATTTTTTGGGTACTGTAAAGAAGCCAAAAAAGAAACCTTTCCTGTTAAGCAAAACAAACAAACCAAACCTATAAAATCATGGATGTTGGTTGCTGCGAGTATAGCTCTAGTATTTGCTCTTCAACTCAGTGGTCTTTTTGAGCAAAAGGCTGCTCCATTTGAAAAGCAACAGGCAGAATTAGCCTTTCAGCAATTTCAGACACAAATGAAAACCGTTTCAAATCATCTAAATAGGGGAGCTCAAAAAGTAGCCTATCTAGACTATTGGAATGACACCACGCAAAAATTAATTAAATAAATAGTTATGAAAAAAAATCTCCTATTACTAACCGCCTTTATTGCCTCTTTTTGGGTCTCTGGCCAAAATATTTTTGAACGCTATGCTGACAATGATGAGGTTACACTGGTCTCGATCAGTCCAAAAATGTTTAAAATGCTTGGGCAAATGAGCTTGAGCTTAGATGATCCTGAGGCTCAAGAATACTTAGATATGGTAACGAGTATCAATAATTTCAAGGTCTTGGTTTCAAGTAACCAATCCATTAGTGATGATATGTTAAAATGGGTCAAGCAGCAAGTTTCAAAGCAAGATTTAGATGAGTTGATGAGTATCAAAGATCAGGAAGCCGATGTCACTTTTTATGTCAAAGAGGGTAAAAAAGAAGATTATGTTGAGCAATTGTTGATGTATGTAAATGAACGTGTGCAATCTGGCTCAGGGAACATAAACCTCAATATTAACGGTAGAGAAATTAAGGCTGTACTCATGCTCTTAGAAGGAAATATTGATCTCAATAAAATTTCAAAATTGACCGATCAAATGGATCTTCCTGGAGGAAATCAATTGAGAAAAGCACAACAGAAAAAGTCTTTATAAATGAAAAAGAAAGCCTTTTATTTTTTGACATTGCTCGCAGGAATTGTAACCATTTCCTGTGAGCAAGGTCCTAGTTTACAACAGTATTTTGTAGAAAAAATGGACGACCCCTCATTTCTTATCGTAAACTTACCGATCAAAATCGACAGTTTGTTTAAAGACAATATTACAGCCCAAGAGCAAAAAGCGATTGCTAATGTGGGTAAATTGAATCTTTTATTTTATAAAAAAAGCGATGACCAAACCGAGAAATACAAGACAGAGGTAGATCGTGTAAAGAAAATACTCTCAGCGAAACGATATCAACACTTGATGGACTTTAAGGCTTTTGACAAAGCCCAAGGTAATTTTTTATTTGAAGGGGAAACCGATAGTATAGATGAAGGAATAGTATTTGTAAGTGCAGATGAAATGGGATTCGGAGTGCTGCGAATACTCGGTGATAAGATTAACCCTGCTGCACTTTTGACTTTAAGTAAGAAAATTGATTCTGATCAGTTGGAAGGTCAAATAAAAAACTCACTGGGTTCGCTTGGCAATTTTTTAGAAACTCAGTAAACAAACTTAGATCCCTGTATAGTTAAAGGGCGTTATTGTTTTAAGTTTTGTTTTTATATGTTCACCTACTTCGAGATTATCAACAAACTGATGAATTGCCTCTCGGTTTATAGTGGCATTAGTGCGTGTCAATTCTTTTAGGGCTTCGTATGGGTTTGGAAAACCTTCTTTTCTAAGAATGGTCTGTATTGCCTCTGCTACTACTGCCCAATTGGCGTTAAGGTCGTCTTCAATTTTGGCTGTATTGACAACTAATTTTTTTAATCCTTTGAGCGTTGATTGAAGTCCGATTAAGGTATGGCCAAAAGGAACCCCAATATTTCTAAGTACGGTACTGTCAGTTAAATCTCGTTGAAGTCTAGAAATAGGTAATTTACTAGACAAAAATTCAAATATTGCATTAGCAATACCCAAATTACCCTCAGAATTTTCAAAGTCAATAGGGTTCACCTTATGTGGCATGGCGGATGAACCTACTTCATTAGCATTAATTTTTTGCTTAAAATAATCCATAGAAATATATTGCCACAAATCTCGATTTAAGTCAATAAACACTGTATTGATTCGCTTGATATTATCACAAAGAGCTGCAAAAGAATCGTAATGTTCTATTTGGGTGGTTGGAAATGAATAAGTAAGTCCTAACTGTTGTTCTACAAATTGGGTTCCAAAGGCTTTCCAGTCAATTTCTGGATAGGCGATCTGATGAGCATTAAAATTTCCAGTAGCACCAGAAAACTTTGCTCCAAAAGGAAGTTGTTGAATACTATCTATTTGATTTTTTAGACGTTGAACAAAAACAGCAATCTCTTTTCCTAAGCGAGTTGGTGAAGCAGGTTGACCGTGTGTTCTAGCAAGTAAAGCAATGTCTTTATATTCTACTACCATACCTTCAAGTTCATCTATCACTGTATCGAGTTGAGGAAGGTACACTTGCTCAACAGCATTTTTTACAGATAATGGAATGGCTGTATTGTTAATGTCCTGGGAGGTCAACCCAAAATGAATAAACTCCTTAAAGGATTGAAGTTCAAGCTTATCAAATTCGTTTTTAATAAAATACTCAACAGCTTTTACATCGTGATTTGTAGTGCTTTCAATAGACTTCACTTCCAGAGCATCATCAGAGGAGAAGTGTAAATAAATACTTCTCAATTCCTCAAATAAAGAAGGATTGAAGTCTGACAACTGTGGGAGGGGCAATTCGCACAGAGCGATAAAGTATTCAATTTCTACTTGAACTCGATATTTAATTAATGCTTTCTCTGAAAAGTAGGGTGCAAGAGATTTTGTTTTGGATCGATAACGACCATCTATAGGTGAAATTGCATTTAATGCGGTGAGCAACATCTTTGTTTTGTTTGAAGATGCAAAGATACGTTGAAAATAAGATTGGAGGAAATCAATCCTTAAAAACCGATCGAATAACCGGATAAGTGCCTTTGGGTAATGTCCTTTTAGAATGGAGAAGGATCCCTTCAAGATCGGTTTTTAATTTTGGAAATTGATCAGTAAAGAGAGCTAAAATTCTGATTGAAAAACTCAGTGGTGCTGTTTTGTTTTCTGTAATAACCCAGTCTAAAAAAATAGATATTAATCGTTTTGTTTCACTTCTTGACAAGGCTTTGTATCTGTTTTTATCCTTTAGGTAAAGCCATATTATTTTGCTGTGTACCCGGCGCATACTTGGATGAGTCAATCCATCAATTTTTTGAACCAATTTTGACCAATATCGATCTAGTTTGGCTATATCTTCTTCGATAAAAAGTTCCCAAACCCATGAGGCGTAAATGTGTACTCTCTTGGCTTTTTTACTTACAGCTAGTTTAAATAGCTCGTGGTAGGAAGTAGGGTTTTTATGAACAAATTTTAAGGCTTTTAAACGTTCTGCTTTTGAGGCTTTGAGTGGTTCAAAATAGTTTTGAAGGGTATTCATAAAGACTACAAATTCAACACCCTGTATTCTTCATAGCATTTACTTATTGCCTCTAGGATTTGTAAGTCGTTGGCTTCTTTCATAAAGGCATCAGAGTAATTGCAATTGCGAAGAATCTCATCGATATCTAGACGACTTAGTCCAAGTAGTTGCATCAAGACTTGACGATCAAATTTTGAAGCAAGTAAATTTTTAATTTCATCGTCCTCACGCATTTTTTTCAATTTTCGCATCTGATTGGGATTTTTCCCAAACAAATTATTGAGTAAATCAGCAGGATTAAAGATCGCACCGAACACCTTAGAAATAGCACCAGGATTTCTGTCTCCAGCTTCATAGCCTCTGTTCGGCAGTCCTGATATGCTGTACCTTCTTGCAGTATTGATGGGTGCATTGCGAACGTCAATATCCAAATAGCCTGTAAGTTGGTAGGGACGAACTATAATTTCTTCTAAAGCAAAAGCCAATTCAGTCATATTGAATTCAGCATTTCCAAATTTAATCATGTCATTGGTAACAGCTATCTTGAGCGGTTTATAACCCAAATATGAGAAATAGAGGGTATCATTTGCTTGGGCTTGTATCTCAAAGCCTCCTTTTTGATCTGTAATAGTTCCGATAACTTGAGTGAGATTTAGGATATGAACACTGGGCATGACGAGGCCCGTAGTTTCATTTTTTACTACTGCTGTAAATGTATCTTGTCCAAAACAGGTATAGGATATAAATAAAAATAGCATCCCCCAAATCTTCCTCATGCCATAAATTTATATAAAAAACATGGAATCTATTTGCTTGTCAAAAGGAAAAGTACTTCCTAGGGTTTAACTACCCAGAACTTTGATCAATGATTGGGTTGCAATTGCGCGATGCCCTATTTTATTTTTAATATCATCACCCAATTCAGCAAAAGTCTTTTGGTATCCTTTTGGAATAAAAATGGGATCATAGCCAAATCCTTTGGTTCCTCGTTTTTCAAATATGATTGAGCCTTCTACACGACCCCTAAAAACGTATTCTTTGCCTTCCAGATGAAGATAAAATACTGTTCTAAACCAAGCTCGAGTATTTTGATGTCCTTTGAGTTCGTTCCATACTTTTTGAATATTCTTATCCATATCGCGTTCTTCTCCTCCATATCTCGCAGAATAAACTCCTGGTGCTCCATCTAGTGCTTCAATCTCCAGACCTGAGTCATCGGCAAAACAATCCAAACCATATTTCATTCTGGCACAATCTGCCTTGATTTTCGCATTTTCTTCTAAGGAAACTCCCGTTTCTTCAATTTCTCCTTGACAACCGATATCATTTAAGCTTATGAGTGAAATCGAATTGGGTAAAAGTTGATTGAGTTCTTCAACTTTATGATCGTTATGAGTTGCGAAAAGTAGTGTCATCATGAATTGTGATAGGGATGTTTATGGATAATAGTATAAGCTCTGTATAATTGTTCGCAAAAGAATAGACGTATCATTTGATGTGAAAAAGTCATATCCGATAAGCGTACTTTTTTATCGAAAGTTAAGTAAATATTTTCTGAAAATCCAAAAGCACCCCCAATAATAAAGACGAGATTCCTAACACCCGTATTTTGCTGTTTTTCAACAGTTTCAGCGAAAGCTTTTGAGCTATATGCTTTTCCTTTTTCATCCAATAGAATGACTACATCATCCTTTTTAATTTTTAAAAGGAGCTTTTTAGCTTCTTCATTTTTGACTAGTTCTGGGTTACTTTTTTTTCCAGTTTTTACATCAGGGATGTACTCAATACTAAAGTTGACGTATTGATTGATTCTTTTTGAATAGTGCTCCATAGAATCGAACCAAATAGAATTATTGTTCTTTCCTACACAGAGGAGTTTAATTTTCATAGCAGTGCAAAGTTACAAAGCTCCCGCATTTTTCAATCAAATTTCGGCCTATATGATTTTGACGATTATCTTTGTAGTAGAATACCCAATAAACAATGTCAAAATTTTTACAATTACCAATAGTAAAGTCAATTGTAGAATTCCTTAAAGCAATTAAGCTTCCTGGTTTTTACGGTTTTTCAGTTTACGATCTATTAGAGATGTATACTATTGGAGTTGTTAAGGGTGCACTAACCTCACGGGCTGGAAGTATCTCCTATAGTTTTTTTATGGCCTTGTTTCCTTTTTTATTATTCGTTTTAAATCTCATTCCTTTTGTGGATATGATTCCGTTTATACGAATTGAAAACTTCGACGAGACCTTTTTAAATTATCTAGAAGTTTTTTTACCTACAGAAACACAATCTTTTTTTACTCAAATTTTTGATGACATAAAAAACAAGCCGAGAGGGGGATTGCTATCCTCAGTTTTCTTGCTTTCAATATTTTTATCTGCCAACGGTATTTCTGCCATTTTTGGAAGTTTTGAAGTATCTTATCACGTGACTTTTTCAAGAAATTTTTTTAGACAATACTTGCTTTCAATAGCCTTAAGTGTTGTTATTGCTATACTTTCGTTAGCTGTCGTTATTGTCTTTTTTTACTTTGAATTTTACATTTTGAATAATCTAGATTCTTTAATTGAGTCTGAGATTCGGTGGACAAGAGTTTGGCAATATGCTTTTTTTGGTGCCTTTATTTACATAGTAGTAAGTTTACTTTATTATTTTGGCACCATAGAGGGGCGTAAAATACGTTTCTTTTCCCCAGGGGCATTAATGACAGTCTTTATGTTTTTTGTGACCACCTATGGTTTTGGTGTGTATATTGACAACTTTTCAAATTACAACCAGCTCTATGGCTCTATTGGGGCGTTGTTGATTTTCCTACTTTATATTTGGATCAATTCGAACATACTTTTATTAGGATTTGAGTTAAACGCAACACTTTTCCGTTTTAAAAGAGAGCCAAAGATTGTATCAGATGAAGCTTGATGGAATAGATGCTCCCGCGAATTTTGCCGATGTTATCCTTCCATTAGCACTTCCAAAGGCATATACCTATCAGCTGAGTTCGGAGGAGGCAGAACAATTGGCTCCTGGTTTCAGGGTAGCTGTTCCTTTCGGTAAGCAAAAAATGTATACTGCTATTGTAAAACGTTTGCATCAAGTTGCTCCCCAAACATATGAACCCAAACCTATAGGGACGATTTTAGATGAGGTCCCTAGCGTTACTCAAACACAATTGGACTTTTGGTCTTGGATGGCAAGCTATTATATGTGCTATGAAGGAGAAGTCATGCGCGCCTGTTTGCCAGCGGCTTTAATGCTCGAGAGCGAAACACTGATTGTAATTCAAGAAGTTGAAGAAGCCGTTTTAGATCAACTTTCTGATTTGCAGTATTTAGTTTATGAAGCCCTTCAAAAACAAACGCTTAGTTTAGATGATATCGCTCAAATTACGGACAGGAAGCGAGTGATGCCTTTGATTGTCGATATGATGCAAAAGGGAGCAGTAATGATTCACCAAAAAATTGAAGAAAAATTCAAACCAAAAAGGGTGCGTTTTGTCAGATTACATGAAGCTTATGAATCAAAAGAGGCACTGCAATTAATCTTTGATGAATTAAAACGAGCACCTAAACAATCTGAAGTAATCATGAGGATTTTGAGTCTAAATCCCAAAGAAAGACTTTGGCAAAAAGTAGATGAATTAAAATCCGATTCAGATATTAAAAGTAGTACAATCAAAGTGCTGATAGACAAAGATGTTTTGGAGGAAAGTTATCAAGAAGTATTTCGTGAACTCTATCCTGGAAAGGAACTTTTGGAAGAAAAAAAAGAATTGTCAAAGGCGCAAACAGTGGCCTTGGATAAAATCATGATTTCTTTTAAAGAAAAGCAAGTTGTTTTGTTTGAGGGAGTAACCTCTTCTGGTAAAACGGAGGTTTATATTAAATTGATTGAAGAGCAACTAGGGCAAAATAAACAGGTTCTCTATTTGGTTCCTGAAATATCACTTACTCCACAAGTTGTCGATCGATTGATGGCCTATTTTGGAGATCAAGTTTTGGTTTATCACTCCAAGTTTTCAATCCATGAGCGTGCTGAGGTTTGGCAGCAAGTATTAAGCGCATCAAAGCAAGGTCAAATTATTGTAGGAGCTCGATCAGCTGTTTTATTACCTTTTGAAAATCTTGGGCTTGTACTCGTCGATGAGGAACATGAAAACTCCTATAAACAATTTGATCCAGCCCCTAGATACCAGGCAAGGGACAGTGTCATTTACCTTTCTAAATTGCTTAAAGCCAATGTACTTCTTGGCTCAGCGACACCATCTTTAGAGACCGCAGAAAATGTTCGAAATGGAAAATACGGTTGGGTTCAGCTCACTGAACGTTACGGGGGCATTTCCTTACCTAAAATTGAATTGGTTGACCTTAAACAGGCACAGAAGAAAAAACAAATGAATGGAATGTTTTCACATGCACTGATTGATGCAATGAGAGAAACATTTAAAGAAAATAAACAACTTATTCTTTTTCAGAACCGTAGAGGCTATGCACCCATCCTTGAATGTACGAGTTGTGGTCATTCACCCCAATGTACTCAATGCGATGTGACACTTACCTATCATCAGACCCATCAGAAGTTGCGTTGTCACTATTGTAGCTACCATATAGCTATGCCTCAGCAATGTCACGCTTGTGGCATGCATACACTAACTACCAAAGGAGTTGGAACTCAGCAAATTGAGGAGCATGTCAAAGCAATTTTTCCAGAGGTTAAAGTAGGAAGAATGGATTGGGACAGCACTCGAGGAAAGTGGGGCTTTGATAAGATAATTGATGCTTTTGTCAAAGAAGAGATTCAGGTTTTGGTCGGCACCCAGATGGTTGTTAAAGGTTTAGATTTTAAAAACGTCTTGTTAGTAGGTGTTATTAATGCTGATCATATACTGAATTTCCCAGATTTTAGAGCTCATGAGCGAAGTTTTCAAATGCTTTGCCAAGTAGCTGGCAGGGCCGGTAGGTCAGACCGAAAAGGCCGTGTATTGATGCAAACATACCAGCCTGAACATCCTACCTTAAAACAAGTCGTTAATCACGATTTTGAAGACTTATTTAAAGCTCAAAAAATTGAGCGCTTACAGTATCACTACCCACCCTATTATAGAATGATAAGGATAACACTAAAATCTAGGCAATACGAGACTATAAATTTAGCTGCAGATTGGTTTACAAACGTAATTAAGCAGTCTTACAAGGGAACCGTTTTGGGACCCGTTTTTCCAGCAGTTGCAAGAATAAGAAATCAATATCACAAACAAATTCTGATTAAGGTTGATCACGATTTATCTTACGCTGCGGTTAAAGCAGTATTATTAAAAACCTACAAGAGTTTTCAAGCGATCGCTTCCTTTAGAAGTACTCGTGTAAATTTTGATGTAGACCCTTATTAAATCTGACTGATTATTTCACGGAAGTCTTTCTTTCGATTTCTGCTGATTGGTAAATCATCTCCATCAATATTAACGGTGCTGGAAGTGTAATTTACAACCTTATTCAGATTGATGATAAAAGATTTATGGATTCTTAAAAACTGATTTTCGGGTAATTTTTCCATAAAAGCTTTCATGGTCGATAAGACTAAGTATTTTTTTTCAAGGGTGATTATTTTTACATAATCCCCCATAGCTTCTACCCATTTAATTCCTGAGGCAGGAATTTTTTCAGTGGTAAGGTTGTGTTTTATTTCAATAATATGGCTCTTCTCTTTTTTAACTTCGAAGGCATTATTGATTTTACAAACTACACGTTCCACAGCCTTTTCTATTCGATTGAGCGTAAAGGGGGGAGCGATGCAATCTGTAAGCCCAATCTCATAGGCTCTTAAAGCATCTTGAGGTTGTTCTGTCAATAGAATTATTTCATTTGGATCACAGAGTTTTTCAATAAACTCAAAGCCTGAATAAACAGGAAGCTTGGCCGAAAGAAAGATCAGGTCAACCTTATTGTATTTAAGATAGTTTTGAGCATCGATAGCATTAGAAAATTCTCCATTGAGCTTTAGATTCTGGATTTTTTTAAAAAACTGAAGCAAATGTATGCGCTGGATGGGATTGGGGTCAATTATGATATAGTTAAGGAGCATTAAATTAAGATTTAGTATTTCAAAAGTAGTAAAAAAAATTTATTTATTTATGCCTGTGTTATATTTGGTATAATGTAGTTAATAGTCTATTTTTGCCAACCAAAATTAAGATTATGAATAATTACGAAACTGTTTTCATTTTAAATCCCGTTCTGTCTGAAACCCAGGTGGAGGAAGCAGTTCAGAAATTTGTAAACATTGTTAAGACTTACAAAGGCTCAATTACATGCCAAGAAAACTGGGGTCTTAAGAAACTAGCCTATCCAATTGAAAATAAAAAGAGTGGCTTCTATCATCTTTTTGAATTTACTGCTACACACGAGGCAATTGAACCTTTAGAGGTTGAATTGAGACGTGACGAGCGTGTCATGCGTTACCTTACTGTTAAACTCGACAAACATGCACTTGCATGGGCGGAAAAAAGAAGAAAACGAAACAAAGCAAAAGCATAAGTTATGTCTAAGATAGAAGAACAAAACTCAGGAAAAAAAGAGGGTGAGATTCGGTATCTAACCCCGTTGAACATTGATACTTCAACACAAAAGAAATATTGTCGTTTCAAAAGAACTGGCATCAAGTATGTCGACTATAAGGATCCAGATTTCTTATTAAAATTTGTAAACGAACAAGGTAAAATTTTACCTCGAAGATTAACTGGGACTTCTCTCAAATACCAGAGAAAGGTTTCTGTTGCTGTAAAAAGAGCACGTCATTTGGCTTTGATGCCATACGTAGCTGATATGTTAAAATAATAAAGCATTCATCATGGAATTAATACTAAAAGAAGACGTTCAAAATCTTGGATTCAAAGATGAAATTGTGAGTGTTAAAAACGGTTACGGGCGTAACTTTTTAATCCCACAAGGTAAAGCTATTATGGCGACTGTATCTGCGAGAAAAGTTTTAGCTGAAAACTTAAAGCAAAAAGCTTTTAAAGAAAAATCAATCATTGAAGCCGCAGAGAAAAGAGCAGAGGAAATCAAAGCTTTAAAAATACAAATTCCATCAAAAGTGGGATCAGGAGACAAGCTATTTGGATCTGTTACTAACGCTGACCTTGCAAGCTTGATTAGTGCTCAGACGAGTGAATTGGATAAAAAACACATCGCCTTACCCGGTATAAACATCAAGCGTTTGGGTAAATATGTCGCTACTATCCGATTACACAGAGAGGTGAGTTTTGAATTTCCATTTGAGATAGTACCTGACGCGAAGGCGTAAACATTATTAAAGTCCGCTACTAGCGGACTTTTTTTTTACTTGAAATTAAATAAGTGAAATATCACAGGCTTACACACGAACAGTTTGAAGCGTTACATCAAGAATTTGCTGTGTTTCTCGCTACCCAAGGTCTGGATCAAACCAAGTGGAAGGAAGTAAAAAAAAATCAATCTAAAAAGGTCGAGCTCTTGCTGGATTTATTTAGCGATATAGTTTGGGATAAAATTATCAGTGGGTGTGAATTTTTGGAATTTTCAACACCTGATCAATTATTTTTATTTAAAATTTTAGAAAAAACGGCCTCAGTTATCATCCTTAAGGTTGAAAAATTAGAAATTGATTTGGAAAGTTCATCGGGTTTTCAGTGGGTTTTGGATTATATTGATTCTGATCAAGTCACCATTTATCAAGGAAGCCGAACCTATACTAGCGGTCGAAATGATTTTGTTTATGATTATTTAAAAAAAGGAGCAGTACAGTCTGAGGGGAAACGCTTCAAAGCATTGGAAACTTATTTTTCCAATTCGTCAAAATAGAAGATATTTGTAAGACAAACCTGACTATGCCAATTAAACCCATCACACCAAAAGGGACAAGAGATTTTTCTTCAATCGAAGTAGGAAGAAGAAACTATCTCAAAAAGCTACTTCAAAATGCATTTGAAACTTTTGGTTTTCAGCCTATTGAGACTCCCTCATTTGAGCGTTTAGAGACGCTTACTGGAGTTTATGGAGAGGAAGGTGATCGGTTGGTTTTTAAAATCTTAAACTCTGGTGATAAGGTCAGAAAAGCAGATGTTGAAGCATTGGCAAATGAAAACACTCAACAATTTATCCGTTCTATTTCTGAAAAAGCCCTTCGGTATGATTTGACAGTCCCTTTTGCACGCTATGTTGCTCAACACCAAAACGAGCTTACGTTTCCTTTTAGAAGATATCAAATACAGCCGGTATGGCGTGCAGATCGCCCACAACACGGTCGCTTTCAAGAATTTTATCAATGCGATGCGGATATTGTAGGATCACGTTCTCTATGGCAAGAAATTGAAATGCTCACACTCTACGATCGGGTGTTTTCAGATTTAAAAATGAATGGTGTTACTTTAAAAATCAACCATCGTAAAATCCTGGCTGGTATTGCAGGTTTATTGGGTGAAGCCTCGGAGCTTACCTCCTTTACCATTGCTCTAGATAAAATAGATAAAATTGGTAAAGAAGGTGTACTCAAAGAATTGACCTCTAAGGGTTTCAGTTCAAAATCCACTAGCACTCTAGAGTACTTATTAGATTTGGAAGGAACTGCAGCTGAGCAATTGCAATCATTGGAAAAGCTACTTGCCGATCAGCAGGAAGGACTTGAGGGAATCACTGAAATGAAATTTATTCTCTCAGAACTTGATAAGACTTCTTTAGAAACAGTAACCCTTAACTTTGATTTGACCTTGGCAAGAGGACTGCATTACTACACAGGTATGATAGTGGAAGTAAGTGCTCCGGAAGATGTTAAAATGGGTTCTATAGGAGGTGGAGGTCGTTACGACGACCTAACAGACACCTTTGGCTTAAAAAACATGAGCGGAATAGGAATTTCATTTGGTTTTGAGCGAATCTATTTGGTGATGGAGGCTTTAGATTTATTTCCAAAATCTTTAAGTTCTGCAGCTGATATTTTATTTGCGAATTTTGGGGATGCTCCAGTAGCAGTAGCTTATCAATTTGTCAACCAACTAAGGAAGCAAGGAGTTGGCTGTGAATTGTATCCGAGCGAAGTCAAACTCAAAAAACAATTAGCCTACGCTAATGCCAAGAAGATGACCAAAGTTGTACTTATAGGTTCAGAAGAACTAGAAAACAAACAATTCGTTCTTAAAAACATGGACTCTGGAGAGCAATCGGCTCATTCATTGTCTGACTTGGTTAAAATACTTTCTTAAGATTTTATTTCTGGAGCCAGGGTAGGTTTAGAGAAGGGTTGGAAAGGTTGCTTTAATAAATTTGATATTTTCCCATTGGCCTTTTCATCAAAAAAAACGTCTACTCCATAAACTAGTTTTTCTCGATCAAATGGAAGATAAGTACCTAGCAAGCGGTCCCAGATGGAAAAAATATTTCCAAAATTAGCATCGGTGTAAGGCAGTCTATAATGGTGATGCGTTTTATGCATATCTGGTGAAACCAAAAAGTAACTCAAATACAAATCCACTTTTTTTGGAAGTTTGATGTTGGCATGATTGAATTGTGTTGAAATCAATGATAGAGATTGATACAACATTGCTATACCCATGTTAGCACCAATAACAAATACTCCTATGAGTGTAAATACAAAGCGTATAATACTTTCAAGTGGATGGTGTCTGTTGGCAGTAGTAGTATCAACAAAATGGTCACTGTGGTGAACTAGATGAATCATCCAAAGGGGTTTGACCCGATGTTCTGTCCAATGAGGTAGGTAGGCTCCTATGAAGTCTAGAAGTAAAACTCCTAAAATTACATCCAACCATAAAGGAAAATCAGGCAACCAGTGAATAATTCCGAATTGACTACTGACTGTCCAATCGGATGTTTTCAGTAATAAGAATGCTAAAATAAAATTGATTACCACTGTTGTAGCAGTAAAAAAGATATTGGGAAGGGCATGCCTCCACTTTTTGTAGTTAAAGTTAAAAAGTGAAAAAGAGCCTTCAAGTATCCAAAATAAGCTTAGTCCTCCAACCAGAATTAAACTTCGATGAAGGGAAGGGATCGTTTCAAAATATTCAATTACCGTCTCCATTTGATCCAATTTTTACCGAATATATAAAAAAACCTGATCAAGTTGAATAATTTAATTTTAATCATACGTCTGAGTCTTTCAAACTTTATTTAGTATTTTAATTGTCTAATTAATAAATTGAATATAATGGATCGAAAAAATTTCATCAAGCAATCAGCTTTAATGACGGGGGCAGGCTTAGTTTTACCAGGCTTTACTTCACTTCAGAAAGGATCAAAAATATTAGGTTCAAATGATACCATCAATATTGGTGCTATCGGAATCAATGGCATGGGTTGGTCAGACACCAAAGCCTTGCTCAAAATTTCAGGTGTACGATTGACGGCAATATGTGACGTAGATCAAAATGTTTTGGACAAAAGGAAAGCCGAAATGAAGGAAGCTGGAGTTAAGGTCAAGACCTTTTCAGATTATAGAAAATTACTGGAGGAAAAAGACATTGGTGCTGTCATTATAGGCTCTCCTGATCACTGGCATGCCTTAATGATGATTCATGCCTCAGAAGCAGGTAAGCATGTGTATTGCGAAAAGCCTATAGGGAACTCTGTAGGGGAATGTCAAGCAATGGTTGCAGCTCAAGAACGTTACGGTAATGTTGTTCAAGTAGGTCAATGGCAACGAAGTCAGCAGCATTTTCAAGATGCTTTAAGTTTTATTTCGACTGGAGTACTAGGTCCTATACGGACCGTAAAGGTTTGGTGTTATCAAGGATGGATGCGACCAGAACCAATAGTGCCCAACAGCGCACCACCTAAAGGAGTGGATTACGCTGGATGGTTAGGTCCAGCACCTACAAAACCATTTAACGCCAGTCGGTTTCACTTCCACTTTCGTTGGTTTTGGGATTATGCTGGGGGTCTGATGACAGACTGGGGTGTACATCTTTTAGATTACGCTCTTTTAGGAATGCAAGCTTCTCTACCAAAAACTATCGTCGGCTTAGGAGGAAAGTTTGCCTATCCAAATCTTGCAGAGGAAACTCCTGATACGCTTACAACATTATATGAATTTGATGATTTTAATATGGTTTGGGATTCAGCGATGGGTATAGACAACGGTTCTTATGATCGAGACCACGGTATTGCATTTATTGGAAATCACGCAACACTTATTTTAAATCGTGGTGGTTGGGAAGTAATTGAAGAACATAGAAGCGAAAATAAGGTTGCAAAGCCCTTGGTGAAGCCTTCTGATAGAGGTTTAGACAAGCATGCTCAAAACTTTGTTGACGCAATGCGTGCGAACGATCCAACTTTAGTTAACTGTTCGATACAACAAGGAGCTCATGTCGCTACTGTAGCTCAGATGGGTAATATTTCCTATCGATCTGGTGAAAAATTGTATTGGGACGCAGCTAAAAAAGGATTTACAGATGCTGGCATAAATGAAAAATACCTCATGAGTACCTATCATAACGGCTACACTTTGCCTAAAATTTAAAATTAAAAATGAAATATTTACTATCAATTTTACTGGCAACACAGTTTGTGATTGCTCAAGAGAGAATGAAACCTGAAGAAACAGAAGTTTGGGAACCCGAACCAAAAGTTATTCAGCCAGGTGTATATACCGCTCCTCCAAGTGATGCTGTTGTACTTTTTGACGGAACAGACTTTTCCAAATGGAGAAGTGAGCGTAATCAGGGCGCAGTTGAATGGACTCTGAACCCCGACAAAAGTATGACAGTTAAGCCTCGAGCGGGTGGAATAGAAACTATTGAAGAACACGGTTCTATTCAGTTGCATATTGAATGGAAATCTCCGACAGTCATTAAAGGTGAGGGTCAGGGAAGAGGCAATAGTGGGATTCTTTTTCAACGACGTTACGAAGTGCAGGTTTTAGACAGTTACCAAAACAGAACCTATTCCAATGGGCAGGCAGGATCAATTTATAAACAATACATGCCTTTGGTCAACGCTATGAGACCAACAGGGGAGTGGCAGGTTTACGATATTGTCTTTAACGCTCCTGAATTCAATGAAGCTGGTGAAGAAATTAAAGCAGGGAGCTTTATCGTATTTCACAACGGTGTTTTGATTCAAAATGCCGTTGAATTACAAGGAACAACTGAATATATCGGAAAGCCTAAAAAGGGTCGTGATGTAATGCCAGGCTATGGAGACGGACAATCTGATCACCGATCTTTACTTTTGCAAGACCACGGTGATTTGGTTAGTTATCGAAATATTTGGATGCGAAAACTTTAAAAGGTCTTAATACCTCTTTTTAGAGCTGAAATTTGACTTTTTCTTCTTCTTGTTTTTCTTAGGAGAGAAAGTCTTTCCTTTTTTAGTTAGCTCAACGGAAATGCTTCTGTTATCTAAGTTGAGGTTTTCAAAAGACTTTAAAACTAAATCTCTGTGCTTTTTATGGGTAGAGAAGAATGAAAAATTCTTCATGACTTCAACTTGAAAGACATCATCCATTCCCAATTTGAGATAAGATCTCACAAAATCCTTAAGCGTAGTCCATTCGTATTGATCTCTTGAACCAAGGTTTATAAAAAAACGATCCTTGTCCTCAGGGGCATTAATTTTTCTGTCAGCACGACGTTCAGCATTTTTACCCTGATCAAAGCTTAAACTTTTTGGATTTAAATCAAAACTGCGAAACTCTTTGGAAAGCATCAATTCTACAAGCGTCTCTTTATCAAGATCCTCTAGACTTTTATGAACATCAGCTAAAAAGGGCTGTAAATCGCTTTTTATTGGAGTTGATTTAATCTGTTCTACCCAATGTTGAACTTTATTTTTAAAAATCTCTTGTGCCGATGGCATTTCAAGTTCAGTAAGCTTGGTCTGTAGTTTATTTTCAATCAATTTGATTTTTCTTCTATCAGACTTAGTGACAAAAATTATTGATGTTCCCAATTTTCCAGCTCTACCTGTTCTTCCGCTTCTGTGAGTATAAGTTTCAATTTCATCAGGAAGCTGATAATTAATTACATGAGTAATATCATCAACATCAATACCTCTAGCTGCCACGTCGGTTGCAATGAGTAATTGAATTTTCTTTTTTCTAAAAGACTGCATGACAGCATCTCGCTGATTTTGACTCAGGTCTCCGTGAATTGCTGCAGCTTTGTGACCATCCTGTATTAGCTTTTCAGCCACTTTTTGGGTTTCAATTTTGGTTCTACAAAACACACAGCCAAAAATAGTTGGATTCATTCCTACTACAGCTCTTAAAGCGGTATAGCGTTCTCTACCGGGTACAATAAAATATTGGTGGTCTACATTTTTTGTCCCTGCATTTTTTGTTCCGACAGTAATCTCCACAGGAGATTTCATAAACTTTTTTGCTATGGTGTGGACTTCAGGTGGCATGGTTGCTGAAAACAACCATGAATTTTTAGAGTCTGGGGTATGCGTTAAAATGGATTTGATATCCTCATAAAAACCCATATTGAGCATCTCATCGGCCTCATCTAACACACAAAAGTTGATAGCGCTAATATCCACCAATCTTCTGCGGATCATGTCTTTAAGTCTACCCGGAGTAGCCACAACGATATGAGCTCCTCTTTTGATTTTTTTAGCTTGTTCAGTAATGTTGGCACCTCCGTAAACAGCAACTATATTGATTTGCTTTAAATCCTTGCCGTATTGTTCCATTTCATTAGTAATCTGCAAGCAGAGTTCTCGAGTGGGTGACAATATCAATCCCTGTGTCTTTTTGGTTTCAATATCGATGTGCTGCAGCATTGGAAATCCAAATGCGGCAGTTTTACCTGTCCCAGTTTGCGCCAAGGCGACTAGGTCTGTTTTGTCTTGAAGTAATAAAGGAATTACTTTTTTTTGAACCTCAGTAGGAGATTCGAATCCTAGTTTTTCAACCGCCTTAAGTAGTGGCGAATTGAGTCCTAGGGACTTAAAAGTTGTCATAAATTGAATTCTGTCGGCAAAAGTAAACTAAATTCAACGGTTTGAGACCTTTTTTAAATTTATTTTGCTGATTTTGAATACAATAAATGGAAGTTCAAAAAACTTTTAAACTGTAAAACCTTCCCTATATTCTCTAGACACAAACTGATTCGCTTCTTCCAAGTTGGTGATTTTCATGTTTTCTCCGTCCCAAAGAAGTTTTTTGCGAGCGAAGTAATCCATTTGACCATTGCTTAATTCTTTTCTCAGCATAAAGCTTCGGATTGCAAGATTTCCCATGAGAACAGTTTCAGTCATTGGCCCAGCATAATCAAAAGATGAAGTAAGCGCGAGATGTTCTTTACTGTTAAATCCAGCTTTACAGGCATCTACCCATTTACGTTGGTGGCCGTATTCAGGTTCTGCCATTTTTTCGGTTTCCGGTCCAAAGTCTGTGGTGCCATCGTTAAGGTAAAGTTTTGGCATCAGTGGTGAGCTGTCGTTGATGTTGGTTGAGATGATTCCTTTTTCTCCAATGATCAACACTCCGTTAGCGCTATCTTTTCCTCCAATATCGCTATTTGCAGGAATGATTTCAGGATGTGGAGGTCGAATTCCTCCATCGCTCCAGGTCATCTGTATTGGTTTTTTTGATTTTTCTGTGGCTTCAAAATTGATTGTGATCAATGAAGATGGTGGACATCCTTCAGGTATATAATCAGCGGTCCACATTCTAGAATATACACTTCCCACGCTACATTCAGCAGCTGTTGGGTATTTCAATCCTAAGGTTCTGAAGGGAATGTCTATCAGGTGGCAACCTACATCACCGAGTGCTCCTGTTCCGTAGTCCCACCAACCTCTCCAGCTGAAAGGATGCATATTAGGTGTATAGGGTTTTTCCTTGGCTGGGCCTAACCACAAATCCCAATTTAGAGCATCGGGTTTTAGGCTTCGGTCTGGAGCGGGCATTTGAACTCCTTGAGGCCAAACAGGTCTGTTTGTCCAAATTTTTACCTCTGAGACTGCTCCTATGGCATCTGTATCAATCCAATTTTGCACCATATTGAGTAAAGGATTCGACCCTCCTTGATTACCCATTTGGGTGACAACTTTTTGATCTCTTGCCATCTGAGTGAGTGTTCGAGCCTCTTTGATGTTGTGCGTCATGGGTTTTTGGACATAAACGTGTATGCCGCGTTCCATTGCAAATACTGCTGCTGGACCGTGAACATGGTCGGGTGTAGATATGGTAACGGCATCTATGTCTTTTTCTTTGTCTAGCATAACCCTATAATCTGCGTATTGTTTTGCTTTGGGGAATCTCTTAACACTTTTAGAAGCACTACCAGAAAAATCTACATCGCAAAGTGCTGCTACACGTTCTCTCCCTCTCACAGAGGCATTGTTAACATCGCTAGCTCCCTTACCTCCAGAACCAATGGCAGCTAAGTTAAGCTGGTCGCTTGGAGCTAAATAACCTGGTCCACCTAGAACATGGCGCGGAACTATCATAATTGAAGAGGCAGCAAGCCCTTTTTTTATAAAAGATCTTCGGGTATCGTGTTTTTTATTTTTCATGTTAGCTTTTTTCAAAGATGAGCCTTAAAGGTAATTTTTTTTTGAATAATATCAAGGGAGTTTTTTATTTTGAAAAAATGAAATGATCTTTGCAGACTTAAATGTGAATATTGAAAACAAATAAGCATCACCGTCTTGCCCTGAGTGCATTCTTTTTTCTTTCTGGATTTTGTTTTTCATCTTGGGCATCTAGAATTCCTTCTATCAAGCTTACTTTTGATATGAATGAGGCAGAATTGGGCAGTTTTCTGTTTATTTTGCCTGTTTGTTCCTTGATAGGTCTTCCAATTTCAGGTTGGCTTATTTCAAAATACGATAGTCGTTATTTACTCATTTCTGGTTTTTTAATTTACATTTTTTCACTCCTTGGAATTGGTTATGCTTCAAATATTAAATCACTAACGGTCGTAGTTTGTTTTTTTGCTTTTGGATTACGCGCCATTAACATTTCGATGAATACCCAGGCAATCCAGCTTCAAAAGCGCTACGGGAGAACTATAAATGGAAGTTTTCACGGTATTTGGAGTTTGGGGGGGGCTATTCGGTATACTATTCGCCACAAGTATGATTTACTTCAATATTACCATGTTTGTTCACTTAGCAGTTGTGGTTGTTTTTGCTTTAATACTCAGCCTAACTGCCTCATCATATTTGTTGAAAAATGACCGAGAAACAGGCGGGAATAAATTGCGTTTAGGCAATCCAGATAAATTCATCTTTTATACGGGACTAGTCGTCTTTTGTGCTGCAGTGTGTGAAGGTGGAATTTATGATTGGAGCAGTGTCTATTTTAGAGAAGTTGTCAACGCAGAGCTCTTTACACTAAGTTATTTAGTTTTTATGGTAGCCATGACACTTTCGCGATTCTTTACCGATGCACTCACGAATTTATTAGGTATGAAAAAACTCTTTTTAATCAGTGCTTCAGTAGTCGTATTTGGAGTATTAATATTGATACTTTTCCCAACTTTTTACCCGGCTTTAGTTGGCTTCTTTATTACAGGATTAGGTGTAGCTTCGATTTTTCCAATGTCTTTTAGTTTGGCAAGTCACTCAAAAAAATACGCTCCCGGTTTAGCAATATCAATTGTTGGAACTTATGCTACTGTTGGGGTTTTATTGGCACCTCCTTTTGTGGGTTATGTCGCCCATATTTTTAGTCTTAATTTGGCTTTTTTAATTTTTGTTATAGCAGCCTTTCTTCTCATTGTTTTTTCCCGCAAGGCATATCAGCAAATCTGATTAAAATGTATTAAGTTAGTGGTAGCATTTTGTAATTTAAAAATTTAATCCCATGAAAAAGTATTTAATCCTATGCCTGCTTATGATTCCGTCTCTTACTCTTGCACAAAGAGGAAAAACAGGAGACAAAACCTTTAAAGATCGCTTCCCTCCAGAAGTATTTAATGAAGTTTCCAATGCCTCTTTAGTTCTAATTAATGAAGTAGATCACGATATTATTGTATCGGTAAGAGACCAAGAAAAAAAGTTTCTCAGACACGTCTATATTCGCAATAATGATCAATACGTTTTTAAGCAACTTCCAATCACACGACTCTATGTGCAATTTAAGTCAAAAGATTTTTATTATGAAGATCGCGAGCGCACGAATATCAATTACGGCGAAAAACACACTTTTAATTTTTTCTTTGATGCCTCCAAAATGGGCAATTATTATCAAATAACTGAGGAAGAGTTTTTTAAGCCTTAACATTCAGCATTCAAATTTAAGCCAATTTTGTTTTTGTCAGTATTCAAGCTTTATTTAGATTTGAGTACTAATTGGTTTAATGATTTTTTTGCTGTACTATGATTTTAAGTAGCTCACTTCCTTCAACACTTATGGAAGAAATTAATGCATCTTCTACCACTGTTGACATTCCTAAAAACATCAAAATAATATCAGTAGGAGATTTTATGGACTTTATTCCCTTTGTTAAGAAAGGTACTGTTCGCGTTTTTATTGAGGACGAAGAAACAAAAAAAGAACAGTTGCTCTACTATGTCAGTGATGGAGAAACCTGTTTGATGTCTATGATTGCTAGTTTTGGAGATAGGATAAGTAAAGTATCAGCCATTACAGATACAGAATGCCAGATTTTAAAAGTTCCGAATTCAAAAGTTCGAACTTGGCAAACTGATTATAAAGAATGGAATGATCTTATCTTGAATTTATTTTTAAAGCGATATTGGGACTTGTTGGATACAATCAATGCGCTTAGCTTTAAAAGAATAGACGAACGACTTTATTCTTATTTAAAAAAGAATTCACCCTCAAATGGAAGTATCGCTGATAGCCGAACACATAGGGAAATTGCGAATGACTTAGGAACTTCTAGGGAAGTGATTTCAAGATCCTTAAAAAAGCTTCAACTCGAAGGTAAAATTATGTGACTTAAGTCATATAATTTTAAAATTTAATTATTACTTTTGATTATCAATTCGATGAATTGGTTTATGATTATCAATTCGATGAATTGGTTTATGGTTAATAGAGTCCCTGAAATCTAATTCAGGGGCTTTTTTTTATTTCAATTAAAATAAACCACTACGATTAAACAGTTATTTGATCGTAAAAAAACGCTAAAGTTTAGTCAAACAACATATAAGCTGGAGGTTCAACTCCGGCAGCTCTTTGGGTTACCAGTGCCTTAGATTTGTATCGTGTTTGAACCCCATCTACATACTGAATATTGTGCTATGCAAAAATTGAAATTGGTATGGCTTACTTGAATAGAATTAGAATCACTTATCTTAGAAGAACAAATTTGGTCTTATGAAACGTTTTTTAATTCTTTTTTTATTGAGCTGTTTGAATTCTTGTCAGCTTGATCAGCAAACTCAAAAGCCAAACATCATTATTATATATGCTGATGATTTAGGTTATGGTGATGTCAGTGCCTATGGTCAAGGAAAACTCAACACACCTAACATTGACAAACTTGCAAATAACGGATCACGTTTTACGAACGGCTATTCGAGTTCAGCAACTTGTAGCCCAAGCAGGTATGCATTGATGACTGGAACTTATCCGTGGCGGAATAAACGAGCTAAAATATTAACCGGTGCAAATTTAATTATCGATACTGGTGAAATGACCATACCCAAGATGCTCAAAACACAAGGGTATCAAACGGCTATAGTCGGTAAGTGGCATTTGGGTCTGGGTAATTCCAAAATTGATTACAATAAAAAAATTAGTCCAGGGCCTAACGAGGTAGGATTTGATTATAGTTTTATCATTCCCGATACCCAAGATAGAGTCCCCACCGTTTACATGGAAAATGGGAAGGTGGTAAATCTCGATCCAGAGGATCCTTTAGAAGTTAGTTTTGAAAAAAACTTTGAAGGTCAACCCACAGGAAAAGATAATCCTGAGCTTCTTTCTATGATGTGGCATCATGGTCATAACGGATCTATAGTCAATGGGGTGCCAAGAATTGGATTTATGAAAGGAGGAGAGCAGGCAAAATGGAGTGATATAGACATGGCAGATGAGTTTTTAAATCAAGCGAAACGCTACATAAATAAAGCGAAAGAGACTCCTTTCTTTTTGTATTACACCCTTCAGCAACCCCATGTACCTAGAACCCCACATCCTAGATATGAAGGCACTTCAGGTATGGGTCCAAGGGGTGATGCTATTGTTGAGGCTGATTGGTGCATAGGAGAATTGTATAACCATCTTAAAAAAAATAATTTATTAGAAAATACAATTATCATTCTTTCAAGTGATAATGGACCCGTAATAAACGACGGTTATTATGATGAGGCTGTAGAAAAACTTGGGGACCATACACCAGCAGGTAGGTTAAGAGGAGGGAAGTACAGTCTTTTTGAAGCAGGTACTCGAGTTCCATTTATTACCTATTGGAAAGGCAAGATAAAACCAGCAGTTTCTGATCAAATTGTTTCACAGATTGACTATTTAAATTCTATTGCCTCTATTGTCGGATCTGATATACGTTCTAAAGATGGGGTTGATTTATCAAATGTCTTATTTCAAAATACTGGAAAAGGCAGAAGCGAATTGATTTTGGAAGCCACTAGTAGAACTGCATATAGAAGTCAAAATTGGGTATTAATTCCACCTTATTCTGGACCTGCTGTAAGCCCAAATGTGAATATAGAAATAGGAAATGCAAGTGAATATCAGCTATACAATCTGGAAGACGATATTGCTCAACAGCAAAATTTAGCAGGGTCAAACCCTCAAAAATTAAGAGAAATGATTGATCGGTACGAATCAATTATCAATATAAACTAAATTTAAAAATGAAAAATAACTACCGGAATTTCTTAATATTCTGTTTTTATCTGTTGAGTATAAATGTCTATGCACAAACAGCACAGGATGAATTTGTTTATGGTGATCAATTACCCGATGCACCTTTATTGTCAAAAAGAGGGGTACATCAAGTTGGAGTGCGAACGCTTTTACTTCACAATTCAAACCAGTTAGATATTTTAAGCAGTACTAAAGATAATGATGTCTTTTATGACAGACCACTAAAGGTAGAGATCTGGTACCCAGCTCTATTAAATATGGATGAACAAGAGAAGGAAGTTTATGATGAGGTGATGGGAAACTACAATGATCCAAAACGACCTTTAATCTCCTTTCAATTTAAAGGCAGAGCTAAAAGAGATGCTAAGATTAAGCATTCAGAGACTCCATATCCATTGGTAATTACTTCTCATGGATATACAGGCTCAAGACTGATGTTTTCCTATTTGACAGAACAACTCGCTTCTCAAGGGTATATAGTAGTTTCCATAGACCACACAGACTCTACATTTAGAGATGCTGGCCCTTTTGTTAGTACACTTCTCAATCGATC
The DNA here is from genome assembly GCA_902546725.1 of uncultured Bacteroidota bacterium. GTDB lineage: Bacteria > Bacteroidota > Bacteroidia > Flavobacteriales > Flavobacteriaceae > MS024-2A. Next base: position 29,111 of record CACCLB010000004.1, on the reverse strand, counting down.
TTTAGATGATCTTTTTGTTTTGGATGCAATGGATAAGCTGAGCAAAGATTCAGAAGCATTTCTTTTTAACTTACTTGACGCCAACAACACGGGAACTATTGGATATTCAATGGGAGGATATGGAGCTTTGAATGTGGCTGGGGCAGGATACAGTCCTCAAGCTGTTCAACTATTTAAAGAATTTACAAGAGGAAGATTGGATTTGGAGCAAAGAATGATTGGAAATCCATCATTTGAAGCCACTTTTGACAGTAGAATTAAAGCTATAGTTGCCATGGCACCCTGGGGAATGGAAAACGGAGTATGGGATGAAGAAGGCTTACTCGGCCTTAAAATTCCAACTTTTTTTGTTGAAGGGAGTATGGACGATATTTCAGGATACGATGATGGAATTAAAGCCATTTATGAGGAGGCTCTTAATGCAGAACGTTATCTATTGACTTATATCAATGCGAGGCATAATATTGCGCCCAACCCACCTCCAGTAGATGCCTTTCAAGAGGGGCTGCATATTGATGAATACTTGCGTTACGCAGATTCTGTTTGGGATCAAAGACGTATAAATAATATCAATCAGCACTTTATCTCAGCTTTTTTGGGCTTGAAACTCAAGTCTGAGGAATCAAATTTAAAGTATCTGGAGGCTTCATCTTTCTCCGATGAAAAACCCTGGGAGGGGTTTTTACCTCGAACTTCAATAGGTCTTGAGTTAGAATACCAAGCTGAAAGAGATTGACAATTTGAGTACTTATTGTTTATCTCCTTCCTTTGGAAAATATTTATTGATGATATAGGCAGGTTGCCAACGATCTCTTTTTTGCACTAAGGTTCTGTAGTCATACTCTTTTGAAATGATCGTTTTTGGTGAGAGGTTGAGTGTGTCATCTGTTGATTGATGATGCATTTTAAGTTTTTCCATCATTTCAGTAACTTTAGTTTGATATAGGGAATCAGAGGCTAGATTTACAAGCTCGTGAGGATCTTGATCAAGGTTGAATAGCTGGGTTTCATCAATTTGATGATAACGAATCAATTTCCACTCTTTGTCTCTAACTGCTCTAACTGTATTCCTGTATGCAGTATAGAGGCTAGTACGAACAGTTTCTTCTTCTTTATGGATGATATTCAACAACGACTTGCCATCAAGATTAGCAGGCTGAGGGATTTGTAAATAATCTACTAGTGTAGGAAATAAATCATACAAATAGACCAGTGCTTTTGAGGTTTCCTGCTCTGGAATGCCGGGACCACTTATAATCAAAGGAACCTTAGTACTGTGTTCATAGAGATTTTGTTTACCCAATAAACCGTGACTTCCTAATGCAAGCCCATTATCTGCAGCATAAACTATAAGTGTATTATCATATAAGTCATGCATTTTTAAGCGATCAATAAGATCTCCTACACGGTCGTCAATATGTTGAATTAAGGCGTAATATTCTGCAAGAGAAGATTGAATCACCTCAGTTGTTCTAGGCCAGGCTGCTAATGTTTCATCCCTCACATTAAAATCATCAAAGCGAAAGGGGTGAAGTGGTTTAAAATTATCTGGCACTGGGATTCCATCTTCGGCATATGCATCAGCATAAGCTGGTGCAGGTGATCTGGGGTCGTGAGGCGCAGTATAGGCGATATAGCAAAAAAATGGATTGTCCTTTTTACTTTTACTGTAACGATCTAAATAGTCAAGCGCTGCTTCGGTAAAAACGTCTGTTGAAAACCCTTTACTTTGGAGACTGTCTAATTTACCATAGGCATCCATATATCTTACAGGAACTTCAAAATGGTCGCTCATTCCTCCCAGCATTATCTCTCTTCCCTCCTGGAAGTTTGACTCAAAGCTAGCTGCTCCGTTGTGCCATTTTCCAGTACCAAAGGTTTGGTATCCATGGGTGCTCAAATAATTAGGAAGTGTCTGAACACCGTCCAATCTGTCGTACACATGAAAGAGGCTTTTTCCGCTCAATAGCATGGCTCGACTTGGAGCGCAAATAGCACCGTGATGTCCACCCATCACATAGCAGTTTTCAAAGCGAGTCCCATTCTTAGCAAGAGCATCAATATTAGGAGTTTTGATGTAAGGGTTTGAAGCTACACCCAGCGCATCCGCTCTTTGATCATCGGCAAAAATAAAAAGTATGTTAGGGGTAGTTGTACTTTTATTCTCGGTATCACAGGCTGAATAATGGAAAACAGCGATAATACCTATTAGATAACTAAATAGTCTTTTCTTCATGATTAATTTATTTTGAGCTCCTTTTAGAATATTATGTGTTCTTTATCACACTACATATTTTAAGTAAAGTCAACATATAATGCTAATTATCAGCCTTAAGGTAAAAATTATTTGCGATAGAAATCAATGAAATTGGATTTTTAATTTTTGTCAAACAGCAAGAATAAACTAATTTTAATTGGATGAAATTTATTGTTTGCGAAAAGCCAGGTGTTTTAGAATTAAAGGATAAAGCCGCTCCGTTGAAATCTGATGGTGAAGCTCTGCTTCGAATTGAGAGGGTAGGTATATGTGGAACTGATTTACACGCCTATCAGGGCAATCAAGCTTTTTTTACTTATCCTAGAATATTGGGTCATGAATTGGCTGGGACTGTCTTAGAAATCGAGGAGAATGATCAAGGATTAAAGGTGGGTGATCAGGTTGCTATACTTCCTTATTTAGCTTGTAATCAGTGTCCTAGTTGTGTTGAGGGAAAGACCAATTGTTGTGAGCATCTGCAAGTTCTAGGGGTTCATGTAGATGGAGGAATGCAACAACTAATCAATATCCCCATACCGTATTTAATTTCAGCAAATAAGCTTAGTCTGGAAGAGATAGCATTGATTGAACCTCTATCAATAGGTCGTCATGCATTGGTTCGTGCTGGAGTTGAGGAATCAGCTTGTGTAGTAGTGATTGGCTGTGGTCCTATAGGTCTTGGTATTTTAAAGCAAGCACAACTAATGGGAGCAAATGTTGTTGCTCTTGATGTAAACGAAGCGCGTTTAGCTTTTGCAGGAGAACAATTTGGAATAGAAAACACATTTTTGGTAGATAACAAAACCCTTGAGCGCTGCCGTACTTGTTTTAATGGCTCATTGGCAACGGTGGTTTTTGACGCAAGTGGGAATAAATCAGCAATGGAGACAGGACATCATTATATGCGACATGGAGGAACTTATGTTTTAGTAGGTCTCTATAAGCATGGCTTGAACTTTATGCATCCAGAACTTCATGCAAAAGAAACTACGCTTCTCTGTAGTAGAAATGCCATAAGGGAAGATTTTATTGCAGTTATGGAATTATTGTCAAGTGGATTGTTTCCAGTTTCAAAATATATTACCCATCAGATTGAAATGAAGGAGATCATGACAAGTTTTGATCTATGGATTAAGCCTAAAACTCATCTTATAAAAGCTTTGGTTAAATTTTAATTTTTTCTAATAAAATCTGATTGCCAGCAGTTTTTAAACTTTCACACCTCCAATTTAAATTAAAATTTCAGTCATCGTCTTCCATGTGTCAGGCAAATTTTTAAAGACATCACAGTGATATTGTAAATATTCAAATTTTAAGAACTTTCTTTTTTGTATTTAAAAAATTATAACTTTAAACGTCAATCAATACAATTATGAAACTAAATAGAAGAAAATTTATAGCCAAGTCTTCCTTAGTGATGAGTATGCCTATGATGGCTGTAGCAAACCAAACGAACTCTTTGTCTGAGCTCAATACCAAACTTAATAAAGGAGACACAATCTTATTTCAAGGTGATTCAATAACTGATGCTGGACGCGAAAAAACAAATCAGCTTCCAAATAATGCGAATTCCTTTGGAACAGGTTATGCTTTTTTAGCAGCTTCTCATTTGTTAAATGCGCATCCCGATAAAGAGTTTACGATCTACAATCGAGGAATTAGCGGTAACAAAGTCTATCAACTTCAAGACCGTTGGCAAGAGGATGCCATAGATTTAAAGCCAAATTGGGTCAGTATTTTAATCGGTGTAAATGACTATTGGCACAAAGTAAAACACGGTTATGAAGGAACAGTTGAAATTTATGAAAACGACTTGCGAGCATTGGTTCAGCGAACTATGAAGGAGTTGCCAGGTGTTCGTATCATTCTTTGCGAACCTTTTATTCTTCCCAATACCTCTGCCGTAGAACAAAGTTGGGTAATCCCCTTTAAAGCATATCAAAAAGCTGCTCATAAAGTATCCAAAGAGTTCAATACCCTATGGGTACCCTTTCAAAGTGTTTTTGATCAAGGATTACAACAGGCTAAAGAAACCTATTGGGCTCCTGATGGTGTGCACCCTTCCATGGCTGGAAGTCAGCTTATGGCTCAAACCTGGCTTGAAGTGGTTAAGAATTCATAAATATTAATTTAAAGTAAAAAGGAAGTGAAGTTTAACTTTTAAGAAATATGTTATCGGTGAAACTTTTAGTATGGCCATGCTTTTTTTAAGTTTAAAAAATGATCAGTTAAGTTTTAATATAAAAAGAAAAGATGAGATATATTTCAAAAGTTTACAAACTTTCCCCAAACAACTACCCCTCAAAACCACAACACAGGAATCTTAGCTTAAGGCAATGATATCAGTAGATCAGAAGGGATTTGTATTGTAGACATTGGTGGAAAAGAAAAACATTTTACGTTTTGACTCAGATTAGTCAAATTTGATTTAATTTCATCATATGAAAAACTTCTCTATTCTTATAATCTTGATTAGTTGCTTTTTAACTGCGAATGAATTAATTGCACAAGCAGATAACAACGATACAAAATATACCTATAAAAGAGGTGATTATAATGGCATAGGAAAATGGTATATGGGAAGAGAGGTTGCCTACGTAATGGGATTTCAAGGAATTAATTGGTTAGAAAGATCAGAAAGAGAAATAGAAGAGGATGTTTCTACTTTAATTAAAAACATGGAAATTAAAACTGATGATACTATTGCAGATATTGGCGCAGGTTCTGGATATCATGTCTTTAGGATGGCTCCATTGGCTGAGAATGGTTTGGTTTATGCAGTCGATATTCAACCCGAAATGTTAGAGGCGATTGAGCTAAAAAAAAGATCAAAAAGAGTATCTAACGTTGAGACGGTTCTTGGATCTGAGAAAAGCATCAATTTACCCAAAAACTCCCTTGATAAAATTTTGCTTGTAGATGTCTACCATGAATTTAGTTATCCTGCTGAAATGGTTGGGTCTATTAAAAATGCTCTAAAATCTAATGGACAGTTGTTTTTAATTGAATACAGGGGTGAAGATTCATCCGTTCCAATTAAAAAAATTCATAAAATGACTGTGAAACAATCTATCAAAGAAATGGAAGCAGCTGGGTTTAGGTTAAAAGAAAACATCGATAATCTTCCTTGGCAACACTGCATGATTTTTGAAAAAAAACAATAAAGTTTATAACGTAAAGATTACATATCAAATTCCATCCCCATGTTCCAATAAAAAAACCGTTTTATAAAACCCATGCCCCTGTGTTTGGGATAGGATTGCTTGAGGAGTTTGAAGTGTCTGGATTATTTAGAAAAGAAACGCAAGAGCTAGTAAAAGATATTGTAGATGGATATTAGAAATAAAAAAGTGGGAATTAATTGAAAAGTTTTCTCTATCATAGCAATTTTCCACTTTCATCAAACCAAATAAAAAAACAGATGCGTAGTAATGGTTCATTATCAGTCAGCATTTTGAGTTTCATTAAACCTAAATCTTATTTCCTAACAAATATCAAAGTTAAATAAATGCAAATCAGATAAATAAAGTACTTTTCTACTATTGTTATATAAGGAAAACTTATTATTTGAAGGAATTATAACTTAATACTAAAAACTTTTATTTAAAAAGATGTGGGCTTGTAAAGAACCCACCTTTTACTAAACTATAACTATACAAAACATTTATAACAACACAAATGTAAATTGTCTTTTATTGTTAATGATTTTTAAATGGTTAATGAAAGGTTATTTAATATTATTAAATGGCTAAATTACTCTAAGTAATGCGTACTCTGGTAAAGGGATCTTCCATTAGCAGAGGTAATCTCAAAACGTATTGTACTCCTCTTCCAATCAAAGAGTACTTGCCCAAAATTACGTTTTACAATTAAAGGACTTATGCGATACGGATTGATTTCATCTTGTAGCACGTCATAAGAATGAGTTATTCCACTAGATGTAAAGTCAAATAATGATTTAGCCGGAGTTAAATCTGTCTTTGAAAGCTCAGCAATATGCCGATCACCTGATAAAAACACAGGGTTTTTAACATTATATTTTAAAATTAATTCTCGCATACGTGTTTTTGCATTTGGGAAGTTTTCCCATTTTTCATAAGGATGCTGATCTGAAAGGAATTGAATACCTGAACCAAATAAATGTACTCGGGCATCACTACTTGAAAGTAAACTTTCTAACCATTTCCATTGTGTTTCACCAAGCAGGAGTCCTGGATTGGGGTAGTAGCGTTGTTTCGGGTCAGGATTATTTTTATAGGGTTCTTTAAAATATCGATTATCTAAAAGTATCAAAAGTATCTTTTGATAGCCATAACCAAAACTATATGCTTGATATGCTCCCTTTCTTTTTCTCGCAGGATGAGTATCAGGTATTTCTAAAAAATTAAATAGTAGTTCTCGACTCACATCTTTTAGTGCATAGTCTTTACCACCATCATTTTTACCATAATCGTGATCGTCCCAAACACCAAAGATTTTTACTTTTTCTTTAAACTCCCCGTAATACGGATTCTCATTTTGTATTTCATATTGCTGACTTAAATCTTTTGAATCAGCTGTTTTTCCATAAACTATATCTCCAAGCCATATCCATACATCTGATTGTTGTAAACCAATTGTTTTCCATACTTCAGGATGCAACCCAGCCCTATTACAAGATCCAAAACTAAGATGGGTTATAGGCTTTTGATAAATTTTGTCTTGAGCAACTATATTTAACGCGAATAATATGAAAAATAATGCTAGATTTTGTGATTTACTTTTCATGTTTTTGCTTAATAAATTTACTCAAACTGATGTATTTAAAATTTTGGTTTTCCAGTCCATTCTCTCCGTCTTGAACAACTAACATACCTTCAGGAAAAAGATCACTTTTGAAAACTTTTAATGCTAAACCATCTGTGTCTTCAACGCCATCAATTTGAGGTGTCGATTTAATTTCAAATGTTTTAAAAATTTGTTTGGTTTTTCGATTAACAAAACAAAATTTATTACTGCCTTGAATGGATATTAATATATAGCCGTAACCATTTTGTTTCTCCCATAAAGCAAGTCCCTCCCAATCAGCTTTTAAAATTTTCTTATCAGTTTTGAGAATTAATTTCTTGTCTAAATCTACGTCAGGATAAACATTTATCTGCCAAAGTCCTTTTTTTTCTTCAGCAAAATATAATTTTTTATAAAAAGGGTCTCCTACCATTCCTTCGACTGTTGATCTTACTTTAATGGTACGAATTCGCTTTGCTTTGGTAAAGAAGTTTTTGCTTCCCATATCCCATTGCTCAATTGTTCCTTTCTTATCACTTACAAAAAGAAATATTCGATCGTTATCCTCATAAAAGCATATTCCGTAAACCTCTTTCAAATTTGGGAAGAATTTAAATTTATCAAGGTATTGAAGTCTACCAGTTGGATATAAACGATGAAAAATAACAGAATTATCAGATCTGTTAGAACTGCAAATTATTGGAAATGAAGTCTTTTTTTCTGATTTGATCAACGGCAATACATCTACATTATTTATTCTGCCTACCTGAACTTCACTTAGTATCTCACCTTTAAGGTTATAGGTTACTAAACCCCATTTTTTATCCGTTCCGATAACGATACTTTTATTTGCATTAATTGGATTGACCCATATTGCTATATCATCAGCAGCATCTCCTGAACTTTTAACTGGTATTGTTTCCAAATCAGCACTTATAGTCTCAAATGAAAAAGAGGGTAAATTTTTACCCTCTTGTCCACTTAGATAGCTTATCGAATATAAAAATATAGCTACAGTAAGTTTATTCATTTCTATAAATCTATTTTAACACCTAAATTCCAGTTAAAGTTATAGTATTCTAGTTGCATTGTTCTATGAGTAGCTCCTTGATAATATCTTAATGGTTGATTGGTGATGTTTTTGAACTCAGTGAAAATCCTGATTTTATCATTTATAGTATAAGCAGCATTCGCGTCAAGAAAAAATTGTTCATCATAATAGCGATCTTCCCAAGTATCACTGCCTAACTCATCTACAGCCTCACCTGAATAATTAGTTGATACCCGAACAAAAAACTTATTTGATTCATATGCCAAAGAAGCATTTAACATATTTTCAACAGCACCTGCCAAAGGAGCGTCTGGTCGCTCATCGATACCATCAGTATTTGAATCTGTAAAAGTATAATTACCAAAGAAGGTAAGATTTTCAATGAGTTTAGTTTGTAGATTAAATTCAATTCCATTAACAGTAGCTTTCCTTCCATTTCTTACTTGCTGATAGTCCCAACCGTCCTCTCCGTTAAATGTGTAATTATCGTTTGAATATGTGTAAAGCCAATTGTCAATATTTTTATTAAATAATCCAATTGATACAATGCCCAACCCTGAAAAGTAATATTCTCCAATTAAATCAAAATTATTTGAAACTACAGCTTCAAGATCTGGGTTTCCTTGTGCTATTTCTAGATCATCTGGAACTATAACCTCATATGGGACTAATTCGAAATATGCAGGTCTTGCAATTCCATTTGTATATGCTGCATTCAATACGAAGTTCTCGCCAAATTTTGTTTGAAAGTTTATGTTAGGCAGAATATTTGTATAAGTTTTAAAACCTTCAAGGGCTTCTAAATCGCTTATAAGTTCATCGTTATCTTCATCAAACGCAAAACCAGTGTAACTAATATCAGTATTTTCTAGCCTTGCACCTAATATGACTTTAGAATTTTCTCCAAGTTGATCTGAAATCATTAAATAAGCTGCATTTACATTTTCGTCTGCAGTATAGTTTGAGGTAGCAAACTCGTCCATAACAAGGTCCCCTACAGTTGAGGAATCAAATGGTAAACTGCCCAAATATTCACTTGTGGCAAAAATCCCATGTTTGTATTTATTCCCAGGAAGATAATTTTCAATAGTTACATCTTCAGATGAAACATCTGCCATAGTATTGGCATTCACATCATATTCATACCAAATATCATCCCTTAGTTTTGACTTGGAATTTAGTTTATATCCAAACTTTAAGTAGTCATTTTTGTTATATGGAATCTCAAAGTTTAGACGAAAAGAATGGTTGTCTTCCTCGGTATATTTATCAGCACCTTGTGCCTCGTCAAATTCATAATTCGAAGGATCATTCCAACTATTTCCTGAGAAAACAATATTAGGGAATCTTGGAGAAGAAATATCAACATCACTAATCGGAACCCCTTTTTGTTCAAATCGAATATATCTTTCGTCAGGTCTTTCCTCTGATGCTTTAGAAAATGAATATTTCCAATCTGTAGAAAGCTTGCCAAATAGATGGTCTCCACCAAACGCAAATTTGTATACGCGTTGATCCTCCAATCTTGTGTTTTCGTTTCGATCGTTGTTTATTCCTCCTTTTGTCTGTTTACGAACTCTTACATTATCATCCTTTATTTTTGCAATTCTCAATCGATATCTATTTTCCCAATCATCTCTTGAATTGTAAAGTGATTTAAAATAAAGCTGATTTGTGCTATTAATGTTATAATCAAGATTAAGAGCTAAACTTCTTCTAGTTCTTTTAACATCATATCTTCTAATGTCCATTTCACCAATTCTAGAACCTGAATCGCTAGGGTCATTCCACTCAAATTCTATATTATCTGAACCATAATCACTGCTGTGATTTACAGCGCTAAATGTATAAGCAAATTTATCAGATAATTTGTCAGCTACTATTAGTGAAAAATTTCTATTGTAACCACCTTCTCTTATTGGATTTGTACCCCCAGAAATAGTCGATGAAAATCTAAATCCATTAGGATTTGATCGAGTAACTAGATTAACGGACCCCCCAATTGCGTCAGCCTCCATATCAGGAGTTAAAGTTTTATTTACTTCTATTAATTGAACCATATCAGAAGGGATTAAATCCATTTGAATTCTTCTATTGTCACCCTCTGCAGATGGTATTCTTTCACCATTTAGGGTAACCGAATTTAATCCAGGGGAAAATCCTCTAATTACAATATCTCTTGCCTCTCCCTGATCGTTTTGCATACTAATACCTGGAATTCTTTTTAAAGCGTCACCTATATTTGCATCAGGAAATTTTCCAATTTGATCAGCTGAAACCACATTTGTAACATTAATATCATTTCTCTGTTTATTAAGTGCTTTCAAATTTCCTGATTGAAAACCTGAAACAATGACCTCATTTAATTCATTAACTCTTGTTTCTAAGATATATATTGATTGGTCATTATTAGATATCGGTATTGAAATTTCATCAGTCAAGTTTTCGTAACCTACATAAGATATACTAATAATATATGACCCCTCTTTGAGGTTTTGAATAAGGAAATATCCATTGAAATCTGAAGTTGTATAAAGGTCCTCAGATTCAATTTTAATTATTGCACCTGGTAAAGGGAAATTTTTAGAGTCTAATATTCTGCCTTGAAAGTTATTTGATTGACTAAATGCAGTAAAGCATAGACTCAATAATATAGTAGTTAGAGTTTTTTTCATCGTATGATTATTTTTATCAAATTTAAATGCGGAATAAGCTCTACTTGATTACTAAGACGTCATCAAAAAGTATAATTTGCTTTAACTATATGTTATATTAATGTTAAACGAGAAATTTCTTAAATAACATATCCCAACAGACCGTTTACAATCCCCATTTTGTAGCAAGGAAATCTTAATTTAGGTCAATAATAGCGATGGATTAGTAAGAATTTGGATGTACTTATTGATGTAAAAAATAACCCACTAAGTGGAGGGTTGATTTGATTTTGAACCCAACGAAGTGGATATGATAACAATTTAAATAAATTAAGCACCTACCATTTCTGCTTTGCTTAGTGACTAAAATCCAGCAGAATTTTATTTTGAAATAATCTCTAAAAAGATTTTAATTGCAAGAAAATGCAAATAACTACTCAAAGCAATTGCTATTGATAAACCAAAAAAAATTGATAGGGATTGAATCTGTTTATCGTATTTAATAATTTTTTTCATCTACACATCCAATGTGAACCGTCACATAGATTATTTGGATTTGACGTATTTCCACAATTGCAGATATTGTTTGCGTAAACATCACCAATCATGTGAATTTGTGAATAACTTCTCATTTAAAATTTTTATTAAAAATACAAATGGTTGCGATATTTATATGTCAGCTTAATATTAAAAAAATATTATTATTTTACTTTAAATTATGTGGTGCAGGTAAAAAAAGACTCCCTTTAGGAGGGCTTATTTAATTATTCAAGTTTTCTTGCTTCAAATTTTAGTGCTTTTATTTGCCAAGTCAATGATTCCTTTAGCGACTTTTTTTTCGTCAGTTACATTATCAAAGATATAAATCTCAAATAAGAAAACTGTTTATTTGAACCCATCCCTCTGTTTTCGGAATAACGGTGTCATGATATCTTTTTCATCTTCACTTTTAGTAACATTATTGTATTACTCAGTTTACATAAATCAACACTTTATTAATTAAAATTGCAATATGGTTAAGATAAAAGAATTAATTAAATGCTCTCCAAATAAATTATCTTTTTGGATTATAACGTTGTTACTAATTCTTCCATTTTCAATTGTAACAATCCCACTCTTCACAAGATTATTTAGACGCTTTAAGATAATATGAGTAAAATTAAAACTCAATATTATAATCCCCATTTCACTCCAAAAACAATTTTTTTACATACACACACCCTTAAACATGTCTATGAATTTTAAATTAAATTCAATCTAAAGTCTGATCCATATTAACCCGTAAAGCTTTAGCTTACCCCATCGCGTATCCACAGAAACCCTAAACAATCCACCTCCATAATGCCGTAAGAGAATCTTAGGTTAGGTCAATTATAGTAATGGATAAGAGAGGATTTGGATTGTCCTCATTGGTGTGAAGTTTAAATACTTTAAATTTATAATCTGATATTCAAATATGAATAAAATTCATCTTATGAAATACTTCTCAATTTTTATGTTATTAATATGTTGCCACTTGACTTCAAATCAATTATATGCACAAGAAGATAATTATTCAAAATATATCTTTAAAAGAGGTGATTTCAATGGCATCGGAAAATGCTATATGGGAAGGGAAATTGCCTATGTGATGGGATTTCAAGGGATTAAATGGTTGGAGAGGTCTGAAAGAGAAAAAGAAGAGGATGTTACAACCTTGATTAAAAACATGAGAATTAGTCCAAACGATACTATTGCAGATATTGGGGCAGGTTCTGGATACCATGTTTTTAAGATGGCACCATTGGCTAAAAATGGTTTGGTTTATGCTGTTGATATTCAATCCGAAATATTAGAGGCGATTCAGCTAAAAAAAAGTCAAATAGGGTAGCAAACGTTAAGACAGTGCTTGGTTCAGAAAAAAGTATCAATTTACCCAAAAACTCACTTGATAAAATTTTGCTTGTAGATGTCTATTCCAAGAATACAAATTAATGTAATAAGTAATCCGTTGTCCATATTTATAAAAAAAGCACTAATAAGGCAACTATAGCACCAGCCGCTATACAAATAATAAACACTCGTAAAGTTTTTTGTTCTTCCATCAATTAAACTTTCGTTATTAAATTTTCATCAGTTTTAAGAATTGTTTTTTTAAATTTTTGTGATTTAAAAACAAGGTATAATGGTGCAATGGATATATAAATACACCAAATAAATAATGATACTTTATTATCGTATAAAAAATAAAAGAGCTGAAATACAAAAAAGGAATACAGGGCTTGATTTTTAAAAAAGGGTTTAAATATTTTAAGTTAGCCTTCAATATCAAATTTTTTTCTTTCATCATCTGACATAGTGTTGTATCCTGATAGGAGGTATTTAGAATTTTCTTTATTCATAAAATAACCTATAGCATAAAACAATACAGAAACAAAAATTACGGGAAAGTAAATTGACATTTAAATAGTATTAATAAAACAGTTAATACTTGAACTAAATCTTTTTTACAACTAATTATCTTAAAGCTACTAATTACTATTTATTTGGCTTAGTTATAATAACTACTACTCCGTTTTTAGCTTTTGCTCCATATTTGGCAATAGCAACGCTATCTTTAAAAACTTCTATTGTTTCTATTTTTTCAGGGTTTAATATTTCAACTATATTATCGTTTACCTGCTCCTGACCATCTATAATTATCAAAGGTTTCTCAGAATCAACAACAAAAACTGAATTAACACTTGCATTAATGTCCTCAGATATATTTATTGGTAAATCCTTTTTGATAATGTTAAATTCCATTACTGCATCAAGATTTTTACCTTTTAAATTAACGCCCCTTAAAGTGTCAATAATAACTTTAACCTTTTCTAAGTCTAAATTTTCAGGAATTGAAATATCAACCTTAATTGATTCAGGAAAGCGTATAGAAACACAAGAGTATAATGAAAAACTTAAAAGGGAAATGATTATGAAATTTTTCATTTTTTTTAATGTCTTATTATTACAGTTGTTGGAGTATAAATGCCAAAAGTGAAAGAATTTAAAGCTAAATCAATAAATGAATGTTTTGTGATAATAGTATAATCTTCCTTTTCAATAATCTGTTTCAATTCAGGAATATCAAAAGATATTAATCCGTTAACTAAATGTGTTTGTTTTAATCTAATTTCATTATTTCCTTTAGCACCCTCTCCAACAACAAATCGTGTTGTGTAGCAAGAAGTAAACAGAAATAAAAGGGAAATAAATAGTAGCTTTTTCATTGATTTTGTATAAATCAAATATAATAAATAAATTACATTGTGTTAGTGATTAATAAATACTGTTAGTGCCTAAACTTAATGAAGAGGATATGCCGATGGTTTGATTAAAACTAGTCTTTTGACAACTCTAATTCTATAGATTTGATATAATTAAGTTTAACATTAGCATCTCCATTAAGTGTTTCTTCAATTGAATCTGAAATTTCACCGTGTGATAATCCATTTTTCAATCCTATTACCGTTTTCGTATATAAATCGCTTAATGTGTTTTTCAATTTTGTAACGTCCTCTTTTTTACTTAATTCACCGTGTCCAGGAATAATAATAGTATTATTATCACATAATAGTTCTAATGTTCCCAAAAAGTCAATTAATCCTTTTATTGAACCTCCATTATTTAAATCAACATATGGATACCCATACCTTACAAATGCATCACCTGTATGAATAATATTATTGTTTTTGAAGACCACAGCACTATCTCCATCTGTATGGGCTTTCCCAAAATTATACAATTCTATTTCTTCATTTCCCTGACTTATGGTCATTTTACTTTCGTAGGTAAATACTGGCAATGATGCTTTATCATATTTGGGCTGAACAAAATCTTTAATAAAACTATAAATCCCACCATAAAGTTCGACATCTTCCATCATTCTTTTTTTAGCATTTTGATGAGATATAATCGGGATTCCTTGTTTCCCAAATGCTCTATTACCGTCAGAATGGTCGTGATGAAAATGAGTGTTAATGATATATTTGATGGGTTTATCAGTAATTTCTCTTAAAGAAGTCATAAGAACATCCTCTAGTATTTCATATTTATTGTCAATTAAAATAACCTCCCCATTACTTATAAAAACACCTACATTTCCACCACCACCTACAAGCATATAGAATTGGCTGTTAATTTTTTCAATTTCAAAATATTTTACTTCATCTTTTACCATATTTATCTGATTGTTGTAAACAGAGAAGTTAGGTTTTTGGGAATAACTTACTAAAGGAAATATTGCAATAAGAATAGTAGGTATTAAGCTTTTCATTTTAATTGATTTATGATTAATAATGTTAAAAGTACAAATTACTTCCTGAACTTAATTAAGAGGATATGCCGATGGTTTGACTTATTTTACACTTAATTCTTTTAAACTTTTATTGTAGGATTCAATTCTCGAATGAGCAGTCCCATCGATAAGCAAAACAATAATTAACATAGCAATAGTGGTAATGCTTATTGCTCTTATTGTAGTTGAATCGAAAAATAAAATTAAAAGTGCAGCAATAATTATTAATAGGGGAATAACTTTAAATACCACTTTGTACTCTTTTAAGGTGCTTTCAGTTCGCTTAATCTCGGACTCATAAAATGAAATAGAATTTGAATTATAATCTTCATTAAAATGTTTAATTCTTGATTTGTTTGTATAAAACAAACCAAGTCCAACAATAAGTAGAAGTATTGCAGCTACAGAAGTTGGAATTATATATGCTTTTGCCAAATCTGTTTTTCCTAATTGCCAAAAACCTAAACTTGCAATAAAAAAAACTATTGCGAATAAAATGAAAAATCTTGTCGAAAAGACCTCGCTTTCAGCCCATTCTGTAGAGAGATTTAATAGCTCCATTGTTTACTAAAATTAATCTCAAAAGTATCTAAAATTTAATTAAGAGGATTCGCCGATGATTTAGTTTTTTTAACTTTATATTTAAACTACAGAAATATTAAATAAAATTATTTTGAGTGCAGAATTAAAACTTTCTGATTTAAGTTCTGACGAAATTCTTAAAATTGTTGAACCGATAATGGACAATTGTTTAGAAGGTTCAAATGAAGGAAATCATAAAAAGCATACTCGAGATTTTACAGATAGGATGAAATCTATAGTAACCCCGAAAGAACTTGAGAAACAATTATCAAGTTACCCAAAAGTTTATTTTACCCATAGGGAATTTCTGTATTTTTTCAGAAGAACTGATTCTATAGGAATTGTTTGGAAACAATTTACTTCCTTAAATAATGATGAATTGATTAATCAAGCAATTTTTAAAATAATTAAAGGAAACATTCTTATTGACCATTGTATGATATGCTAAACTTAATGAAGAGGATATGCCGATGATTTAATCTATTTTCCAATAAAGGAAATACTTTTCGTTGTCCATTTGTTGGATTACACTATCAAGACTTTTAATATCATCTAAAACTGTTTTACTGTACATTGATAACTGCTCTTTTACACTCCACTCCCATAGATCTATTCTTTTATACAGGTTATATTTAATGAATTTATCATTTTGAATATACTTTCTATTTTCTATCCAAAATTCATTATAATCAATATCAACCCAGGGTAAAACGTAAATCCATTTATTTGCAATTCGATGAACAAACTGATTTATATATAATTCTTCATTTTTACCAGTATTTTCTATCAAATATTCTAGTTCTGTTCCATCATATAATTCGAAAATTCGATTGGAAATTTCAGGATTTATTAAAAAAAAGTCTTGATTCCCCTTTGAAAAGGTTGTAAAATTTCTTCTTGGTGGGTGGAAAGGATCTCTATTAGTATACATACTCATTGGAGCAAAATAATATTTTCCATCTGGCTCTTCTTCATCCTCCATAAAATCAATAAAAATACTGTCGTTATCAACTTCCCATCTTTCATATTGTTTTTGATACAGTTCTGTAACCCAATTTGTTTGCTCGATATATTCGTCTACATAAACTTGATGTGCATATAGTTCACTTAAAATTTCCTTTGAAACATCTAAATATTTTTGTCTGTTTTCAAAATCATCCCCAACACTTTCTACATAAAAAGTAAAGGTTACAACGATAAACAGACCAATCGCATTTAACAGAAACTTTTTTGTATTATCAGAAAACGTTCTTGAACTAAAATTTCTCCCTAAAGTAAAAAGTTTTACGTACCACTTTTTTGGCTCTTTAATTACAGTCATAGTAAGTTGTTATTAAAACAATATACAAATAACTCCCTGAACTTAATGAAGAGGATATACAGATGATTTAATCAAACCCTATACCTCAACTTATAAAACATTCATTTTACGTTAAATCAATCAAATTATTATTAAATAACCTCAACCTAACATAAGATGATACAGTTAAACCAAACTTATCTGCATCCCTCTTTAAAACCTCATTCTGTCCTTTCTCTAACCTTATTAATATCTGTTCTGGGTATCTTATCATAATCTTATTTATATACTTAATTATAGCTCGCTCTTGGTCTTTATGACCTCGCTCGCTGTTATACTTCATATGCTCACTTCGGACTCTATCCTCCGTCCTCAGTTCGCATCACTTAAAGAAAAGAAAGAAAGAAAGTAGGCAAAGAAAGAAAGAAAAGAAAAATCCCCCCCAAAAAGAAACTTTATAAAAAATCTTACCTGTTCCAATAGCCTAACCACTTATGACTAAAGTTTCAAGGACAGAGTCCAGCTATATATATTTCAATGAACTAAATGTGTTCATATATATAACTGAAATACTAAATAAGTGTTTAAGCTAATAAATATAGGAGGTTGAGATTTTTGATGAGGTCTAAAACGTCAAATAATAAGTTTATCCTCCCTAAGAATCGAAATTTGATTTAAAGTTTAGGAAACTTTTGTTCTATCCATTGAACTAGGAGAGCATTTGGTCTACTAAATAGTCTACTATATAAATAAAAAACACCTACAATGTTAATGTAAGTGTTTGATAATCAATGTGGAGAAGATGGGACTCGAACCCACGACCTCTTGACTGCCAGTCAAGCGCTCTAGCCAGCTGAGCTACATCCCCAAGTCAATAATAGAAAGGCTTTGTGGGATTTTGATAATAATCCAAATTCTCTATTAACATTTTTATTTGCGTATTTCTTCGAAACACGCCATTAGTTGGGTCAAAATAATGCCCTTCTATTATGTAATAAATGTAGTACAAAACTGTAAACTGTAAAAGGTTTACAAATCATTTAAAGACTTTGCTTTAAAATTATCTTTCCCTTCTAATTCATCGGAATTTTCCTTAGAGGTGTAGACTACTATATCCCCAGTGAAAAAGGGCTTATACTCAAATACTTCTTTTAAAAAGTTGCTTCTTTTACAACGGTCTTAAGAGGCATTCTTTCAGATGTTATCTACTATGTGAAGTACAAGCTCAGGTTGAGAATTTGATGCTGGAGACGCTTGATGGCTTGGTGTAGGGTTTCACAGTGTATATAAAGGATGAAAAGAGAAAATTCAATAATTTGACAACATTCAATTGAAAAAAATAACCTAATCTTTTTTTTTGGTTTAAGTTCAATTAACACTTATCTATTTAATTAGAAAAAAATTAATAGATGAAAAGACCACTTGAAATCTTGGTGCTATCTGATATACATTTAGGAACTTATGGTTGTCAATCAAAAGCACTATTAAAATATCTTAAATCAATAGATCCTGAAACTATTATACTCAACGGAGACATCGTTGATATATGGCAATTTAATAAAAGATATTTCCCGAAATCCCATATGAAAATTGTAAAATACTTTCTCAATCTAATTCAGGAGGGGAAAACCATTTACTACCTGACAGGAAATCACGATGAAATGCTTAGAAGATTTAATGGATTTGAGCTAAAAAATTTTAGAATCCTAAACAAAAAAGTCATAAATCTTAACGGTCATAAAGCTTGGTTTTTTCACGGTGACGTATTTGACGTTTCAATGAAATACTCAAAATGGATTGCTAAATTAGGTGGGTTTGGATATGATATTCTAATAGTAATAAATAGCATATTAAATTTTTTGTTGATCAAAATGGGCTATCAAAAATATTCACTTTCAAAAAAAATTAAAAATGGGGTTAAAGGTGCCATTAAATTCATCAATAAATTTGAAGAGACTATTGTAGAGATTGCTTCTGAAAGAGGCTATAAATATGTTGTTTGCGGACATATTCACCAACCAAATATAAAGACCATAATATCTAAAGGGAATGAAGTAATTTATTTAAACTCAGGGGACTGGATTGAAAATTTAACAGCTTTAGAGTACAACAATGGAGAATGGGCTCTTTACCATCACGAGCAAAATGATTCTGGTGGTGTTGAAAAGGAAATTGCTGAAAAAAATTATAAAGAAATATACGCTGAATTGATGGATGAATTTCAAATTAATGAAACATGAAAATTCTTTATGCGATACAAACTACTGGTTATGGTCATATCACAAGGGCAAAAGAAATTATTTCAATTTTAAATAAAAGAGTTGAGGTTGATGTTGTTTTTAGTGGACCAAAAAACAAACTTTTAAATATTGATAATAAAGTTATCAATCACTACAAAGGCTTAACTCTTTTTTACTCAAAAAAAGGACAGATTAATTGGATTCAAACTTTTTTTAAAAATAACTTCATTCGTGCTATAATTGATATTATACAATGCAATACAAATGCCTATGATTTGATTATAAACGACTTTGAGCCAATAACTGCTTGGTCTTGTTATCTTAAAAATAGAAGATGTGTTGCCCTAAGTAACCAATATGCAATGCTTTCCGACAAAAAATTTAGTAACTCTACAAAGAACAAGTTTACATTATTGTTTTTGAAATATTTTGCGCCCACAAAAAAAGGTTATGGTTTCCATCTTATTAAACGCAAAGAAAATATTTTTCAACCCATAGTTCGTAGAGAATTAATGAAGACCAAGGTGGCAGTAAAAGATTATTATTTAGTTTACTTACCAAACTATTCAATTGAAAAGCTAACTCAAGTTTTTTCTCATTTTGAAAGCTATAATTGGGTGATTTTTTCACCCCTTGTAGAAAATTCTTCTACTTTAAATAACATTAGATTGGAAAAGATCAATGAAAAAAAATTTAATAAAACTCTTCTTAGTTCGAAAGGTGTGATTTGTTCGTCAGGATTTTCAACTTTATCCGAAGTATTATATTTAAATAAACCCCTATTGACAATACCAATCACCTATCATTTTGAACAAATCTATAATGCATCAATTATTAAGCAATTAGGTGGTACAGTTTTAAATGAACTTAACTTAAAAAACACGAAAACAGTACAAAATTGGCTAGATAATTTGACTCCTCTAGGAGTAAGCAATTCGACAGACTCTAATGAGATTGTAGATAGAGTTTTGATCGATTTTATCAAATCGTTTACTCTCGAAAAAATTTTTACAGATTCAATTTAATTTACCTTAAAGGCTTATGATGTTATAGCCTAACAAATAGAGGGTTTATAAAAACAACCCCGTTTTTAGATAATTTTTCCAAATTTTACTTTATAAATCTGTTTTGCCTTTTTCTTGTACGGGGCGGGGGCATGACTGAACTTTATAATATGAAAAAGATCTTTTTCAGATTTTGAATTAAGTATTTGGTATGTATTTGTAATTTCATTCATTTTCATAGAATTACTAAATTAAAAAATTTAATCAAATTTTGAGGTTTTAAAGAAAATTAACCCCAATTACGTCTCCATACTAAATCTAGTCCAACTCAACCCTATTTTATCTTAATAAATCTGTTTCATTGTAATTTTCAATTCTGAATTTGTTAACAATATCTTAAAAAGAGCCGGTCACTTTTCATGATAAGTTAAACTTATTTCACTTTAGGTTAAACTTGGAGATAGAAAGTACGTCTATTTTTGTTTCAAATAATCAATCTTAAAAAATGAAAAAGCTATTACTAATTTTAACGCTATTAATAAATGCCTATTCTGCGACAGCGCAGGGTGTAACCTACTCTTCCATAGGAGGTCGTGTTTTGGATGATCAGGGTGTGCCATTAATGGGCTCTAACATCATTGTTAAACATATCCCTTCAGGGTCTATATATGGTGTCATTACTGACGAAGAAGGATATTTTCGAGCATCAGGACTGCGACCAGGAGGTCCTTACTCAGTTGAAATCTCTTACACAGGTTTTGAAACTTATAACCAAGAAAACGTATTTTTACAATTGGGACAAACAGAACGGTTTAACCCAACGTTGACTTCAAAAATTACCGCTCTTGAAGAAGTCGTATTAACTGATACCGGTTTCAACTCAAACAGAACTGGAAATGAGGTATATGTGGACCGAGAAAAAATTGATGGATTACCACAGGTAACAAGATCCTTAGCAGACTATGTGCGAACCACTCCTTTTGCTCAAATACAAGAGGGAAATGATGGTTTTGCAATTTCTATAGCTGGACAGAACAACCGTTACAACACCATCTATATTGATGGAGCAGTAAATAATGACGTTTTTGGCTTAGCAGGCTCGGGGACTAATGGAGGTCAAACTGGGGTCAATCCGATTTCAATTGATGCCATTGAATCTTTCCAAGTACAAGTTTCACCCTTTGATGTCAAAATTGGTGGATTTGCTGGGGGCGCAGTTAATGCAGTTACAAGATCTGGTTCAAATGAAATGGAAGCCTCTGTTTATTACTACTCTAAAAATGAAAATCTCGCAGGCAAAGATACCTGGGGCAATGGTGAGAAACTTCCTGAATTTTCGAATCAACTCCTTGGGGTTCGTGTAGGTGGTGCGATAGTACCCAACAAACTCTTTTATTTTGTAAACTATGAAAGACAGGATGACGAAACACCAAATCCATGGGACGCTAGTGGTTATACAGGTGATCTTGGTCCTACAGGCATTCAAGGCTTTGGTCAGCAAGTTCAAGCAGCATATGGTTTTGATCCTGGAACATTATCTCCAAACCCAACGATTCTAGAAAGTGAAAAAATAAATATTAAACTTGATTGGAATGCGGGTGAAAACGATAAACTCTCATTAGGCTTTAGATATTTAGATGCTTACAATATTGAAGCAAGAAGATCATCAGATTTTAGTGCACGTTTTTACAATGGGTCAGAGGAGTTCAATTCAAAAACTACAAATTTAACTTTCAATTGGGTTCATCAAACCAGTAAGTTAAACAACACCATGAATGTTTCTGTAAATACTGTAAGAGATGATCGAGATCCTTCGGGTGATATCCGTTTCCCTACAGTAAATATTGACGATGGACAAGCAAGTATCAGCCTTGGTGCTGAAGCTTTCTCTACCGCTAATCTTCTTAATCAAGACGTGATAACAATAACAAATAACTTAGAATTATACAGTGGTAAACACACCTTTACTATTGGGACCCACAACGAGTTTTATTCTTCGACAAATTTATTTATTCGTCAAAATTATGGACAGTACGAATATTTAAATCCACAAGGTTTTCTAAATAGTGACCCGGATGCACTAGATATTTATTTTAGATCGTATTCTCTTCTAACGGATGAACTTGGAGACGACGCTTTGGATAGTGCTGCGATAACTGATTATGCACAAATCGGGTTTTATGTACAAGATGATTATCAAGTAAGTTCAGATTTTAAACTCTCTGCAGGCTTAAGACTTGATATTCCTTTCTGGAGTGATCGCAATCCAAATCCTGATTTTAATTCAAGAACGATTCCTTTACTTGAAGCCGCTGGAAAAAATTTAAGAGGAGCTTCCGTAGAGGGCTCTATTGATACCCGTCTATACCTTTCTCCAAGAGCTGGATTTAATTGGGATATCAATGGTGATAAGAAAACCGTACTAAGAGGAGGTATTGGTGTTTTCCTTTCAAGAATGCCAATTGTTTGGAATGCAGGTAGCTACAACAATACGGGTGTAACCGTAGGTGGTGATGTGCAATTTGGGATACCGTTTGAACCTAATATTGAAAACCAACCTCAAAACGTTGTTGCAGGATCAGGAGGTACTAGTGGTCAAATTGACTTATTTGTTCCCGACTTCAAAATGCCTCAACGTTTAAAGTATGCCCTTGGTTTTGATAAGGTTTTAGATAGTGGGTGGAAATTCTCTTTTGATGGATTATTTACTGACAATCTTCAAGGTTTCGCTTATGAGAACCTGAATATCGGGAATGCCGTGGGAAGATTAAACGGAGCTGACAACAGACCTTATTACGATCGCAGAGCAACGCTAGATCCTACTTATGACCGCATACCACTTGTCTACAACACCTCTGAAGGATATTCTTATAACTTAGGACTTCTAATAGCGAAAAATTTCAGTAATGGTTTTGATTTTTCTGCTACTTATTCTTTTGGAGATGCTTTCATTTTGTATGATCAAACTTCTTCACAAAACTCTTCTAACTGGAGAGGTCAACCAACAGTTAATGGTAAAAATGCACCTAAGAGTATTGGGCGATCTTTATTTAGTCAAGGACACAGAGTTATTGCAAACTTGTCTTATGAGATAAATTGGAATAATAATTTAAGAACACAAATAGGCTTATTCTACTCTGGAACTGAAGGGCAGCCTTATAGCTATACCTACAGAGACGGTGCTGATTTGTTAAATGACGATTCACGCGATAACGCTTTAATTTATGTCCCTGCTAGCCAGGGTGAAATTACACTTGAAAATCCTTCGAATTGGAGCGCATTGAATTCTTTCATAGAAAATAACGACTATCTGAATTCAAGAAGAGGAGATTATGTTGAGAAAAATGCTACAAGAGGTCCATGGACAGATATCGTTGATTTAAGATTCGTTCAAGACCTTATCGTTTCTAAAAATAAACTTCAATTCACATTCGATATCTTCAACTTTACCAACTTCTTAAATCAAGATTGGGGCAGAAGATATTTTGTTGGAAGCTATGGATTTGCTCAGCCACTTAGAACTGTAACTGCTGGTCCAGACCCCGTATTTAGATGGCAAGAAGGTTCTGATGATCCAAGGATTACAGATTTTGGATTCTCTGGGTCGAGATGGAGAGCTCAAATTGGAATTCGGTACACATTTAAATAAATAATAGCAAATAATTTAATTTCAACCCTCACCTTAGGTGGGGGTTTTTTTATACTCATACTTAAAGATTTTGAATTGAAAATCATGAAGTCATTTTGATTTATTGTTTTTATGAGTATAACAAACTAAAACATTTTATTTTAAAACTAACTCCCTCTTTTTTAAACGGTTTGAGATACCAGAGAAGTAGTAGGTTTTCTATTATCACGTATCCACACAAACCCTTAACAAACCACCCCCATTTTGTCGTAAGTAAATCCTGTCTTAAGGCAATGATATCAATGGATTAGAAGGGATTTGGATTGGAGGCATTGGTGTAAAAGAAAAACCCTCCGCATGGGAGGGTTAGAATTTGCAAGAAGTAAAATTAAAAGTAATAGCAATTATTCATTTATTGAAGTATAGACGGCTCTCCTAAACTCTTTTTGAATACCAAAAGAGAATTCTCTTGCTCTTGTCATGAAAAGACCAAATAAGTTTTTTTCTTGATCTATCCAAAAATGAGTATTATGATATCCTGACCATCCAAAAATTCCTTTGGAACTGTTAGTGCCATCAAGCTCTGGATCTGAAAGTACAAATAATGAATATCCATAATCAAATGGATTGTCATTTAACTTTGAATATGACCCTGTCATTTCATCAATACTTTTTTGAGAAATAATTTGTTTTTCTCCATAATTTCCCCCTTGAACAAGCATTTGACAAAATTTTGAATAATCGTTTAGAGTAGATGTTAATCCTTCACCACCAAAATAGGCTTTGTTATTTATGTCATAACTTAATTCATCAAGATCATTTGTATATCCTTTTATAGAGCCATTATTTATATATAAAGGTTGAAATCTAAGACGATCTTTTGAGGTGAGATAAAATTTGGTGTCCTTCATTTTTAGGGGATTAAATATTTCCTCTTTTAAGAATTCATAAAAAGTTTTTTTTGTAACCACTTCAATAATCCGTCCTAAAACTGCCATGTTGATACCATATAGATAATCAGACCCTGGCTCAAACTCTACTGGATGACTTGCAACATCCTTACTAAATTCCTCAAGATTGTCGTATTTAAGTGTACTTGTAAAAAATTGTGGATTCCCATAATAACCGTATCCAGAACGATGAGTAAGTAAATGAAATACACTAAGAGAATTTTTGCATTGATATATGGATCCATCTGGATTTTTACATTTTAAGTTTTTAAATTCAGGGAGATATTTGGAAACATTATCTTTAAAATCAATCATTCCTCTTTCCTTTAGAATCATCATGGCAACTATTGTTATTGGCTTTGACATTGACCAAATGGGAAATATTGAGTTTTCATTTATTGGCTTCCCATTGGTGTGATAGCTATTTTCAATATTATGATAAATTACTTTTCCATTTTGCCATACAAGTGCAACATTGCTTCCTGTTATCTCATTTTCAATTAGTTTATTTTGGAACGTATTAATTTTATCAAATTGGGAAAAAGAAATATTAAATACACATATAAATAATAAGAGAAGATTTTTTTTCATTTTAATTGATTTATGGTTATTAACACCTCTAAGATAGCAAGATTAGGTTACATATCAAATCAAATCAAATCCCCTTTTTTCAATAGAAAAACCGTTTCCTAAAACCCATGCCCCTGTGTTTGGATTAGGAGTGCCTGAGAAGTCTTAGATTTTCACTCATCACGTATCCACACAAACCCATAACAAACAACCCCCTTTTTGCCTCAAGAGAATCTATAGTTAGGTCAATAATATCGATGAATTAGGAAGGATTTGGATTGGAGGCATTAGTGGAAAAGAAAAACCCTCCGCTTGGGAGGGCTAAGTTTATTAATAGATTACTTTAACTATACATCAGTCATTACACCTTTCACTGCTGCAACAATATCGTCTGTAATTGTCATTTTGTGAATTTCAGCAGCTTAAAAGTCGATTAAATTAACGACTGGCTTACTTAGGGTTGAAGAGGCGCAAATGAATGCATTTCTTCATTGACAATCTGCATTTCCTTAGATAATGTAATCATAAATTCAGAACCCATAAGCTCCTGCATTCCCTGCATATCGACATCATAAAGCATAACTATACAACTTGTGTCGTCTACTTTTCCCACAGTGGTTTTAGATTCATCGCAAACTGCGGCCCGCTCAGTATGCTTGTCAAATGTTTCTTTCCAGGCGTCGTAGTTAGCCATTGATACTTTTAAAATAACGTTCATTTTAATTGATTTATGATTATTAATACCTCTAAGATATAGATAATGGGATTTATTTCAAAATACGTTACAAACTTTCCCCAAACAACACCCCCCCCCTGAAACCACAACAAACGTATCTCAGATTAAGGGAATGATATCAATGGATTAGAAAGGATTTGGGTTGTCCTCATTGGTGTAAAAGAAAAACCCATAGAAAATCGAAGGCTTGTCTAAGATGGATCCCCCTATCATTCAAAGTTGCTACAATGCAAATATTATTTACTACTCATTTTTTGATGCATAGTCTTGATAATTTCTATTTTGTAAGACTATATTAAAGGAATTAAAGAATGATCAATACAGATAATTTTGATAAGGTTGAAATTACTTCAGTTGAGGAATTTAGGAATTGGCTGATTGAGAATCATAATCAGGATAATAGTGTTTGGTTAGTTACTTTCAAAAAATGTGAAGCAACCAAATATGTTTCAAGAGAAGAAGTTCTGGATGAACTACTTTGCTTCGGTTGGATTGATGGAACAAGGAGGAAGCTGGATGAAAAGAGGACAATGCAACTTATCACAAAAAGAAGAGTTCAACACTGGTCTAAAACTTATAAAGAAAGAGTATCAAAATTAATAGAACAGGATAAAATGCATGACGCTGGTTTAAAGTCAATTTCAATTTCAAAGTCTAATGGATTATGGAATTTCATGGATGATGTAGATAACTTAGTTATACCTGAAGATCTTCAAAATGAACTATTAGGAAAGAAAGAGGCATTAGAGTTCTTCAATTCAATTAATCCCTCAAGCAAAAGATTCGTTCTTAGATGGGTCAAGTTTGCAAAAACTGAGAAAACTTGGAAAAATAGAATTCAAAAATTAGTTGAGCTTTCATCAAAAGGTAAAAAACTTCCTGGTAGTTAAACATTACGATAGTGTTGGGAAGGATAAAAACTAAGATCCATCACGTATCCACACAAACCCATAACAAACAACCCCCGTTTTGTAGCAAGTAAATCTTAGCTTAAGGCAATGAAACCAATGGATTAGAAAGGATTTGGATTGGAGGCATTGGTGTAAAAGAAAAACCCTCCGCTTAGGAGGGATATATATTTATAAACTCAATGTATCGGATCTGCGCATAATTTAATCAATCGCTTTTCTTGAGCCGTATAATCCTAATGCTGTTGCTGATACAATGAGAATTAAAATAGGAATTGGTGGTCCACCACCTCTAAATAAGTGATTAAATAGAGCCACCAGTAACACTGTGCCTGCAAATACAGAATAAGCAAGGAATATTTTTTTGTTTGACTCATTGTCAAACTTTAATCTCCATAAGGAAAAAACAAACAGACCTACTCCAATCATATGCATAGCAGTAACATCAATAATTCCCTGCGAAAAGAAAATTAAATCGGCAGATATTTCGCCATTAAAAAAGGGCTGCATAAGTCCCACAGGGTCCAGAAAAACTCCCACTAATAGTCCAATTCCCATGAGAATTTGAATAATACTAATAATAGGGAAAATAAATTTTGATTTCATAATGGTTTAAATTATTTGATAAAATTCAAAGTTAACTCATGCCTAAAGCATAAAATTGTATGAATTGATCATTTTAGCAAAATCATTTCAGGAACTACTCCTTTGTTAGACTTCCGATAAGCGCTGGGATTTATTCCTGCAAACCGCTTGAAAATTCTTGTAAAATGGGCTTGATCGTAAAAGTCTAATTCATAGGCAATTTCAGTTAACGATTTGTTACTATGGCTTATAATATACATCGCCTTTCTAAATTTTTTATGAATTAGATACTCGTTATAACTCACACCAAGCCAGTCTTTACAAATCCTGTTAAAATGTGATCGAGAATAGTGATAACGGCTAAAATTTAATTGAGTTTCGTGAAAGAGAGAGTTGATATCAGCGTATAAGGTGTTTAGGGATTTAATTTTTTCAAGAGTTTCATTAAGATATTTAGATCCTAAAAGTCTTTTGTAGATGAATTTCTCGATAAATAGTGCTCTTTGCTTAAAAGTTGGTAAGGTATTTAGTAAATCCTGAATTTGATTTAAAGGTTTAAACATCGTAGGCTCCATATGAAGGTCTTTAATTGTCCATGCAGGAGTATCCATTATAGCTTTTGCAGCAATTGGGTTCATAACAGCTGAGATAGCATTGAGTTTTTTAAATTTAGCTTTAATGGGATGGGTTTGACTTGAAAATGCTACGGCGAAATTATTTGAATCATTTGGAAGGAAATTACTAACGCTTGAGTTAATGTAAAAGTGGTCCAATTTACTTCCTTCTAAGAAGAAAAACACCTCTACTTTAGCGTTGGGAAGACAAAGTAAATTTGCTGAGTTCGAAGATTGATGCTGTACAATTACATCCACAATTCCAATCAAAGATTTTGGTATATAAATATCTAAAGAGTGTTCTTGATCAATCACTTTTATAATTTTTAAAACAAATAAAATAATTTATAATAAAACCCTCCGCTTGGGAGGGATATTTAAAAAAATCTTAGCTGCCTATTTTCTTTTTTGACATTCTAACTAACACTACAATAGGTAATATTCCCAAAACAGAATGCATAATCATTGGATAAGCCCTCATACTTTCCGTCATTCCTTCTGGCATATTTGTGTCATATTTGACAAGAAATATTGCAATAAAATTAATTGCACTAAGTGAAAAAAGAGTTCTCATAACAAAAGATTTAACTAACGGAGCAGCTTCATTATTGATATTATAATCAGCAATATTTTTTTTTGCTGGAAAAGATAAGATTGCTGAAACTAAAAATAATGCCAGAGAGGTTAATGCTTGATAAGGATCCTCACTAAATGTCGGGATAAAAGAAGTAATAGCAAGTAAAGAAAAGAGAAAATAACCAAGCATAAAGTAAAACCTTTTAAGGGTAATAGCTCCGTAGATGCTGATTGATGAAATTAGAATTGCAACGATAAGAATTTCCATTGTTTTTGATTTATGATTAAAAATACTTCTAAGTAATATATAAAGAATGGGATTAATTTCAAAACACACTACAGACATCCCCCAAACAACATCCCCCTAAAAACCA